>CALBLG010000215.1 GCA_937895975.1 uncultured Slackia sp.
CAATCACGTGCGTGGTGGGCGGTTTCACCCACGAGCCGAGTCGCGATGAATTTTTGGCCATGGCCGACAAGGTCGCGGCGGCGCGCGAATTCTGCGAGAAGACCGTGGACGTGTTCGCATCGTTCGACGTTCCCAATATCGAGACCTCGGGCGAGTTCATGGCGCTTGTCGAAGATGGACGCTACTGCGTGGTGGGCGATACGGCGGGGTTTGCCTCGGATGGGGCACGTTTTGCCGCGACTGACTACCTGGATAACATCGAGGAATATGCAGTGGACCATTCGGCGGCGCGTTTCTCGCGGCGTGCGTCTACGAAGAAAAATATCACTACGAGCGCGCTCGCGCGTATGAACCTAAGCTGGAACGAGCTTTCGCAGCCTGCCCGTTTGGCGGCCGCGAAAGCGGGCTTGCGGCCGCCGGCGAAAAACCCGTATTTGAACAACGTTGCTCAAGCGGTTGAGCTGGTGGATGTCTGCGTTCGCTGCGAAGCCATGCTGCGCTGGCTGGCATTCGGCGAGGGAACGAGCAAACCCGAGCCGTTCGAGGTGCACGCAGGGCGCGGGGTTGGCATGACCGAAGCGCCGCGCGGCACGCTGATTCACGATGTGGAGCTCGGCGAAGACGGCAGGGTGAAACACGCGAGCATCATCACGCCTACCGTGCATAATTTGGGTGATACCGAGGCAAGCGTGCGCACGCTTGCCGAATTGCTCTCGTCCCAGAACGCCGACGAGGCGAAAATTCGTCTTGAGGTGGGCAAACTCGTGCGAGCGTACGACCCATGCCTGTCGTGCTCGGTGCATTAAAGAACCCTAGGTAGTAACTGGGTCAAAGGGACGGTCCTTTTGACCCACTCCAAGACCACAGATTAGGCATTTGAGCGATTTGCCTAGGTAATAAAGCCGTCTTTTGGCGGCTTTATTACGTTAGATATGGATAAAATGTGAGCAATATGGCGATAATATGAATCAAGATTACCGTTCACGGATGAAAACATACCGCTTACCGATTATCGATGATAAATTTTAGCTAGACAAAAATTGCTTTCATCTAGTTTTATCCAGATAAATCAAATCGTTGATGGTTGAAAAAATGCCGTTTGACATGGTCAAACGGCATTAGTTTTACGAGATGGGAAATGTGCAGCTACAGCACGCGACGCAGCTGCTGCTCTTTGATTTCGCTTTCGAGCGAGGAATGGATGATGTTCTCGAACGGTGCCACGTCGCCCAGAATGTCATTTCCGGCTGGCATGCCCACGCGGCGCACGAGGTAGGTAATGGCTGCGCCCGTATAGAACTCGGCTAAGAAATGGACGCCTGAATCGTCGAGCGAACGGTTGCTCAGGATGAAGCGAATGTCTTTTTCAAGCGCGGGCACATACAGGTCGAACAGGTAGGCGCGCAACCCGTCGGGCTCGGTGCCGTGCAACGCTTTCGCGTAATAAGAGCGGCGTCGCTCAAGGGTGTCGGCCAACGCTTGGAAGAATTCCGAACCGTCGAGGGAACGCACGCCCACCTTTTTGAAGGCGTAATAAGGCTTATCGGCAATGGCGCCTTCGACATCGTTTTCGTAGACCAAATGGTCGTTGTCGAAGCGATCGAGCAACGTCTCAGCCAAATCGTTGCGAAAGACCCAGCGAATAAGGTGGGCTTTGCTCTCGAAATGGTAATAGAACGTCTTGCGGTTCTTGCCAGACGCGGCCACGATGTCTGAAACCGAGATCTTTTCAATGGGGAGCTTTTCTGCAAGGCTCACGAACGACTCGCCCATCAGTTCCATTGTGTCGGCCGATGCCATGAAGACTCCTTCGATTGCAAGCAAATTGGGACACTTTCGCGCTGTCGTGGGACAATTAGCTGGCAGCGCGTATGCCGCGTGCGTGTGCGCGATGTCGCTATTTTAGCATCAGAACGACCCATAAGGGTCGATATGTCCTAACGCTTTTATAAGTAAAGACGGGGTAAAACATCGGTAAATGGCAAGGTGAAGCCCTGATTAAGCCTAAAAATATAAGCTATCGCCTATATGTCTAACCACAAAAGCACAGAAATGGTTATATGTCCCGCAAAAACGTTAAATTCACCACAAATTTTAAAAACTGACCGTGCTCGGAAGTGTCGGAAGGGCGTATTCTGCCGATATCGAACCTGGGCCTTGAAGCGAAGGGGACAGGTTGGTCGAAAAGTCGACACTCAACTAGGAGGATGCAATGGATTTCGCTTTGACCGATGAGCAGGAGCTGCTGCTCGAGAGCGTGCGCGAGTTCTGCGATCGCTACTTCACCGACGACGTCGTGAAGGAAATGTACGAGAACGGTGGCATGCCCGACGAGATCGCCGAGGCGTATCGCGACGCCGGTTTCGGCCTGATGGGCATTCCTGAGGAGTACGGCGGAATCCCGGCCGACAAGGTCACCCTGGGACTCATGATTGAAGAGCTGTATCACAGCGCGGGCTGCATGCACATTCTGTACCAGAACTCCCTGTCCATGTTCGACATCATGGAGTTTGGCACCGAAGAGCAGAAGCAGCAGGCCGTCGACCACTACATGGAGACCGGCTGGCCCATCGCTTCGCTGTCCATCTCTGAGCCGGGCGCTGGCTCCGACAATGGCTCCATGACCTGCGTCGCCAAGAAGCAGGCCGACGGCACCTACAAGCTGTCCGGCCAGAAGACCTGGGTCACCATGGGCGAGAAGCTTCCGTACACCATCGTCGTCGCCAAGGATGAGGATCCCAGCCGCGAGAACCGCAACATGTCCCTGTGGTACATCCCCATGGACACCCCGGGCGTCTCCACCGCTTCGCTGCATAAGATTGGCCAGCAGTGCATCCCGTTCTGCGAGGTCTACTTCGACGACGTCGTCGTCACCGAAGAGCAGCGCATGGGCAAGCCGGGCGAGGGCTTCATGATGCTCATGAAGAACTTCGAGGTCGAGCGTTCCTTCATCGTCGCCGAGCAGGTTGGTCTGGCCCAGGCCGCCCTGGAAGACGCCGCCAAGTACGCCAACCAGCGCATCGCCTTCGGCAAGCCGATCACCAAGCTGCAGATGATCCAAGAGAAGCTCTGCGACATGGAGATCAAGGTCCAGAACACCCGCAACATGCTGTACAAGACCCTGTGGAAGCTCGACAACGGCCAGTCCGTCCAGCTCGACTCCGCGATGCTCAAGCGCTACGGCTGCTCTGAGTGCTTCCAGGTCGCCGATATGGCGCTCTCCATCTACGCCGGTTTGGGTTATACTACCGAAGTCCGCATTGGCCGCATCTGGGCCGACCTGCGCGGCAACATGTTTGGCGGTGGCACCCACGAAGTCATGGCCTACATCGCCGGCCGTCAGGTTGCCAAGAAGTACGCCAATTAGTCACGCACAAGTAGACTGTTAAGAAACGTATCCGAGAAGGGAAAGGTACAAGATGAAAATCGTTGTTTCTTTCAAGGTCGTTCCTGACGATCAGGACATCCAGGTGTCCGGCGACGGTAGCCTCGATTACGCCAAGGCTCACCAGATCGTCTCGACCTACGACTTGAACGCGATGGAAGCTGCAGCTCAGCTGGCTGCCGCCAACGAGGGTTCCGAAGTCGTGGGCATCACGGTCGGCGGTTCCAAGATCGACGACTCCAAGACCAAGAAGAACGTGCTGGCTCGCGGCATCAATGAGCTTTACATGACCGCCGACGACGCCTGCGCCGACCTCGACGCTGGCGCTACCGCCGCGGCTCTGGCCGACCTCGTTGCCAAGGTTGGGGATTACGACCTCATCCTCTGCGGCGACGGCTCTGCCGATAACTACGCGCAGCAGGTTGACGTGCAGCTGGCTGCCAAGCTGGGCCTGCCCGTCGTCAACGGCGCAACCAAGATCGAGGCTGGCGATGGCGTCGTGACCGTCGTCCGCACCCTGGAAGACGTCGTCGAGACCGTCGAGGTTCCCCTGCCGGCCGTCGTTTCCGTCTCCCCCGACATCGCGCTGCCCCGCATCCCGGGCATGAAGGACATCCTCGCCGCCGGCAAGAAGCCGATGAACGTCTCCGGCGCTGAGGGCTCCTACGCCAACAGCATCGAAGTCGTCGACTGCAAGGCCCCCAAGCAGGCCGACCGCAAGCTCGAGATCATCGACGCCGCCGACGATGGCGCCATCGAGAAGTTCGCTGCCGCCATCAAGGCCGCTCTGTAGTCCGCGGAATCAGGAAAGGATTCGAAAACAATGAAAGCATTTGTTCTCGCTGAGCATTCCGACGCCGCCCAGGAGCTCTGCGCTGGCGCTCGCACGATGGCCGATGAGGTCGTTCTGGTTGCTATCGCCGACATGGAGGTTCCTGCCGCCGTCGCCGACAAGGTTCTGCACATCGCCGTCCCCGAAGGCGCCGTCGTCGACGACGCTGCCGACACCGTGATTGCCGCGTTCGACGCCGAGCAGCCCGGCGTTGTGCTGGTCGAGCCGACCCGCCACATGAAGGTCGTCGCTGGCAAGGTCGCCGCGCATGCAGGCGCCGCCATCATCCCCGACGTCATCGAGTTCGCCGACGGCGTCGCCACCGACATGTACTTCGGCGGCGTGGGCATGAAGAAGCAGAAGGCCACGGGCACCGCGTTCTACGGCGTGGGCACCGGCGTGTTCGCCGACGCTCAGGCTTCTGGCGCAAACGCTACCGAGGAACTCGCTTGGGTTGCCCCGGCCAAGGCCATCAAGCTGGTTTCTTCCACCCCGATCGAGAAGTCGGGCGTTGACCTGAACAAGGCTGACGTCGTCGTGGCCGCCGGCCGCGGCTTCGGCGCTGAGGAAGACCTGCAGATGGCTCGCGACCTGTGCGACAAGGTCGGCGGCGGCCTGGGCTGCTCCCGTCCCCTCACCGAGGGCGTCAACTGGCTGCCCACCGAGCTGTACGTCGGTGTTTCCGGCCTCATGCTGTCCCCGAAGGTCTACATCGCTGCCGGCATTTCCGGCCAGATGCAGCACATGGTTGGCTGCAACCGCGCCACCACGCTGTTCGCGATCAACAAGGACAAGAACGCTCCTATCTTCAAGCAGTGCGACTACGGTCTGGTCGGCGACATCAAGACTGTCCTGCCCGCGCTTGTCGCTGCTCTGTAAGACGTCTTAAGATGTTCTGATTCGGCGCGGGCGAAATCCCGCGCCGTTTTTCTATCGCTTTCAAGGAAAGGAAGAGTCAATGGCAGACTTCGACGCGATTGTCGTCGGCTCTGGCTGCGCTGGCTCCATTGCCGCTTACGAGATCGCCAAGGCCGGCAAATCGGTTTTGGTCGTCGAGCGCGGCAACTTCGCCGGTGCCAAGAACATGACGGGCGGCCGCATCTACGGCCACTGCCTGCGCGCCGTGTTCCCCGACAACTTCGACGAGATTCCGTTCGAGCGCAAGGTTTCGCACGAGCGCATCTCGCTGATGTCCCCCACGTCCAACTTTACGGTCGACTTCTCGTCTGAGGACCTTCTCAAGGACGGTCAGGAGTCTTACACCGTGCTGCGCGCGCCCTTCGACCAGTGGCTCGCCGAGCAGGCCGAGAACGCTGGCGCCGAGTATATCTGCGGCATCGCCGTCGAGAAGCTCATCAAGGACGAGAACGGCAAAGTCGTAGGCATCTTCGCCGGCGAGGACGAGATCACCGCCGACGTCGTCGTGCTGTGCGACGGCGCGAACTCGCTTCTGGCCGAGCAGGCCGTGGGCGCCAAGCGTCCTCCGGCGTCCCAGATGGCCGTCGGCGTGAAGGAGGTCTACGAGCTTCCCGAAGAGGAAATCGAGAAGCGCTTCCAGTGCCAGCCCGGCGAGGGCGCGGCATGGCTGTTCGCCGGTGACGCCACCCACGGGTCCTTCGGCGGCGGCATCATCTACACCAACAAGGACTCCATCTCTATCGGCATCGTCGCGGGCGTCGAGGCCACGGCCAATGGCGACGTTCCCGTGTACCAGATGCTCGAAGACCTCAAGAACCGCCCGGAGGTCGCTCCCGTGCTCAAGGGCGCGAAGTGCGTCGAGCATTCCGGCCACCTGGTTCCCGAAGGCGGCATCACCACGATGTCCGAGCTCATCGCCGACGGCGTTATGATTGCCGGCGACAACGCCACCATGTGCGTTAACCTCGGCTACACCGTGCGCGGTATGGACTACGCCGTGGCCGCCGGTCAGATGGCTGGCCAGGCCGCTGTGAAGGCCCTCGATGCTGGCGACACCTCCAAGGCCGGCCTGCAGTGCTACGTCGACGCTCTGGAGAACTCCTTCGTCATGAAGGACCTGCGCCAGTTCAAGAACGTCCCCAACTTCATGGAGCACTTCGATCGCATGTTCTGCGGCTACCCCGAGATGATCCGCGACATGATGAACACCATGTTCGTCGTCGACGGCAGCCCGGTGCAGCCCATGAAGAAGTCCATGATGCCCATCGTCAAGGGCGTCGGCTTCATGAACCTGTTCAAAGACGTCAAGGGAGCGATGAAGGCACTATGAGCGACATCAAATTCTCGGTGAACGTCGACGAGTACCTGTCCCTGAACAAGTACGAGGTCGACGAGTCCAACGCGCACATCGAGCTCGTGGACGACCCCTCCGACGAGGAGTTCGACAAGCTGATTCTGGTGTGCCCGGCGGCGCTGTACAAGCGCGATGAGGACGGCAAGAAGTCCTTCGACTACGCCGGCTGCCTGGAGTGCGGCACCTGCCGCATCGCCTGCGGCGACACCATTATCAAGAAGTGGGAGAACCCGCAGCCGACGATGGGCGTCGAGTACCGTTTCGGCTAAGCTGAGCGCGTTGACATATACATGATAGGGAAGGGGCCTTAGGGCCCCTTCTTTTGTGTTCGGTCAAAGGGGTAGTCCCTTGACTTATGAAACGCAGGCTTTGCTCTCGCATCCGTCGTGTGGGACATTTTCCTCAGGGGCGGCTGTCCCACCGCAGCGTCTGGAACGTTGCGGTGGGCAGATGTAGAGGAAAACGAATCCCAAAGCCCATTAAACATAAATCGACCCCTGAGAATTGATCTCAGGGGTCGATTCGAATACCTGCTGACTACTTGAAGTGCTTACGCGTTAATTACTGTTTTTTGCTGCGGGGGGGGGTAGGCTTTTCGCTGTCCCTATGCATGTTGATGTAGTCGAGCAGTTCGCTGCGCTTGTGGACGTTCATTTTTGCATAGATGTGGCGGATGTGGGTCTGCGTGGTGTAGGGGCTGATGACGAGCTTCTTTGACACATTGTCAACCGTGTAGCCACGTGCGACCAGCTTCAAAATCTCGCCCTCTCGTTTGGACAGCTTGAATTCGGCGATAACCGCGTCACATACCTCTTCGAGATCGTTCACGGTGGCAGGCGCCATGGTGACCCTGACGATTTCGCTCTCGTTGCGCACCAAGGGGATAAGCGCGGTGGCGACCACGCATATAAGCAGCAGCGACGTGGGATTCACGAGGCTCTCGGAAACCATGGGCATATCCTCGTATGCAACGGCCCAGAATTCACCGATGGCGAATCCGAGACGCACAACGGCGCTCGATGCGCAAAATGCCAAAACGGGCGCGAAATATCCCTTGGTTGAAAGAGTGCCGAAATACGAGATGATGAACACCTCGAATATGCCCGCAAGAATAACGCACAGGGTGAATGCAATCGTGTTGAGGGATACGATTTCGCTTGCGAAAATTGCAATTGCGACGATGGTAGACAGCATGAAGTAGGGCAGCAGCTTGTATGCCGCTTCGGTGCTCTTGGAGAACTTCGCGCCAAGCGCGATGACGATGCACAAAAGCGCTGCGCCCGCCATTCCGACAGGGTATGCCGCGTCGCCGGTCATGATATTTTGCTCGGGTACGATGGCGATGGTGTAGTAGCACGCCAGGCATGCGCAGCACAGCGATGCTGAGATTGCGAGTGTTGACCGATAGGTTTTTCTGCGTATCGCCTTCGGAAGCAGTGCTGGGAATTCCGCATTTTCGAGGTGCTTTGATTCATAGAAATAGACGTACGCGCACGCGACGGGAATAATCGCGACGAAAATGTTCGATGCAGGCGTAGGCAAAATCTCGGTCATAATCATGCTGAAGAGCATCACGGTGCCGTAGACGAGGGCGAATTTCTTTAATGTGAAGGTAGACCGTTTGCGGGCGTGAAATTCGCCCCATGCGGCCCATATAAGCGTATTCGCGATGGCGAAGAGAATCGGGAACACGACCCACACCATGACGGGCGATGTCGCCACCGGCTCGACGATGGTGAACAAGACGGTGCCCAAAGACAGCGCGCCGGCTGACGCCCATACGATGGCGGGGTGCTCATATATATTGATGCGACGCAGCGCGATGGGCGCTAGAAGGAACGTAAGCGCCGAGAACGCCAACGACAGAAGCCACGAGTAAATCATCATGCGGCCCATAAGCGGCGCGCACGTGAACACGCTCGGCGAGAACCACAGGCAGTAGAACCACGCCAAAGCGAGGCTCAGGCCAAGGTAATGCATCCCCACCGCATCCCTTTTTTCTGCTGATTCCTCGCCGTTGCCGAATAGCGTGGGCATATTCATGCGCTGCTCCCATCTCTCCCCGGTGTTCGCGACGGTTCCCCTTAATCCATCGCTTGGGCCTATCGAACAATACATAAACATAGGCCATCTCTATGTAAAACAGCATAAATCGCCCCGATTATACCTGCATCACTCGAAATTAAGTATGTCCTCATCAGGCACTAGCGAGTTTGCTAGTAAACATCGATTCATGGCCATCGCGCGATACCGAACCTCACTAATCCGTCACAAAATGCAAGCCATCTGGTCGTTGGGCCCTCTGGGGAACCGAGGCGACGGGCGCAAGCCCAAAGCGCTGAGGGACGAGGACCCAAAACGGCATTCATCCCTTGGAAGGAGGCGGAATTCGCGGGCTTAAGGGGCCTATCCGATTTCACGCCGCGCATACCGTGCGGCACGCGTCTCGCAAGTTCTTATGAAGTCCTTGGCTCTTTTGATTCAGGCGGGCCTGGAAAACGATCAAGAACTTCATAAGCAAGGAGAGGGGCGCTCGTACCGGAAAGCCTTCCCGGGCTTTCGAAGGTTAACGAGAAAGGGAAAACAAATGTCCATTCTTGCTAAGAGCAAGGGCGAGGTGACCTACAAGGACCTCACGGGTATCCACAAGTGGTTCCTGATCATCCTCATCTCGATGGGTTCCTCCATCGTCTACACGCCGATGTATTTGAAGGGCGTCTTCTACGACCCCTTGATGACGGCTTTGAATTGCACCAACGCCGACCTCGGCGCAATGGTGTCGTTCTACGGCATCGTGGCCCTTATCTGCTACCTGCCTTCTGGCATCGTGGCCGACAAGTTCCGCATGCGCACCCTGGCGTGGGTCGGTTTCGCGGGCACCGCGATTCTCACCTTCCTGTACGCCATGCTTCCCTCCATCCAGATGTGCTACGTGCTGTTCGGCGGCATGGGCATCACTTCGATTCTCATCTGGTGGGGCACGCGCTTCAAGGTTATTCGCCTGTGCTGCGAAGAGGACGAGTATCCGGCCCGCATCGGCGTTTCTTACTCCATCTACGGTGTTGCCGGCCTTGTTATTGGCATGATCAACGTTGCCATCGTGGCCGCCATTCCCGATTCCACGCTGGCTATGCAGTCGGTCATCGTCTTCCTGGGCGTGCTCATCTCCATTCTGGCTGTGTGCGCGTTCGTCTTCATTCCCGATTTCAAGGGCGAGATCAACAAGGATGCCAAGCTGTTCAGCCTCGCCGATGTCGTTGAGGCCGTTAAGACCCCGGGCGTTCTGTGGGCTTGCCTCGGTTACTTCTGCGTGTACTGCGTCTACCAAGGCGCTACTTACACCACCCCGTACCTGTCTCAGGCGCTGGGAACCGACGCCAACGTCGTGAACGTCGTCGGCCTCATCCGCACCTACGGCATCGGCCTTTTGGCTGGCCCGATTATCGGCGCCATCGCCGCGAAGGCCAAGTCTTCCAAGACCATCATGGGCTGCTTCGTTCTGGCCATTGTGGTTCTGGGCGCCTTCATCATCCTGCCGCAGGATCCCGGCATGTCCATCATGGCTTCCTGCTTGGTCGTCGTGTTCGGCTTCGCCACCTATGGCGCATTCTCCATCGGCTCTTCGCCGCTGTCCGAGCTGGGCATCCCGATGCGCATCTTCGGCACCGCCGCTGGCATCCTGTCCGTCATCGGCTTCCTGCCCGACGTGTTCATCCACACCTGGTACGGCTCGCTGATCGACGCCTCCGGCAATGCCGCGTTCAGCCAGATCTTCGGCTTCGAGATCATGTTCGCCGTCTTCGGCATCCTGTTCCTCTTCATGTGCATCCGCGCTACGAAGAAGCACGCTGCCGCCAAAGCTGCCGAATAGGCAGTAAGCACCTTGCGCGCCGGCCCAGTTCCCACAAAGGCCGGCGCGATCCAAGCCCCTTATGGCCGGCGACTACGCTGGCTTCGCGCGGGGCGATCGGCTCAGCCTGCGCCCCGCGCCATTTCCCGATAAATCTTGAAAGGATTGAACGTGGAAAACAAAGTCGATCCAATGCCCCTCATGAACGACCAGATGAAAGCCGTCCTCCAGAAGTCGGCCGAGCTTGCCGGCGATGCCTTCGTCACCGACGTGGGATTCGCCGAGATGCGCGAGAACTACGTGCGCGAGCGCCGCTTCTGGAACGAGGGCGGCCCGGCTATGGCGCAAACCGTCGAGCGCACGTTCGACGGCCCCATGGGCGAGTTCGTGGCTCGCTACTATTACCCTGCCGAAGCCGAGAAGCTTCCCGTGATCGAATTCATTCACGGCGGCGGCTTCGTGGTGGGTAGCCCCGACACCCACGACCGCGTGTGCCGCATTCTTGCGGAAAAGACCGGCGCGGTTGTCGTGAGCGTCGACTACCACCTTTCCCCCGAGTCGAAATACCCCACGAACATCCAGGAATGCGTGATTGTCGCCAAGCACCTGCACGAGCACGGCTCCGAAGAGGGCATCGATGGCGACGACGTGTCGTTCGCCGGCGATTCGGGCGGCGCGGTGCTGTCGATGGCTTCGAACCTGTGGCTGCGCGACGAAGAGGGCGATAACTCCTTCGTGAAGAGCCTGCTTTTGTACTACGGCTTCTATGGTCTGCAGGATTCGATGTCGCAGCGCCTGTACGGCTGGGAAGTCGACGGCATGCGCAAGGAAGACCTCGACTACTACAACCAATGTTGGTTGAACGATCTGGCCGAGGATTCCAAGAAGCCCTATGTGGATATGTTCCACAACGACCTGGCGACCAGCATGCCCGTGTGCTATCTGGCCGCAGCCGGGCTCGACCCTCTGCGCGACGACTCCGAGCTCATGCATCGCGTGCTCGACGCCAATGGGGTGCGCAACCAATTCGAGGTGTTCGAAGGCGTGCTGCACGCGTTCGTGCACTACTCCCGCATGCTCGACGAGGCGCTTGCGTGCATCGAGCATTCCGCTGAATTCTGGAAGACCCGCCATCAGGCGTAACTTCAATCGGGCCTGTGCCCATCCAATTTCGTGCAATTCCGGCAACGCTGGATTTGAGTGTAACCAACAAGGAGGTTCTCGATGGATTTCAATCTGACCGACGAACAAGAGCTCATCGTCGCGTCCTATCGCGACTACATGGAGAGCGAGAACTGGGAGACGTACTTCCACGAGTGCGACGAGAAGCATGAGTACCCGCTGCGCTGGGCCAAGGGTCTGTGCGACCTCGGCTTCGACCGCATCATGCTCGACGAAGAGCATGGCGGCCTTGGCCTGGAAGAGCCCATCACCACGCTGATGGCCATCTACGAGGTGCTCGGCCAGTACGGCGCGCCCACCTATGTTCTGTACTTGCTCACCGGTTATAACACCATCGTTCGCGAGGGCACCGAGGAGCAGATCGAGAACTGCCTGAAGTATCTGGGCACCGGCGAGCAGGTTGTGAACTCCGCGTGCACTGAGCCGGGCGCTGGTTCTGATGTGTCGGGCCTGGTGACCACATACAAGCGCGAGAACGGCAAGATCTACCTGAATGGCACCAAGACGTTCATCACCTCTTCGAAGGGCGTGAAGTATCTCATCATCATGTGCCGCGACGCCGACAACCCGGACACCATTTCCGAGTTCATGGTCGATATGTCCAAACCGGGCATTTCGCTGTCGCCGCTCACCAAGCTGGGCCTGCGCATGGATTCCTGCTGCGAGGTCTACCTCGACAACGTTGAGCTTGAAGAGAAAGATTTCTTCGGCAAAGAGGGCAACGGTTTCAACCGCGGCGTGTCCGACTTCAACTTCGAGCGCTGGCTCGTGGCTGCGTGCGACTACGGCACGGCTATCTCGGCATTCGAGGATGCCGCCAAGCACGCGTGGCAGCGCGTTGCCTTCGGCAAGCCGGTCGCTCGCTTCCAGTTGAACTCCATGAAGTTCTGCAACATGGCCATCAAACTCGACTCCATGCGCAACATGCTCTATGAAGCTGCCTGGAATGCCGACAAGAACCTTGGCGGCGACGTTGACGCCGGCCAGGCCGCCATGTGCAAGTACTACTGTGCAAACGCTTCGTTCGAGGTTGTCGACGACGCCATGCAGGTCATGGGCGGCATCGCGGTCGCCTCTGAGCATCGCATCAACCGCATCTGGCGCGACCTGCGCGTCGACCGCGTTTCGGGCGGCACCGACGAGATGATGATCCTCACCGCGTCGAAGAACGCTATCAAGGCATATCGCGGGTAATTATTTCGCCTGCCTTCCGGCAGGCTAAATCGCTCGACGCTGCGAGGCGCCGAGGCGCATCGCCTAGCCCCTTGTTTGGGGCGCGGCGCGGCCCTTAGGCCGCTTGGCCCCAAGGCGGGGCTATTCGATACACCTCGGCGTCTCTCGCTTACTTTTCATCCACCTATGAGTTTTTCTTTATAGAGGAGATTATAATGGCTGCCATTCCTACTGAAAAACCGCATTTCGGCGTTCTCGATGACGTCAAGATCGTTTTCGCCGCCATGGAAGAGGCGATTCCCCGCGCGTGCAACATCATGGGCGACTGGGGCGCCGACGTCACCTGGCTCGAGAACACCGGCTATGGCGACACCGTGCGCGACGCGAAAAACGCCGCCCAGGCCGAGCGCCGCAACTGCCGCTCCGTGCAGCTGAATCAGTTCACCCCCGGCGGCAAGCAGGTTCTGCTTGACATGCTGAAAGACACCGACATCTTCTTCGAGTCGTCCAAGGGCGGCACGTGGGACCGCAAGGGCTTCACCGACGAGGACATGTGGGCGGTCAACCCGAAGCTCGTCATCGTGCACTGCTCCGGCTTCGGCAAATACGGTGAGCCCGACCGCGTCAAGCGCGCGGCCTATGATGGCACCGTTGGCCCCTATGCCGGCTTCACCTGCCAGAACGGCACTCCCGATCAGCCGATGATTACCATGCCATATTCAGGCGACTACATCAATTCGTACCTGCTGATCGGCGCATCGCTTGCGGCTCTGCGCAAGGCCGAGCGCACCGGCAAGGGCGAGAGCATCGACTGGGCGATGTACGAGGGCATCATGTACATGAGCCAGTATTTCATGGTCGACTACCTCAACGACGGCATCGTGTGGCCCCGCGCCGGCGCCCGCAACCAGAACCTGTGCGGCATCGGCGTGTACAAGTGCTCCGACGGCTTCATCGCGGTGAACCTGTTCGGCATCCGCCAGAACAAGTGGATTATCGAGGAACTCGGTTTGGGCGAGCATTGGGGCACTCCCGAGTTGCCCGAGGACACCGCTTCGCTGTGGCTGTCGATGCCCATCGCCCAGGAATTCGAAAAGCGTTTCGAGGCGTGGCTGCTCGAGAAGAAGCGTCTCGACGCCGAGGCCATTCTGGCCGAACACGCCATTGCGGCGCAGATTGTCTACGAATTCGAAGACATGGTGAAAGACCCGCACATGGCCAAGCGCGGCAACTTCGTCGAGTGGCAGACCAAAGACGGCGAGACGTTCAAGGGCCTGTCGCCGATGCCTCGCTTCGAGCAGACCCCTGGTCAAATTTGGCGTCCGATGCCCGGCAAGGGCGGCGACACCTTCGACGTGCTTACCAAGCTCGGCTATACGCCCGAGCGCATCAAAGAGCTCGAGGAAGAGGGCGCTATTCGCTGCGGTGAGAACTAAGCGGGATTTCGCGAATCTGATCGCGATGTGATTTCGAATGTGGCCCGCCATCGTGCGGGCCACATTTCCAAGTTGGGGAATTTGGGGAGAGAACGGACAAGACGCATGGCAACCATCGTGGGAAACCAGAATCTTTCTGATATGTGGAATTGGCTCGCCGAGCACCGCGGCGCGCACACGTTCCTCGAATTCCATGGCAAAGATGGCTCGCAACGCGATTTCACGTATGCCGAATTCGACTCATATATAAATCGCGTCGCGAACCTGCTTTCGTCTGCCGGCGTGCGCCCTGGCGAAAACGTGGGCGTGCAGCTGTACAACAGCCCCGAACATATAGCCTGCTGCATGGCGTGCGCGAAAATCGGCGCCGTGGCCGTGCCTATCAACATGCAGCACACGCTTGCCGAGTGCGTGTACGTGTTCGAGAAATGCGACATTTCGGTGCTTGTTGCCGAGCCCGATTGCCAGTGCTACTACTGCGGGGGCGTGCAAAGCTGCATCGCCGGGCCGGGTGACGGCGACCCCTATGCCATGCCCACGCTGTTCATCGCGCATGCGGCGGGCAGCGAGCTGTTCGCACAAAGCCGCGATTTCGATGCTGAAGTGGCCGCGCAAAGCGACAAGCTGGCCGCATCGGTCGATATCGACCCGCTCGATACCGCGATGATCATTTTCACCTCGGGCACCACGAGCGACCCGAAGGGCGTCGAGCTGACGCATGCGAACATGCTGTATGGCGGCTATTACGGCGATTGGCAATGCAACCTTTCCGCCGAATCGCGCATGCTCACCACCATGCCGGCGTTTCATTCCAATTTCCAAACAGCGGCGCTCATGCCAGTGCTCACGGCGGGCGCGACGCTCGTGTTCGTGGAGAAATACAGCGCGACTCGCTATTGGTCGCAGGTGCGCGAATTCCGCGCCACAGCGTTGCAGCTTGTGGCCATGATGGCGCGCACGCTTATGCTGCAGCCCCAGGTCGAAGGCGAGCGCGACCATTGCGTGAAGTCGGTGCAGTATTACCTCGCCATCGATGAGGGCGAAAAAGACGCCTTCGAGCAGCGCTTCGGCGTAATGCTGCAGAACTGCTACGGGCTTACCGAATCGGTGTGCTGGGTGACCACCGACTTGCCATATGGCGAGCGCCGCTGGCCGAGCGTGGGCCGCGCTGGCCTGGGCTATGACGTGCGCGTGGTGGGCGAAAGCGGCGAGAAGCTCGGCCCGGGTCAGGTTGGCGACATCGTGTTTCGCGGCAAGCCGGGCGTCACGCTGATGAAGGGCTACTACCGCGACGGGGCGGCTACCGAGAAATGCCTGGATTGCAAAGGCTGGATGAGCTCGGGCGATAAGGGCTATTTCGACGAAGGCGGCTGGCTGTATTTCGTCGATCGCAAGTCGAACATGATCAAGCGCGCCGGCGAGAACATTTCGGCATCCGAGGTCGAAGAGGTGCTGGCGGGCTTTCCCGGCATCGCCGAGGCGGCGGTGATTGGCGTGGACGACCCCATTCGCGACCAGGCCGTGAAGGCGTTTCTGGTATTCGAGCCGGACGCTTCCGCCGATGTGGAGGCTGTGATTGAACATTGCCGCCGCAATTTGGCCGATTTCAAGGTTCCCACCATCGTCGAAGTGGTTGAGGAGCTTCCGCACACAAGCGTCGGCAAGTGCGCGAAGAAGCTTCTTCATTAATCGGGCTGACGGGCCGGAAGGGGAGGACATGGCTATTTCAACCGAGATCGTAGGCAAGACGTTCGGGCCTTTCGTGAGGGACTACACGTTCAAAGACCTGGAGATTTGCGCTTTGGGGTGCGGCGCGGGCTGGGACGGCCGCGTCGATTTGGAGTACGTGAACGAGGGCGACGCGAAAAACCCGCACGTGGCCGTGCTGCCGATTTTCGCGGTGCCTTTGACGGTGAACGAGGAAATGACGACGACGCTCGACTACGGCTTCGACTACTCGGGCTCGCTTCATTACGGCATTGATGTGCGCTTCCATGCGCCGTTCAAGATGGCCGACCGCATCGAGACGTACGTCACTCAAGAGGCCATTTGGGACCGCGGCGAAGGCCGTGGCTCGCTGTCCAAGCAGGTGGGCAAATCGTATTCGGCCGACGGCACGCATCTGTGTACGGTCGATACATACGACTGCTGCATCTACGACGGCGGATGGGGCGGCGAGCGCCCGCCGAAGGATTCAGTGGAATACCCCGACCGCGAGCCCGATTGCGCCTACGAGGAAATTTATGGCTACAACTGGCCGTTGATCTACCGCCTGATGGGCGATTGGCACCAGCAGCATATCGATTGGGCCTACACCGAGCAAACCGGGCTCGAACGCCCCATCGCGCATGGCGTGAGCAGCGCCGGCGTGGCGATGCGCCATCTCATCTCGCTGCTGTTCCCAGGTCACCCCGAGGTCATGACGCGCTTCAAATGCCGCTTCACCTCGCCGGTACTTCCCGGTACGCGCTTGCGCACCATCGCGTGGAAAATGGGCGATGGCCAGGCGAAATTCCGCATGGTGAATGCCGATCATCCCGATGCGAAGCCGTTTTTGAACCACGGCATCGTCGAGTGGAACCCCGACGCGTTGTAGCGGCTTTTCTTGAGCAAACGTTGCGCCTCCCGCCGAACCGGCGCGGGGCGCCGTTGATAGCACTGGTTTAAAAAAAGGAGGCTTATATGAGCGAAGTGAAGAAAAGCACGCAGGTGGTAAGCCCGCCGGCCGACGGCGGCGATGCGGCTCGCGAAGAGATTCTGCACCAGGCGAGCCCCGACGCGCGCACGCAGCGCGCCTATGTGGAGGAACATGGCAAGTGGTCGGCCGAACGGTTTGCCGCTTCGGTCAAGCGCAAGGCGAAAAAGACCATCGACGACGTGGCCATGACGCCGTTTCTGCGCAAAATCGCGATTTTCTCGAGCGGCGGGTCGTTTTTGGACGGCTATGTGTTGTCGCTCATCGGCGTTGCACTCACGCAAATCACGCCCATGTTCAACCTTACTGCGCCCGAATCGGCCGCCATTGGCGCGTCGGTCATGCTTGGCATTCTGGTAGGTACTATCGTTGGCGGCTACCTTACCGATGCCATCGGGCGAAAGAAAATGTTCATAATCGATTTGGTCGCGATTGCCCTCTTCTCGATTCTGAGCGTTTTTTGCACCAACCCGTGGGAACTCGTCGCGGCGCGCTTCTTCATCGGCGTGTTCGTGGGTGCCGACTATCCCATTGCCACTTCGCTTATCGCCGAATTCACGCCCAAGAAACACCGCAGCGTGTCGATGGGCATGGTGTCGGCGGCGTGGTATTTGGGCGCCACGGTGGCGGCGTTCGTGGGCTACTTCCTGTATTCGGTACCCGATGGCTGGAAGTGGATGCTTGGCTCGGCCGTGATTCCCTGCGTCATTTTGCTGGTTGGACGGCATGATATTCCCGAATCGCCGCTGTGGCTGGCCAAGAAGGGACGCAAGGCCGAGGCGGACGAAATCGTGCATCGCGTGTTCGGCTACGACGTGGAGCTTGAGCCCGAAGAGGAACAGCCGAAGACGTCGCTGAAGACGCTGCTGCATTCCGGCTATATGAAGCGCATGGTATTCATGGGCGTGTTCATCCTGTGCCAAGTGGTGCCGATGTACGCGATTTACACGTTTGGCCCCGACATCATGAACGCGTTCGGTCTAGGCGAGGGGCAGGAATCCATCCTCGGCGAAGCAGCCGTGAGCTTGTTCTTCCTCATTGGCTCGATTCCGGCGATGTTCTGGTTGAACTCCATGGGGCGGCGCAAGCTGCTGCTCGTGAGCCTGGCTTTCATGGCCGTGGGCCTTACCGTTTTGGGCGTGTGGCCCGATGCGCCGATTTATATCGTGATTATCGCATTCGGCTTGTACGCGTTTTTCAGCGGCGGTCCGGGCATTTTGCAGTGGCTGTATCCCAACGAGCTGTTCCCGACCGAGGTTCGCGCGTCGGCGGTGGGCATCGCCATCGGCTTTTCGCGCATCGGCACGATTATCTCGACGTATGGCACGCCGATGTTCCTCGCCGCATTCGGCGTAGGCCCCACGATGCTCGTGGCGGCGGTGCTGGTAATCGCGTGCTTGGCCATGTCGTGGTTCATCGCGCCAGAAACCAAGGGTAAATCGTTGGCTGAAACCAGCTCGCTCGAGGGAATCGAAACGGTTCGCAAGGTGCGTTAGCGCATGAATAAGGTGTTTTCGAACCCGGACGTGTGGTGCGTTCGGGTTCCTTTCGTTAATTTGGGCGAAGGCGAGTCGAACTGCTACATCGTGCGCGATGGCGACGCATGCATGGTTGTCGATCCAGGTGCCGCGAGCCGGGAAGGCATGGATCGCGTGCGTGCGGGGCTGGCGAGCCTTGGCATCGAGCCGGGGATGTGCGACGTGTTTCTCACGCACACGCATTTCGATCATGCCGAAGCGACACGGTTTCTGTTTCCAGAAGGCACGCGCATATATATGTCGCGCGTTGGCTTTGACGAACGCGAACCGGCGCGGGCCGAAGCCGCGCGCATGAGGTTCGTCGAGCGGATGGTTGCCATGGACGCGGCGGCGGAAGACGCCGAGGCGTACTCGCGCTGCGACTTTGAACCCACGGTACTTCCCGATGGGCTGTTCGATTACCGATTCTTGGTTGATGGCGATGCGGTGCGTGTCGGACGTTTCGCGTTCGGCGTGGTTGAAACCCCGGGGCATACGCTCGACCACCTATGCCTTGTTGGGCGGGATGGCGCCCCGTCGTTCACGGGCGATGAAGTACTGTTCGGCACCACGCCGTGCGTGGACGCGCCGTACGGCGACGAGGACGCGCTGGGCCTGTATCTGGAAAGCTTGGATGCGGCCGGCCCGCGCGGGGTGTGGATGCGTCGCGTGAGCTGGGTTCTTCCCGGCCACGGCGACGGCTTCGACGGCGAGACGTTGCGCGCGCGAGCCGCCGAAATTCGCGAGCGCAAGCTGTCGCATTGCGAACGTTTGCGCGAGCTGGAGCAGGCTAATCCCTTCCTAAACGGCGAACAGCTCGCGCGTCGAGCCCTCACACGCAAAGGCGAAGCCGCATGGCACGCCGCAACGCCCATGTCGCGCTACTACACCCTGCTCGAAGCCTACATCAGCCTCCGTCACCTCCATGGGTCAAAGGGACAGTCCCTTTGACCCATGGAGGGCCTCTCGTGTTATTATTAATAGTGCTAAGTATTTTCGTAGAAATACATTGGGGCATGGTGTTGTGATGTGAACTACATAAGGGAATTCGAAATTGTTCCAGAAGAGGGCGGGTATATGGCGTATCCGTTTGGGATCGAGGGTTCAACCGAGGGCGAAACGGTTTTGGAAGCGGTCAGCATGGCTATGGACTGGCTTCGCCTTATGGCTCTTGACGAATTGGAGCAAGGGCGTGAACTCGCGCAGGGCGAAATTGGGAACGAGCCTGTTCGCGGCGGCCGCGTTTTCGCGGTGGCGATTTCCGCCGACATTGCCGACGTTCCCGCGGTAACGGCGGCCGAGGCCGCTCGAATGCTTGGCGTGAGCACGGCCCGTGTGGCACAACTTTGCTCTGCAGGCGAGTTGAACTCGTGGAAGAAGGGCGCTTCGCGCATGGTTTCGCTCGACAGCATTGATATGCGCCTGGCTCAACATCCCAAGGCAGGGAGACCGAAGTCGTTGCAGGCGTGACCTGGGTCAAAGGGACAGTCCCTTTGACCCATTTTCGTTCAGCATTGCGTCAAGAAACGGGCAAGGTTTTGCTTGTAACATTGCGCTGCTTTATCGGGCGACGAAAGGGGTGCAATGGTTCGGCAGCAAAGGCTTGGATGCGAATCGAACATATATCACGTTGTGGCGCGAGGGGTGGGGCGTCAAATCATCTTCGAAGACGACACCGATCGCTTTAAATTCCTCGGGTATCTTAGGGAATTTGGGGAGTCGGGGGTGATTCTTCACGCATGGTGCCTGATGGACAACCATATTCATTTGCTTGCTCGGGGACCGATTGCTACGATTTCTTCTTCCATGGGATTGCTGTTGGGGTCGTATGCCCAGCGGTTCAACCTTCGTCACGGCCGAGCGGGGCATCTTTTTCAAAATCGGTTCGATAGCGAATGTGTCGAGAGCGATGCGTATTTCCTTACGGTCGTTCGGTACATTCACCAGAACCCTCTTAAAGCTGGTTTGGCAACGAGCTGCGCGTATCGTTGGAGCAGCTATGCGGAATATTTCGGACATGCGGGAATCTGCGATACTTCTTTTGCGCTTGGTATGCTGGGCGGTCGCGAGGGTTTTAAGTCTTTCCATGAATGTCTCCCTGATGAATCGTGCCTTGACATTCGTTCGGGGCGTTCAAAGACACGCGGACTTTCCAACGAGGAAGCGCTGCTGACTGCCCAAGAAATTGTTGGCGTGGACGGCCTTGCGGCTGTTGCTGCCTTTGAAAGAAGCCGTCGCGATGGGCTTTTGCGGCGCATGTGTCAAGCCGGTTTGACCATTCGTCAAATCGAGCGCTTCACCGGTATTCCAAAAAGTACCGTCCAACGAGTGAATTCTGGGTCAAAGGGACAGTCCCTTTGACCCATTTCGGTATTGATCGATAGGCTTGCCCGATTCGTCGCGCCAATCCGTCCAACCGTTCGATGAATGAGCGAGGACTACATATCTCGCCGTGGAAGGCGATGCGCATGTGACGTCTTGGGTGAGGATGCCATTGACTATGGGCGCGTTTCTGCGTGCCTCAGACAACCATTGGTCTGGATTTGTGTCGAGGCACCGGTTCCGGCCTTGATGGTGAAGGCGCCGCTTTGACTGTCATCTGCGCCTGAACAAGCCCGACGCTCTTAACTTTGCGGTGCATATGATATACGTCATCGGGAATGCATGACCAGTCGGACTTGAGTGAGCGCTCCTCCGTGGCTTGGTCAAAGACGGCTTCTTTCGATTCAAACACGGGGTAGATTTGTCTGCCTTCGAAGGATGACAGCAACTGGATGACGAGGTCGATATCGAGCGCGAAAAGCTTAGAGCCGGAAACACGCGATTTTGAGAATATGTCATCAATCAATGCTTCTTTTTCGTCGTAATCGTCGACTTCTATGGCGAAGCGGCGCTTGAGTCTGCCGACGTTGAAGTAGCCATTGCGCTCGAGGTTTTACATGCGTTGTTCGAAGTTCTGGCAGCCTGTCTTTCCGATTTTTCCCAGTCCGGGAACGACTGTTGTCATTGCGTAGATGATGCCTTTGGACATGAGCGACCGCCTTTCGGGTTGGTAGAGCTATATTGGCGTACGGGTTGAACGAATAGGCGAGCAGCGGGGCATGGCCGTCTTGGACGGTGTAAATATCATGATGCTTCGCGCCGTGAGACCAAAGTGGGTCAAAGGGACTGTCCCTTTGACCCAAAATGCCTTGTGAAATTCCCGCGTAGAGGCGTTTCGTTTGGTATACTGCAACGGTTGCATTTACCCAGGGCCTTGTTTCCACGCACCACCTGCATGGATTCGCGGCATTGGGCGTACACGCGAAAGCGGCTCGCAACGGCCGCGCGATGGCACCTTGCGTGCCAAGAAAGGTGGAGCAATGACTGCAACCACTCGTTCTATCGACAAAGAGACTGTCAAGGCCCTCATCGCCGAGTACGGCAAAGGCGAAGGCGATTCCGGTTCCGCCGAGGTTCAGGTCGCCATCATGACGCACCGCATCAAGCACCTCACCGAGCACCTGAAGGAGCACAAGAAGGACAACCACACTCGCCGTGGCCTCATGCAGCTCATCGGTAAGCGTCGTCGCCTGCTGAAGTACATCAAGAACCGCGACATCGAAGAGTACCGCGCGCTCATCAAGAAGCTCGGCATTCGCGACAACATCTAAGTCTTGCATGAAGCCCGCTTTGGCGGGCTTTTGCAGTTATAAAGCGGTCGGGCAGGGCAGGGGCCCCGCCTGCTCGCGAGGGGCATGAAGAGCGTGCTCCCGAAGAAGAAGAGAAAGAAGAACTTTCTACATGGAAAAGATCGTCGAGAGCTTCGAGCTGTACGGCAAGAGCTACCGCCTGGAAACCGGCGAGCTGGCCAAGCAAGCCACCGGCGCTGTGCTGGTTACCCAGGGCGAAACCACGTGCCTGGTGACGGCCGTCGTCTCCAAGGAGCAGAAGGACTACGACTTCTTCCCGCTGACCGTCGACT
>CALBLG010000216.1 GCA_937895975.1 uncultured Slackia sp.
CCGCCGTCGATCTCGGCGAGGCTTTGCTCCACCATGCGGGCAACGAACGGGGCCGCCGAAACGGTAAGCGGAACGATAGCCGCGCCCACGCCCAGCGACGTGCCGACGATGGCGCGCGTGAACGGAATCATGAACACGATCAAGATGATGAACGGGATGGAGCGCATGATGTTGACGATCCAGCCCAACACGCTGTTGAATACGCGATGCGGGTGCAAGCCGCCCGGCGCGGTGAGGATGAGCAGCACGCCCACCGGAATGCCAATAACATAGGCGAAGGCGGTAGACAGCACCGTCATGACGATGGTATCCCAGGTACCCTGGGCCATCAGCGCGCCATACTGCGCGACGAAGGCATTGACGATATCCATTAGTTGCCTCCCTTCGCGAGCTCGAAGCCATGGTCGGCTTCAATAAGCAGGCGCGTCGCCGCACTCTTCGGATTGCGGAAAACGTCAGTCGTGGCGCCCTGTTCGGCGATGCGACCAGCCTCGATGACGGCCACTTTGTTGCAAATCTGCTGCGCCACTGAAAGCGAGTGCGTGATGACGACCATGGTCACTCCGAGTTCTTTGTTGATGTCGCGCAACAAACCTAGAATCGAGTGCGT
Organism: uncultured Slackia sp.; assembly: GCA_937895975.1. Taxonomy (GTDB): domain Bacteria; phylum Actinomycetota; class Coriobacteriia; order Coriobacteriales; family Eggerthellaceae; genus Slackia. The sequence continues at coordinate 611 of CALBLG010000216.1, forward strand.
GGTAAGCGTGTCAAGCGCGCTGGTGGCCTCGTCGCACAGCATGATCTTCGGGTTCGAGGCAAGCGCGCGGGCGATTGCGACGCGCTGCTGCTGGCCGCCGGAAAGCTGGCTGGGGTAGTTGCTCGCCTTTCCCGACAGACCAACCAGTTCGAGCAGCTCGAGCGCGCGGGCCTCGGCCTGCTTTTTCGGCGTGCCGTGCAATTCCAACGGGAACGTGACGTTGCGCAACACCGTGCGCTGGGCGAACAGGCTGAAATTCTGGAAAATCATGCCGATAGATTCGCGCAGCTCAGAGAGCTGTTTGCCAGAATAGTCGGTCACGTCGGCGCCGTCGATAAGCACGCGGCCCGCAGTAGGGCGCTCGAGCAGGTTGATGCAACGCACAAGCGTCGACTTGCCGGCGCCCGATTGGCCGATGATGCCGAAAACATCGCCTGGCTCGATATGCAAGTTGATGTCGGCAAGCGCCTCGTGCGCTCCAGCCGACCCAACGTAGGTCTTCGATAAATGGTCTAGAACAATCATGTATGCCTCAATGTGTAATAAGTCGAATAATCCGCGAAGTGCGCAGCCGAAGCCGCGGGCGATTACGCCTGAGCGCCGATGCACGAGCAGCGACACCCAGGCTTGGGCATGTTCATCGCGCTCGCGGGCATGATATGTGCGGAAATCAAATTCATAGTTGCGTATAGTACCTGATAGACAATGGGAGTCAATAAGAATCGCCCGCTTTTCCGGCGGGCGATTCTTGAAATTAACGATGGTTGGCTATCGAAATCATAGATAGCTAGTATAGCTGTCGCAAAGAACGCCGCTACTTATGCACAGGTCGCGCGTTCCAATACAGCTCGTCGAAACGCTCGAGGTAGACGTTGTTGCCGCCCTCATAGCTCGCCGACAGCGCCGCCAAAATCTCGTCTTGGTGCTGCGAGGGCACGTCGTAGCACACGCTTACGGCCCATGCATCGCACAACGACGATATGCGGCCGATTTGGCAATCGTAGAGCTCGACCATGTTCGCCTCGTCGGTCGCGTACGGCGAATTGGCGCCCACCTTCAGACTTTCGATTTCGGCCTTGGCCGCCTCAAGGTCGGCTTTCACCTTGTCGGCCTTTTCCTTCGCCGCGGTGCGATCGTCCATCGAGCGCGCCATGTACATCCCGTTGAAATCGTCCACGCAATCGACGATACGGTCGGAATAGCCCTCGAGCGCGTTGTATGCGCTGGTGAGCGTCTGGAAAATCTGCTCGTCGGTGGGAGCGGTTTCCTCTTGCGCCAGTTGTTCGCATTGGCCGTCTTCGCCAGGTCCGTCCACCACGGGACGCTGTTCGCTTTCATCGGGAAGCGTGACGGCCTCGCTCGACTGCGTTTGCTCGGCCTGTTGCTGCGATTGCTGCGTATCGGCTTGCCCGCCGAAACGGTAATAGGCCAGCACACACGCTGCCACCGCCAAAACCGCAATCACGCAGCACAGCGCGATGAGCATACGCTTGCGCTTCCTCGCCTCCAAATCGGGACGTTCCAAACCGAAATGCTTCGGCTCTGCATCGCTCGGAAGCACCAACGTATCGGTGCCGTCGAAGCTCATCGGCGCCTGCTTCGCCGCGGCAGCCTGCGCCTCGCGAGGAATTACGGGCACGACCTCGTATTCTTCTTCGGAGTCATCGGGTTTCGGCAGGTCGTCGGCCGGTTCAGGGGCCGATGCCTCCTGCGGCTCGCACGGGGCGTCTTCGCCACCCGCCGCATCATCGCGATCGGCGGCGTCAGCCTCGGGGCCCGACGCCTCAGGATTGCTTTCAATCTCTTCGACCTGCGACGCTTCGCTGGACCCCCCTTCGCCCTCGGTGGCACTGGGCTCCCCCCCGCCCTCGGCGTTGTCGGGTTCATCAGAATCGGAAAAGGGGGCCGCCGATTCGTCGGGCGCTTGGGGTACCGGTTCTGCAACGGCGACGTCGCTGGAGCTCCCTCCAGATTCGCCATTGCTATCCGAAGGTTCCGCAAGCGGCCCGTCAGGCCCCGAATCAGCGTCGCCTTCGGCACGTTGCGCCTCGTCCGAGCCGACGTCCCCGTCGACGCCCGCCTCCGAGATCCGCCCGTCGGCGACCTCTTCCGCCTCGGCAAGCTCCTCGGGTACTTCAGGCACCTTCAGAACCTCGGGCACCGCAAGCACCTCGGGCAACGCAACCGTCGCGGACGGCGCTGCATGGTTCAACGAAACGGTTTCGCCCGCCTTTGCGACGCGCGCATCGGGCTCGTCGTCGCCGGGCAAACCGTCGCGCAGCTTCAGCGCCTCGAGCGTTTCGCGGTCGAGGCGCACGGTTTTTCCTGCAGGGATGGGGCGGCCGGCCACGATGTCGAGCCCGCGCATAGGGTCGGATTCGCCCTTGCCGTCGACCTTCACGGTTTCCAGCACGCGCGCGCCGCATTCCGCGCAATATCGCGCGCCCGGCTCGAGCGGCTCGCCGCACCACGAACAGAATTTGGCCATGGCCTACATGCCTTCCCCGTAGCCGAAACGACGAATCTGGTTCAAGTCGCGACGCCAGTTCTTTTTCACCTTCACCTGCATATCGAGGAATACCTTGCAGCCGAGCATTTGTTCCAGGTCGCGTCGCGCCTCGATGCCGACTTTCTTAATGGCTTCGCCGCCTTTGCCGATGATGATGCCCTTCTGGCTGTCGCGCTCCACATAGATGTTCGCGAAGATGCGATACATGTCTTTCTTGCGGTCGTACGTCATTTGGTCGGCCACCACGCCAATGGAGTGCGGCACCTCGTCGCGGTAGCTGCGCAGGATTTTCTCGCGAATGAATTCGGCGACGAGCACCTCGAAGGGTTGGTCGGTATCCATGTCTTCGGGGAACCACTTCGGGCCTTCGGGCATCCACTTGGCGACGGCCTGCACGAAGCCCTCCACGTTGAAGCCGCTCTTCGAAGACAGCACCACCTCGTCGTCCCACGTGCCCAGGGCGCGCGCCGCCTCCAGCTGTTGGATGGCGGTTTCTTTGCTTACCAGGTCGGCTTTGGTGATGACCAGAATCTTCTTTGCACCGCGCACTTCGCGCACCTGGCGGGCCACCCATTCGTCGCCCGTGCCAACTGGTTTGCTGGCATCGACGAGGAATGCCACCACATCGACGTCTTCCATGGCCTTGATGGCCGAGGTGTTCAGCTCTTCGCCGAGCGCGTCGTGCGGCTTGTGCAAGCCCGGCGTGTCGACCATGATCATCTGCATGTCTTCGCGCGTCACAATGGCGCGGAAGCGGTGGCGCGTGGTTTGCGCGGTATTCGACGTAATGGCAACCTTGTGGCCCACCACGGCGTTGATCAGCGTGGACTTGCCTGCGTTCGGGCGACCAACCAAAGTAACAAACCCGCTGCGGAACTCTTCAGCCATGAAGACTCTCTTTCTCTCATCGACGAACCCTCGCGGTTCGCGCCTTTACTGTTATGCACATTGTACTGTGCAAATCTCGTGTTGGGTATGCCTTACGCAACAAGTCCTGACTCGCACGAACAGCACATTAAGTGCTGTTCGGCTCGTGCGGAAAAGTTGCTACAGGCATGCCCAACACGAGATTTGCACGCCATTTTTCCAATAGGCAGCACATCAAAACGCAGCGCTTCCAACATTGTTCCTGCCTTTGCGGGATATGCCGGAGCAACTTTTCCGCACGAGCCAGGACTTGTTGCGCAGGCATATCCCGCAAAGGCAGGAACAACTGACGATTACCTAGCTTCAGCCGCTTTCTCATAGGCCTCAACAATCCTTGCTACCAGATTGTGCCGCACCACATCTCGACCAGTTAGGTCGCGAAACGCGATGTCTTCCACACCTTCGAGGATACGGCGAACGCCTTTCAGTCCTGAATACCCGTGCGGCAAATCGACCTGGGTCACATCGCCCGTGATAACCATTTTCGAGTTGAAGCCCAAACGCGTGAGGAACATCTTCATCTGCTCGGGCGTGGTATTTTGCGCCTCGTCCAGAATAATGAAGCTGTCGTTGAACGTGCGGCCGCGCATGAATGCGAGCGGCGCGATTTCGATGACGCCGCCCTCGATAAGTTCACGGGCGCGCTCCATGTCGGTCATATCGAACAGGGCATCGTAAAGCGGGCGAATGTAGGGGTCTACCTTCTCGGTAAGCGTGCCCGGTAGAAAGCCCAGGTTCTCACCCGCTTCCACCACCGGACGCGTGAGGATGATGCGGTTGACCTCTTTGCGCTTCAGGGCCGCAACCGCCATGGCCATGGCCAAATAGGTTTTTCCCGTGCCGGCAGGCCCGATGCCGAACGTCACCGTATTTTGGCGAATAGCATCGACATAACGCTTTTGGCCTGCTGTTTTAGGGCGTATCGCCCGTCCTCGGTAGGTCAGCAAAATGTCTTCGCGCAAAATGCTCGGCGCAAACTCGCCTTGTCGAAGCAGCTCCACCGCTCGACGGGCATCGTCGGTGGTGGGATCGTTGCCGGCAGCGGCCATCTTGATGAAGTCGCCGAACAGTGCCGTAAGGCTTTGCACCTCGGCGGCGTCGCCCGAAAGCAAGATAGTATTGCCGCGCACCGTGATGCGGGCCGAAAACGCGCGTTTCACCTCGCGCAGCACGCAATCGGCCGCACCGGTGATTTGTTCCATGCCAACGCGCTCGGGCAAGGTGAGCGTAATTTGGGTTTCATCGGTTGGAATAGATTTGGAAAACATGCATTTCCCCATCAAAACGCCTGCAAGATACTTTCATTGTAACAAAGAGCTTGCGATGAAAAACGCAATGCGCCGCTGCGAGGACGGCCAGAAGCCTCGGTCGCAATCTGCATTGGCCAGATCTCTCCGAATCCCTTGTTCGATAGCCGAATCGAAACAAAAAAATGCCGCAAATGTTCAACCTGCCAATGGCCCATCGATACATAGCGACTGTTAAATTCGCATAATCGCAGTTCAGCGAAAATCATCTCAATGGTCAAACATCGCCGTTCCAAATAGGTTGAACATTTAGGGCATTTTTGATTCGAAGACGTCGACCGAAGACGCTCTGCGAGGCATTTATCGCCTGAAGGTCCTCACGTAGGCGCAGCTTGGCGGCAAATGATTGCCGAACAGCGCGACACACGGGGTAAGGCGGTGGCAGCGACCACATTCGGCAAAGCGGTTTTCATACACGGCGCAACGACGCGTTGCCTCGTCGAGATACTCGCACGGCGCAGACAAATCAACGGCCACGTTGCCGAATTCGTCGATCTCGCGCTCGTAGCAACACAGTCCGCAGCAATCGCAAATACCATCCCACGAGCCATTCCGCCACGCGCGATAGGCGGCAATGATGTTTCTTATATTGGTATGCATGGAAGCCTTTCGTCGAGAACCAGCCGAATGTCGCAGAGCGCACCGAGCGAGTAAAAGAAACGCCGCCTTGTCGGCGGCGTTTTCCTTAGGCTAGTCGCGCGTGAGCTTGCGGTGGATGCGATGGGGCTTGGCGGCCTCTTCGCCCAGGCGCTCGATGCGGTTCTTCTGGTAGCTGTCGAAGTTGCCCTCGAACCAGAACCAGTTGCCGGGGTTGTCGTCGGTGCCTTCCCACGCCAGGATGTGCGTGGCAATGCGGTCGAGGAACATGCGGTCGTGGCTGGTGACAACCGCGCAACCCGGGAACTCCATCAGGGCTTCTTCCAGACTTTCCAGCGTTTCGACGTCGAGGTCGTTGGTGGGCTCGTCGAGCAGCAGCAGGTTGCCGCCCTGCTTCAGCGTAAGCGCCAGGTTCAGGCGGTTGCGCTCGCCGCCGGAAAGCACGCCGGCGGGTTTTTGCTGGTCGGAACCCTTGAAGCCGAACGCCGACACGTAGGCGCGGCTGGGAACCTCGGTCTCGCCCACCTGCATGTAGTCGAGCCCGTCGGACACGACCTCCCACAGCGTTTTGTTGGGGTCAATGCCCTCGCGGTTCTGGTCGACGTAGGAGATTTGCACGGTCTCGCCGAGCTTCAGCTCGCCGGACGTGGGCTGCTCTTTGCCGACAATCATCTTGAACAGCGTCGACTTACCCACGCCATTCGGGCCGATGACGCCCACGATGCCATTGCGCGGCAGGCTGAACGACAAATCGTCGATGAGCACGCGGTCGCCAAACGACTTATGCAGATGCTCCACGTTCAGCACCTCGGCACCCAGGCGCGGGCCCACGGGAATATGGATGTCGGTGAAGTCGACCTTCTTGGACTGCGCGGCTTCGGCCACCATGCGGTCGTAGTTCTCCAAGCGGGCCTTGTTCTTGGCCTGGCGCGCCTTCGGGGAGCTGCGCACCCATTCCAGCTCGTTTTGCATGCGCTTGGCGAGCTTCGCGTCGCGCTGACCCTGGGCGGCCATGCGGGCGGCCTTCGTTTCCAGGTACGTGGAGTAGTTGCCCTTGTACGGGTACAGGCTGCCGCGGTCGACCTCGCAAATCCACTCGGCCACGTTGTCCAGGAAGTAGCGGTCGTGGGTAACGGCCAGCACGGCGCCTTGGTAGCGGTGCAGGAATTGCTCGAGCCACAGCACCGATTCAGCGTCGAGGTGGTTGGTGGGCTCGTCGAGCAGCAGCAAGTCGGGGGCCTCGAGCAGCAGGCGGCACAGCGCCACGCGACGGCGTTCGCCGCCGGAAAGCACGTTCACCGGCATGTCGGGATCGGGGCACTGCAGCGCGTCCATGGCCTGCGACAGTTGGCTGTCGAGGTCCCATCCGTTGGCGGCATCGATGGCTTCCTGGAGCTTGCCCATTTCTTCCATGAGCGCATCGAAATCGGCATCAGGGTTGGCCATTTCAGCCGAAATCGCGTTGAAGCGGTCGATTTTCGCCAGCACGTCGCCGAAAGCCATCTGCACGTTTTCCAGAACAGTTTTGTCTTCATCGAGCGGCGGCTCCTGCTGCAGGATGCCCACGGTGTAGCCCGGGGACAGGCGTGCCTCACCGTTGGAAACTTCTTCAAGGCCGGCCATGATTTTCAGCAGCGTGGACTTGCCCATGCCGTTCGGGCCCACCACGCCGATTTTCGCGC
>CALBLG010000217.1 GCA_937895975.1 uncultured Slackia sp.
CCTCGCCGGCGGTGACCCACGTCTTCTGGCCGTTCAGGATATAGGTTCCGTCAGACTGCTTCTTCGTGGTGGCGGTCATAGACATGTTGTCGGAACCAGCGGCGGGCTCAGAGAAGCCCAAGCTGAAAATCGGCTTGCCCGTCTTCATGTACTCTTCCATGCAGAAGGCGACCTGCTCTTCGCTGCCGAAGTCGATCATGTCGCACATGGCGAGCGTGTTGTTCAAGAACGGAGTGATGCTGCCCGCGTAATGCGCGAACTCCTCAGTGAGCACACCCAGCGTCACACGGTCACACGGCACGCCGCCCAGTTCCTCGGGGATGCCCATCAGACCAAATCCGGCCTCGAGGTATTCCTTGATCAGTTCATCGCTCATGCCGTGGTTGTCGAACATCTCGACAATCTTTTTCTCGTCGAGGTTGCGCTCGCAGAATTCCTGGATGCTCTCGACCAAGAGCTCTTGTTCGTCGGTGCGTGCGAAGTCCATGGTTCATCCCTTCGTCATTCAATCAAATTCTATGATGGTGGCGGCTTTCCCGCCTGCGATTCGCGATGTATCGGAATCGGGTTGAAAGCGGCCCTGAACCGCGCGCTGGTTGGGCCGCAGGGGCAACCGAAGTCGGCCCCCCGATCGCCTTGCGGCCCTGTCCGCTTGGGCACGAAGGCGATTGGGGGACCGGCCCCTTTCTGGCAGGGGCCGGCTGCAAAGCTTGGCCGAGGTAAGGAGTCAACGGCGAAGCGAGAGAAGAGGCAGGTATTACTTCTCGGTCTTAGGAAGCTTCTTGCCCTGGCCGAGCGCGAAGATGCCGAGCAGGAAACACAGCACCATGCACACGATGGACAGAACGAACATGATCGAGAAGCCACCGGGCAGGTCGACGACCCAAGCCCAGAACGTGGAGGCCACAACGCCGCCCAGGGTGCCTGCCATAGACACGCGAGAGTAAATGTTGGTGTAGTCGCGAGAGCCGAAGGTGGTGCGAACCAGCAGCGGGGTCTGCACGGTGGTGCAGGCGTACACGAAGCCGAACAGGAACGCGCCGACGAACAGCAGAGCCACAACGGAAGGCAGGAACCACATAAGCACGACGCCTACCAGGCCCGAGCCGATGCCCAAAGCCATGCCGCCCTTGCAAGACTTGTCGTTCACGCCGCCCAGAATAACCTTGCCAATGGCCTGGCCAGCCATGCAGGCGGAAGCCACGACGCCGGAAACGGCAGCGATTTCAGGAACGGTGTTGCTGAACGATGCGCAGTACGAAGGCAGGAATTGGTACACGGTTTGGTTCACGGTAATCAGGAACGAGAAGCCGGCCAGCGCGAAGAACGCGGCAGTCTTCATGGCCTTGTCGGCGGAAACGCCAACCTCGGGAGCGGCGGGCTTGCCGGATTCGTCGGAAACTTCCTCGGCGCCATAGGGCTGCAGACCTTTGTCAGAAGGCTTGGAACGAAGAACCAAAGCGGTGAACGGCAGCGTCACGACGAGCACGATGATGCCGAACACGAGGTAGCCGGTGCGCCAGCCCTCGGGGCCCATATTGATGAGGGCCGTTCCGACCGGGTTGAAGATGACGCCGCCGATGCCGGTGAACGCCATGCACAAGCCGATGAAGAAGCCGACCTTCTTCTTGCACCATGCATTAATCAAAGAAGGAACCGCCAGATAAATCAACGGAGCAGTGCCGATGCCCAGCGTAACGCCCGCGATGTAGAACATCCACACCTGGGTGAAGAACGACATCGCGATAAGCGACACGCCGTCGATGATGACGGCGGCCGAAAGAATCACGCGCACGTCCATCTTCGACATGAGCTTGCCAGCTATGGGCAGCATGATCATCATGGCGAGGTTCAGAATAGAGAAATACAGCGTGAACGACGCCTTGGGCACGCCAAAGTAGTTCGATACCGGCGTGAAGTAAATGCCCGCGCAGCTCAAAACGAGCGCACACGGAATGCAGGTGATCGCAATGCCGGCGGCAACGATCAGGAAGGCGTAGTGGAAGCCTCCCTTTTTCTGAACAGATTCAGAAGCCATTTCATATCCCCTTTTCAGGATAGTCCCATTCTACGGGATGGATTTAGCCCCTTGTGCGCCATCCCCTCGATGAGCCCACAAGGAACACCTGTCTTGAAGCGAAAGCTCCAAGGCCGGCCGAAACGCTTGAGGATGTACGTTTCGGCCGGAACAAAGAGTTAAGGAGGGTTCAAAGCCGCTCTTAGGCGAGCAGCTCTTTAAAGGTCTCGAGCTGGGTGCGAGCCTGCTCGTAAGACTCGGTGGATTGGTCGATCTCAATCGTCACGACCGGGATGCCCGCCTCGCGCAGCGCCTTGGTGGCAAGCGGAGCTTCGAATTCCTCGGGGTCGCAGAACTTCGCAAGCAGAATGACCACGCCTTGCGCGCCCGATTCCTTCGCCTTGGCGACCAGCGCATCAAGATGTGCCTTCTTCGGGTCGAACAACTCGGGGTCGTCCTTCAGGCTGCACCAGCCGTCGGCCAAAGCCTCGATGGCGCAGCCTTCCTCGGGAACCTCGCGAGAGAACGCGCGGCTTTCCTTGGCAAGATCGTCGGCAACCACGGCGTACTTGTTGGCGTCGAGGATTTCGGTGATGGCTGGAATGTCCTCGTACACGCCGGAAAGCACAACCTTGTTGAAGCCGGCAGTGGACTCGGGCAGCTTGGCGAGCTCGGCGTTCAAAGCCTTGACCTGGGCCAAATGCTCTTCCTTGAGCTCGTAGTAGCCGGCGTTGATCACGGCCACACGGTCGGCGACCGAAACCTCGGCCGGATGCGTGCCAGCCAGCTTCACGAACTCGCGCATGGCAGCGCGCCATTCGTTGTACAGCTTGATGGAAGCCAAGACGTCATCGTTTTCGATGATGGCGTTCGCGCATTCCTCAACGCCGCGCTTGACTTCCTTGTACGAGTCGATGGTGTACTGGCGGCCGGCATCGATGAAGCGGTTCTGCGCATTGGTCACGTAGATCATCGGAATCTTCGGACCCATGGCGGCAACCCAGTTCTGGCTGAACGCGCGCAGCGTGTCGCACAGTCCGGTGATCATCATGCCGGACAGGCCATCGAGCTTGCCGGTCATGCCCAGTTCCAACGTCATCTGGCAGATGGAGCAATAAAACGGCGGGAAGTACTTCTTCGCGTTGTCAGAAGAGCCAACCGCGCCCCATACGCCGAACGGCACGGCGCCGGCGGCATGCACGAGTTCCTCGGGAACATGGTACGGACCCACGCCGATCACGCGCTTGCCCTCGGCCAGATACTTGTCTAGCTGGGCCTTGGGGTTGTTCGCGACCTCGGCGAAACCGGCCAGCATTTCTTTGATTTCAGCCATCGTCTACTCCCCCTTCTTGTTGTTTTCCATAATCTCGAGCAGACCCTCGACACGAGTGTTGTACTGCTCTTCGCTGAAGTTGCGCGGGTCGGATTGGTCGCCGTCGAACGTGACCACCGGAATGTGCAGGTCGTTGGAAATACGGCGTGCCATTTCGGGCGCGATGCCCGACCACATCTTGCAGGAGCGGTTGTTGTGCACCAGGCCGCCATTGACCTTGCCGGCCTTGCACAGCTCTTCGCGCAGCTCAACGGCGCGCTCGAGGTTGATGGCGTTCGGCACGGAGGCATAGGCGCGCATCAGCTCGTCGGTGTTGCCGTAGGTGAACGCGAACGAGGGGCCGTACACGCACGCGGTAACGTTCGTGCCGGAATGCTTCAGCGGGTGCAGCGTTGCGCGCAGGAACGGCCAGCACGCGATGCCCTCGAACATAACGCGGTTCTTCTCTTCAACCTTAAACGTAGACTTATGCTCTTTGACGAACTGCTTGTACTCGTCAATCAGCTGCAGGAAGCCGTCGAGCGATTCCTGCTTGCCACGGGCCATGGTTGCCACGGCCATATGGTTGAACAGCTCGAAGCCGTTCAACGGGCTGGGCTCGTACTGCATATACTGGGTAGCTTCCAGCCATGCCTCGCCGACCTTGTTGGAAATCTCGCAGACCTCGGCGAAACGCTTCTCGTCCCACTTCTTGCCCGTGATCTCTTCCAGCTGGTGGATGGCGTTGTCGAACTGGCCTTTCATGTAGGCCACGCGCTTGGCGTCAACGTCATACTTGTCATTGAACGGCACGTCGATCATGATGACGGGAATGTTCAGCATCTTGCCGATGTTCTCGTACCAGTTCATCATGCAGTTGCAGATGTTGTTGCAGCACAAAACGAAGTCGGGCAGCGGCATCTCGCGCTCGCCATTGGGGCATTTGCCCAGGTCGGCGTAGGCCATGGAAATGCGCGCATATGCGCACAGGTCATTGGAAAAGCCCAAATCGCCTTCTGCGTGCTCGAGCATGGGAAGACTGCCGCCCTTCGCGGAAATCGCGGCTGCCTGGCTTTCGGGATACACGCAGTGCAAGCCCAAAGTCTCGGGAATCTCTTGCGGGAAGTTCGACGAAATCCAGCCGACCTTCTCGCCGCGCGCCTTCGCCTCGATGGCGTCTTCATACACGCGATCGGCGATGTTCGCGAGAACCTTCTTCGCGGGAAGCTTCTCGGGCGCCTCTTTCACTTCTTCGGCCATATTTCCCCCTTTATGTAAAATCGCTAGACGAATTCAACGGTAAAATTAAAGCGTGCGTGGTGAGGCAAATTGGCCCGAGGGTTCTTCTTGCCCGATAGGAACGAACTTGAGTTCGTCGCTGGGGGCAAGAAGATTCCGGGATCAAGTTGCCTGCCACACGCGCTCGGCTGGGACGAATTACTTGCGCTCGCCTTGCTTGGCGATGCCCTCGTCCTCGAGCTCCTTGATCTCGGCGTCGCTATAGCCGAGGCCCTTCAGCACGTCCTCGGTGTCCTCGCCCAGAAGCGGCGCCTTGTTGTAATCAGGCAGCGGCGTCTCGGACATGTCGATCGGGGTGCGCACCAAAGCCTTCGGGCCACGCGGGTAATCCATCTCGTAGAACACGTCGTTGGCCCAAGCCTGCTTGTCCTTGGAAACCTCTTCGTAGGTCTGGCAAGCGGCGAACGGAATGTCGAGCTCGGTCAGAATAGGAATCCACTCTTCCATGGTCTTCTGCTGGAAACCTTCCTGAACCAGGTCGTAGGCCTCTCCGAGGCGGCCAGCATCCTGAATCTTCTTCTGGTCGCTCAAAACGGGGTCGTCGAGCACGTCCTCGCGGCCGATGGCCTTCATGATCTTCGGCCAATAGATGCTGAAGTTCGGGCCCATGACCTGCAGGAAACGGTCGTCCTTGGTCTTGACGGCCGGCTGGTAAGGCAGCGGGTTCTCGCGACGGTCGAACGGGTAGGAAACGCCGTTGAATTCAGTGCCGTACTGCGCGCCCTGAATCTGGAACGACTGGACCCAGATTGCGGTGTGCAGCAGGTTGGTGGAAACGTTCTCGCCCTTGCCGGTCTTGGCTGCGCGATACAGGGCGCCCAAAACGCCGGCAGTCAAAGCCAGAGCAGCCTGGTGGTCGCCCAGAGCAGGAATCAGGTTAGAAGGAACAGTGCCCTTCTGGTACAGCGATCCCGACCAGCCGGAGCGAGCGAAGAACGCAGTGTAGTCGAAACCGGGAAGGTCTTTGTCGGGGCCCTTATCGCCATAGCCGGTCAGGCTTGCGTAGACGAGCTTGGGGTACTTGGCCTTCAAATCGTCATAGGTGAGGTTCTGACGAGCAAGTGCTTGCGGGCGCCAGTTGGTCAGGAAAATGTCGGCATCGTCGAGCAGCTTGAACAGAACTTCCTTGCCCTTGGGCTGACGAAGATCAAGCACGATGCCCTTCTTGTTTGCATTCTCGAGGTCGAAGTTCGTATCCTCGTGCGGGTCGGACGGACGGCCCTCGTTCGGAGCAGTGAAGCGCAGATTGTCGCCCTTGGCGGATTCGATTTTCACGACCTCGGCACCCATGTCGGCAAGAATGCGGCCGACGGCGGGAACCGCGATGAACGTCGCCATTTCGACGACTTTCACACCAGCGAGCGGACGTTTGACGTCTTCCATGTTTCCTCCTAAAAGAAAATCCCCTTATGGCCCGGATTCATGTCTCTTCCGGACAAGTCATATTGTGGATTGTGTGGAGGAAGCATTCATTAGACGGAAACAAAAGGCATCCAGCGCCTTTTAGACGATTTATCGATATGCCTAAATGTTGTTTATCATTTCTCTGGTTTGTATAGCCAATATCTATATGATAAGAGCGACGCGATTAAAAGTTGTATGTACTATTCATCTGTGCCTATAATTTCATAGCGTAATTACCAAGGGGGTTAGGCATGGCAAAGCGAGACACGCGAGCAGAAATCGCAGCCGCATTCAAAGAATCGGTTCGAAA
>CALBLG010000218.1 GCA_937895975.1 uncultured Slackia sp.
ACTGCAGCGCCAGGCTGCGGGAGGACAGGGCGTCGCGCTCATGCAGGGCGTTTCCCCGTATTTCGGGGCCTTCGGGCCCCTTTCTCGTTTCCGGGCTTGTTGGACATTTTCGGTGTTTCGTCCATTCCTCAATATGGCATTTTGAGTAGTATTTTGCGTGTCGAAAAATGAGGGGATGAACATGACCTGGGAAGTTCACGAAGTTCACAAGCGCTTGTACCCTGATGAGGGTTGGACGCCTGCAAAAGCGATTCTTGAAGATGAAAAGCATTTGCACGATGAGGGCCACCCCGATGCAAATGGTTGGCCCATCTGGCATTATCGCTATGGTCGTTCGAACGAAGGGCCGGGTTCGGGAAAGTTGCCCGATTGTCCGATCGTCGATGTGCATACTCACGCTTGGGTGGATAGCTTTGCGCCGCGCATGCGCGAATATTTCGGGAAGAATTTCGGAGCTACTGCATTCAATTCGGGAACGCTCGATGGCGTGCGCGAAAGAAAGCGACAGCTTGGGGTGACTAAATCGGTCATTTTGCCTGTTCCGACTAACCCTCGCCAAGTGCCGCAATTCAATGAATGGCTGAAAGATTATCTTGATGACCCTGACATTGTGCCTTTTATGGGCGTTGTGCGCGATATGGACGACCCTGTTGCTGAGATTCATCGATGTGCGCACCTTGGCTTCAAAGGCCTGAAGTTGCACCCTGTGAATCAGCATTTCAAGATGAGCGATCCAAAAATGTTCCCCATCTACGAGGCCGCTATTGAAGAGAACATGGTCATCCTTTTTCATACGGGGTCGGGCATAGATTATCCGACCGTTGGTCCCGATTGGGATTGTTCGCCCGTCGAAATCGATCGTTTCTTTAACAAATTCCCTTACAAGCGCACGGTTTTGGCGCATTTGGGCGGCAGCGTGCCTGACTTTACGCATCCGCCCGAGTTGCATCCTGAATGGCCTGGTTACATGGACACCGCTTTTCAGGTGGGGCATCTATCGAATGAAGACTTCCTTCGCATTGTGCGTGGCTTTGGCACTGACCGTATCTTGTTTGGTACCGATTCGCCATGGGAAGATACGAGTGACTTCTTGACAAGGTTGGCGCATATCGGACTGACCGATGAAGAGCTGCGCGATATTTTGTATCGCAACGCGTCGAGGCTTCTGGATTTGGGCTTGGAGTAGCGGACGCGTGTCATTTGGGCCGTCTCGCATGGTCTGATAATTAGGCCGCTCGCATATTAAAGCGCATCGTTATACCCCGTCTATCGTAGGCGGGGTATACTTTTGCCCATTGTCTAAGCGGATGGGCTTTCGCCAATGCTTTTTCGACTGGCGTTTGTGTCGGTCGGGAGCTGGCATTTTTGGGAAGAGGCGAAAGCGCGTCCACTGGTAAGGAGTGGATATGGAAAGCTTCGCGCTTATCGACACGGGCATATGGTCTATTGTGCCCCCGCTGTTGGCGCTTGGTTTGGCGCTGATTACGAAGGAGGTGTATTTGTCTCTCACGATTGGTGTATTCACGGGCATGGTGATCTACGCATTCACGCTCGATGGCGTGGGCTTCGGCCAACTGGTCGAAGCGTTTTGCCTGGTGCCGCAAATGATGGGCGAGCAAATTGCGAACAATGGAGCGTTGCTGCTATTCCTCGCATTATTGGGCGCGCTTGTGGTGCTGATCGCCATCGCGGGCGGTTCTCGCGCGTATGGCGCGTGGGTTTCCGAGCACGTGAAAAGCGCTCGTCTTGCTCGTATGATGACCGCAGTTTTGGGCGTCCTCATCTTCGTGGATGACTATTTCAACTGCTTGACGGTTGGCGCCGTTATGCGTCCCATCACCGACCGTTTCCGTATCAGCCACGAAAAGCTGGCGTGGCTCATTGACTCGAGCGCGGCTCCGGTGTGCATTATCGCGCCCGTGTCTTCGTGGGCAGTTGCCGTGGGCGGCTATCTTGGAGACGATGGCTTCAACCTATTTGTGCAATCGATCCCTTACAACTTTTACGCGCTGGCGACTATCGTGTTCGTGTTCTTCGTCGCGTTTATTGGCTTGGACTTCGGTCCGATGAAGAAGGCCGAAGCTGCTGCCGCGAAGTATGGCGCAGCCGAGGCGGAGCATGTTGCCGCCGCCGATCCGGGCAAAGTTATCACGCATCCCGACGAGCTTGAGGCCGACACTCATTTGAGCGTTGCGACCGAGCGCACTGCTGCGAAGATCGCTGAGAAGAACAACCCCCAGTCGGCTTTGGATATGCCTTCGACCGTCATCGCCGAGGAAACGGAGCTTGCCGAAGCTGTTGCCTCGACCCAGGCCGAGGCGTCCTTCAAGGGCATGAAGGTTTCGGAAAAGGGCAAGGTGTACGATCTGATCGTTCCGATTCTGGTGCTTATCGTGTTCTCGATTT
The DNA here is from genome assembly GCA_937895975.1 of uncultured Slackia sp. Lineage (GTDB taxonomy): Bacteria > Actinomycetota > Coriobacteriia > Coriobacteriales > Eggerthellaceae > Slackia. Next base: position 2,407 of record CALBLG010000218.1, read on the forward strand.
GGGGCATGCTGTACGTGGGCGGCTTCTTCGAGGGTGCCGATTTCGCGACTGCCGTTGGCGAAGACCCGGTGAGCGGCTTGTGCATTGGATCGTTCGTGGCGCTGGTGGTTGCTGCGGCAATGTATTTGCCGCGCGGCCTGTGTACGCTGCAGGGCTATATGGAAGGTGTTGCCGAGGGAGTTCGCTCCATGGTGGGCGCCATCATGATTTTGGTGCTGGCGTGGTCGCTTGGTGGCGTGTGCCGCTACATGATTGGCACGGGTCCGTTCGTGAGCAACTTCCTGAATGGTTTGGGCGTAAGCTTGGCTTTGCTGCCGGTCGTCATTTTCCTTGTGGCTGCGTTCATTGGCTTTTCCATGGGCACCAGTTGGGGCACCATTGCATTGATTTTGCCGATTGTTGTTGGCGTGTTCGACCCGAGCGACCCGTTGTTTCTGGTTGCTATTGGTGCGACGCTTGGCGGCGCGGTATACGGCGACCATATTTCGCCGATTTCCGATACCACTATTCTTTCTTCGGCTGGCGCCGAATGCAACCATATGGCGCATGTGTCGACGCAGATTCCGTATGCGAGCATCGTGTTCGTATCGGGCGCAATTGGTTATGTAGTCGCCGGTTTGACGGGCAGTCCGTGGATTCCTCTGATTTTGACCATGGTGTTGTCGTGCGGCGGGTTCGTCGTGATTGCGAAGGTCATGAACAAGAAAGACCCTGCGGCATAGAGGCGGGGTCGGATACGGAAGAGGTCGGGTTCACTCGGCCTCTTTTTATGCCCGATGGTAGTCGATTCCGTCGAAGTAGCTGCGGAATTCTACGTGATGCTTGCTCTGGGGACAGATGAATTCGTGGGCTGCCAGGAAGTATTCGTCGGTCATGGCAGCAAGGTAATCGACGACGATTTGGTGCGGCTCTTCTTTTCGGTAGGGGGCGTCGTCGTCGTAAAGACGACGCTGGCGCTCGATTTTCTCGATATGGTGTTTGAAGAGCGGTGAGGTTTCGTTATTCGTTTTTAGGTCGCGCAGCAATTGCTCGTAGAGTTCTTCGAACATGGGGCGAATTTCTTCTTCGTAGATGTCGCCCTGGTCGCCGGCTAAGTAGATGCGTTCATAATTTTCGGCTTTGGCGGTCTTCAGCGCGGCGAAGGCATCATCGCTCATTTCAATACGGTCGCGCTGGTAGCTGTGTTCCACGATGTCGACCGTCAGGTTGTTGATGATTTCAGCGTTCATCACGCCCATGGGGCCAGCTGTGAAATGCCGGTCAGATTCAAGTGCGCCGACGCCCATGGCGTCTTGGCGATCTTTGCCTACATAGGCCACCATATCGGAAATGCGCACCACGCAGCCTTCGAGTGTGCTGGGTCTCAGATGCCCGATGGCCGACTCGTCAACATAGCATGCTTCCATGTTGGCATCGAAATCGGCGAAGCTCTGAACGGTTCCCAGATAGAATGTTTTCTGGCTGCTTTCGCCATTGTGGCACAACACGCCGTCGAGCGTTTGCAAGCTTACGTTACGCGCATACAGATGGTCGAGCACGCGGGCGCTGTGCACGTTGTGGTTGAAATAGCGGCCCGTATCGTGGTGGTAAAGGTCATTCAGAATATGCTCGCCCGCATGGCCGAAAGGAGTATGACCCAGGTCGTGTCCCAGGGCGATGGCTTCGGTAAGGTCTTCGTTCAGGCGCAGCATGCGTGCAATGGTGCGTGCCGTGCGGGCGACAAGCTGCACGTGCAGGCCGCGACGCGAGATGTCATCGTTGCGCACGAAACTGAATACCTGGGTTTTGCCGGCATAGCGGTTATAAGGCGGCACATTGAGGATTTTATCGATATCGCGGCAAAATGGCGGGCGATGCAGGCGCGGCGACATGTCTCGTTTTGGGTTACGGCGCAGCGCGGCATCGTTCTCGCATCGATAGGGATTGGCGACGCCCTGCGCCGTATCGGCCTTCCATTGCTCGATGAATTCAGGGGAGAAATTGTTGTAAGCCATGGGTGCTCCTTGGCTGCGTGCTGCGGAATTGGTTGATTCGAGTATACGACATCGTTGAGGTTGGCGAACGCGGCGGCGGACGGGGCGCATTGGGCCACGGTTCGCTACCGTTCGCTCCGCTCTCTATGCGCTCACCTGGCCTCGTTTAACTGAATAAAGGAAAAGCAAGTATGAACTCGGACGACCCAATGCGCCCCGTCCGCCGCCGCGTTCGCCAACCTTTGGCTCGGACCATGGATTCGGAGGGCGCGTGCGTCGTAGGGACGCCTGGAACGTTGTCCCGGAGACGCGCGTGTCCTCCGAATCCTGTAGGCGACATTCCATAAACAGAGGTTTTTATTTGCGCGTTCGCTCACGTCAAGCTCCTATGCTTCCTTGAAACCTTTTCGTAAAAAACTATTCCACTGCAGCGTGCGATAGTGCTATAGTCTGCGACAGCACCTGGGGATTGAGAGCAGCTTCTTTCCTCTCTCTTGTCGCTCTTCTCAATCCCAGGGTTTACAAGTGCATAGCGCCACCCCGTCGATACGTCTTGAATCGAAGCTTTTCCGGCCGAGACTGGACGCGTTAGGGGCCTCTGGAGAATCCCAAGCAAATGGGTGCCGAAGGGGCAAGCGCCGCGAAAACCATGATCGCGCGGCGTGAAACTCTCAGGCAAAAGGACAGAGCAGCTTCACCGCTTGTTGCAATCTTATTCGAGGCTTGTCGTTTGATTGTTGCAACGCTGTTTCCTTCATTTGCATAGCTCCATAGATTTCAAAGGCCCCTGGCGCTTCCTTTGGTCGCATCGCGAGTGGCGTTTTGCCAAGGCATTCTCGCGAAGCGAAGAAAGGAAGCATTGTGGAAAGCTTTTTCGACACGGTGAACGACATCTTGGTCGCCATCGACGATTTCATGTGGGGCGTGCCGCTGATGGTGCTCATTTTGTTCGGCGGAATTTTGCTTACCGTGCGCCTGCGTGGCCTGCAGTTTTCGAAGCTGCCGCGCGCGTTGCGCTACATGATGAAAAACGAGAAGGGCGAAGACGCGCACGGCGAGGTTTCGAGCTTTGGCGCGCTGTGCACGGCGCTCTCCGCGACCATCGGCACGGGCAATATCGTGGGCGTTGCCACGGCCATCGTTGCCGGCGGCCCGGGCGCGATGTTCTGGATGTGGCTGGCGGCATTGTTCGGAATGGCCACGAAATACTCCGAGGGCCTGCTTGCGGTGAAATATCGCAGCATCGACAAAGACGGCCACGTGTTGGGCGGCCCGTTCTACTACATTGAGCGCGGCATGAAAGAACGCCTGCCCAAGATTTCATGGCGCTGGCTTGCGAAGATCTTCGCGTTCTTCGGAATGTGCGTCGGCCTGTTTGGCATTGGTACATTTACCCAGGTTAACTCTATTAATTCTGCCATCACTGGTTTCTTCGATCCGAATATGACCCATACCGTGAATCTTTTCGGCATGGAATATTCGCTGGCTACGGTTATCGGTTCGCTGGTCGTCGCGATTTTCGTGGGCCTGGTTGTTATCGGCGGCTTGAAGCGTATTTCCAGCGTGGCCGAGAAAATCATTCCTGCCATGGTCGTTATTTATGTTGGCTTCTCGTTGGTATTGATTATCGTGAATATTGCTGCGCTGCCCGATGCGTTGGTAACGATTATTGAAAGCGCGTTTGGCTTGCGCGCTGCCGCTGGCGGTGCTTTGGGCGCAATCATCATCGCCATGCAGAAGGGTATTGCACGCGGCATTTTCTCGAATGAGGCCGGCCTTGGTTCTGCGCCTATCGCTGCCGCCGCTGCCCAGACCAAAGAGCCGGTGCGTCAGGGCCTGGTTTCTATGACCGGCACGTTCTTGGATACCATCATCGTGTGCTCCATGACTGGTCTTGCGTTGGTAATGACGGGCGCGTATCAGATCCCCGGACTTGAGGGCGCGGCTGTGACCACCGCCGCATTCCAGGCGGGCCTGCCGTTCATTCCCGGTGAGGCCGTGAGCTTCGTGCTTATGGTATGTCTGGCACTGTTTGGTTTCACCACTATTCTGGGCTGGGATTACTATGGCGAGCGTTGCCTGGAGTATTTCAGCAACGGTTCTAAAAAGGCTGTGAAGGTATACCGGTGGGCGTACATCGCGTGTGTGTTCGCCGGCCCGTATATGACGGTTGCCGCCGTGTGGACCATCGCTGACATCTTCAACGCATGCATGGCTATTCCTAACATGATTGCCTTGATCGCGCTTTCGGGCGTGGTGGTTCGCGAAACGAGGGACTACTTCAAGCGTTTGGCCGATGCGAATGGCGACGAGGATGCATTGGCGCCGCGCAAGGCGGAAGAGGCTTAAGCTGACCTAGTCGGAGGCAAGCGGTGGCGAGGGGCCCATTGGCCATTGGGGCCACGGTCGCCTACCGCTTCGCCTACCGCTTCGCCTACCGCTTCGCCTACGGCTTCGCCTACCGCTTCGCCTACGGCTTCGCCTACCGCTTCGCCTACCGCTTCGCCTACCGCTTCGCCTACCGCTTCGC
>CALBLG010000219.1 GCA_937895975.1 uncultured Slackia sp.
ACGATGTCGGCAATCGCCTTGCGAGTGCGCTTGTATTCGCGCTTCTCACCCCACTTCATGGCGCGCTTCGAAACGTGGTATTCGTCATCGAGGCGGCGTAGCAGTTCTCGCGCCTCATCGAGCTCGTTGATGCGCGCTCGCTCGGCGGCATCGTTTTCAGCTCCGGTCTTCTCGGCCGCACGTGCTGTTTCTGCGTGATTTGCGGATACTTCACGTGTTTCGATGATTGCTTCATCTTTGCGGTCGAGGTTGTTCACTCCGATGGTGAGAAGCCCCGACTTGTTTACATCGAAGTTCACGGTAACTTTTGGTACGCCTGCTGCCGACCAACGAATGTTACGCAGGCGGATGCGGGCGATGCTGTCGCAATCCTTCGCGAGGGGTCTGTTGCCGTAAACCACGTGGAACTCCATGGCCGTTTGATACGACGATGCCGTTGAGAATAGCTCCTCTTGGTGAATGGGCAGTTTGCGTCCACGTCGAACTACGGCGTGCGCGCGCCCATCGGGGAGCTCGATTGCTATATCGAAGGGCAGTTTTCCTCCTTCGCAGTCGAGCTGTACGCTTGTTGAGCCTCCTGCTGTTTGGTTTTTCCCGAATCGGCTTTTTCCTACGTTAATGTCAACGGTCTTCTGCGCCATGAAAGGCCACATCCCCTCGTGTTGCATGCGTGCTCACGCGATTAAAAGTGAGCACATCGTTTCTCCATTTTGCCTGGTGCAGCAAAAAACATGCCCAACTTGGCTCAGCGGTATGACATCGTGGTGCGGTGCTCGGCATGAAGTTTGCTTTATGGCTGATGGCGATGCGTAACCGATACGACGTAATCGCCAGTCTGCTTATGTCTGGGCGGCATCCAGCGGACAGGATGTCGCCAGATATATCTCTTTTCCCAAACGAAGATTCTTGCTATGCGCGGTCCTGCTTTAAATAATATGAGCCCTTTGAACATGCTTTGGCACGGATTTTGCTCGTAGCTTATGCATCAAGGTGGATGCACTTATGGAATACGAGAAAGAGGGGTTTCAAAGCATGAGCAAAGAGTACCCGATCCTTGGCTCCCCGCTGAAGGTCAATGGCGTCACGCTGAAGAACCGTATGATTACCACGTCTATGTCCCCTGGCATGGGCTACGTGTCGGCTGATAATCGTCCTACGCAACGTCTTGCAAACTATTTGGAAGAGCGCGCTGCGGGTCAAACGGCCATGATCATCCAGACCATTGTGCCGTGGAAGCGCAACGAACTTGAGGCCAGCAATCCGATGATTCATGCGCTGCCTTCGTGCTACGACGAATCGTGCATTCCTGATTTGAAGAAATATATGGTCGACCCCGTGCACAAGCACGACGGTCTTATTTGCGCGCAGCTGTACTGCGTGCACGATTGGAAGCCGTCTGACGAACTGCCCGAAAGCCCGTACGGCCCGTCTGACATCGCCATCTTGAAGTTCATGAGCGGTTTCAAAGCCATGACGGTTGAACAAATCCATGACTTCCAGAAACAGTACATCAACGGTGCGCGCGTCATTAAAGAGGCCGGTTTCGACGCCATTGAGGTTATGGCTGGCGTCGGCGGCATCATGAGCCGCTTTATGGCAAAGGCCACGAATAACCGCACCGACGAATACGGCGGAAGCATCGAGAACCGCGCCCGCTTCGCATGCGAAGTTATTGCTGGCGTGCGCGAGGCTTTGGGCTCCGATTTCCCGATTGTGGTTCGCTGGAGCCCGGTCGACTTCATTAAAAGCCCTGCGGGCCCGGGCCTGTCGATGGAAGAGGCGCTGCAGATTGCTCCGATGCTTGAGGCTGCTGGTGCCGACCTGCACGATCTGGCCGTAGGTTGGCACGAGACCAGCGAACCTCTGACTACGAAAGTCATCGAGGATTGCCATTGGACTTGGATTTCCGAGAAAATCAAGACCGTGGCAAAAAAGCCGGTTGCTCAGGGTTACCGCAACACCGACCCCACCGAAATGGAAAAGGCGCTGCAGGCTAAGAAGGTCGATGTTATCGCTGGTCTGCGTTACAGCATCGCCGACCCCGACCTGCCGCGCAAGGTTATGGAAGATCGTACGTGCGACATGCGCAAGTGCATCGTGTGCTGCCGCTGTCTCGATGACGTGGTAAGTCAGGGCAAGCCCATGAACTACTGTGGCGTGAACCCTCACCTCGGTCCCGAACTCGACCACGAGCTGTACCCGAAGGCTGCCAAGAAGAAGCGTGTCATGGTTGTGGGATCGGGTCCGGCTGGTATTAACGCTGCCGTGACTGCTGTCGAGCGCGGTCACGAGGTCGATTTGTACGAGGCTGGTCCGCGTTTGGGCGGCTGCGTGAAGATGTCCTCCATCTTCAGTCCCTATCACGAGCGATATCTCGACTACATGAACAACCTCATCAAGTCGCATCCGGCTATCAAGGTTCACTTGAAGACCCCGGTCGACGCGTCGGTCGTGAAGTCCGCCAAGCCCGATGCGGTGATCGTGGCCGTCGGTGGCGACGTGATGACGCTCGATGTTCCTGGCGTCGACAACGCGAATGTCTTACAGTCGCATGATTTGCTCGAAATGCTGAATGGCAACACGCCGCATACCAAGAGCGCGTTCAACAATTTCATGTGGTGGGGTGCGACCAACGTGGTGAAGATGCACTACACTCCCAGCTTCGCCCGTTGGGCCACTACGGCTATGAGCTGGCCCGTGAGCCGCGAGGTTGCCATCATTGGCGGCGGCCTGCCGGGCTGCGAGCTTGGCCATTTGTGCATGGAGACCGGTCGCAAGGCAACCATTATCGAGGAAAAGAAGAAGATCGGCTATGACGTGGGCGGCTCCGATCGCTTCGGCCTGATTAACGGTTTCAAGAAGGCTGAAAACATCGAGATGTATCCGCTGACTAAGGTCACCGAGATTACCGACAAGGGCGTTAAAGCCATTCAGTCTGACAAGGAGGGCAACCAGACCGAGATTTTCGTTCCCGCGAAGACCGTTGCCATCACGTTGGGCTTCAAGCCCAACCATGCTCTGGCCGATTCGCTCAAGGGCATTTGCGACGAAGTGTACTTGGTGGGCGATGCCGACGATCCGCATCGTATTGCCGACGCCACCAAGGCCGGCTACGTTGCCGCGTGTGCGATTTAAGGAGCTTCTGCAATGACTGAAGAACGCGACATGGTGTATATGGAGAAAGGTGAGGATGGCATCGCGGTGGTGTATTTGAATCAGCCGCGTAAGAAGAATGCCATCAATGCCACCATGATGGACCTGCTCACCGATTGCCTTCAGGAAGCCGACGACGATCCTGAGGTGCGTGTCATCGTACTGCGCGGTTCGGGCGACTGCTTCACGAGCGGCGGCGATTTGAGCCAAAGTTCGCCTGAAGAGAACACTCCCGAAAATGCGCGCAAGACGTATCGAAAGTACTGTCGCGCCATTACCACCATGCGCACCATCGCTAAGCCGATTATCGCCATGGTCGACGGCTACGCCGTGGGCGGCGGGTTTGCAATGGTACTCGCGAGCGATTTGGTGTGCGTGAGCGAGACCGCGACCATCATCCCCGCGTTTTGCCAAATCGGCATTGCTCCCGAGATGGGTGTGGTGAAATTCCTCCCCGAACTGGTGGGTATGCAGCGCGCCAAGGAAATTTTGTTCTTGGGCGACCGCATTAAGGGTACGCGTCTGGGCGAGCTTGGCATTGCGAACCGTGTGGTTCCTTCCGAAGAACTCGAGGCGACTACGATGGAGCTCGCAAAGCGCCTGGCCGATATGCCAGACGCATCTATCCAGGTGGCGAAAGGAATGCTGAATTCTCTGTGCGATGCCAATCTGCAAGCGTCGCTGGCTCTCGAACAGACCGGTTCGCCATTCTGTACTACCACGAAGGCCTACGCCAAAACCATGGAGAAGTTCGCAAAGTAACAACCTAGTGGGTTGTTGCCTCCCACGCTTCTGCGCCCAAGCATTGCTGAGGCGGGGCTGTGGGACAGGTTTGAGGGGCGGCCGGTTTGGCCGGTCGTCCCTTAGCTCAGCCTGCTTGCCGATGCGCAAAAGGGATGCGCATCGGCAAGCGGTTTATACCGAAGACGAGGAGAGCAATCGTGTCTGAGGCGATGACGTACGGCAATATTATCGAGCCGTTTCTGGAAAACGTTGAGAAGCACCCGCAGCGTATTGCTTGCATATGCGGCGAGATTACCCAAACCTACGAACAGTTGAATACGCTCGCATGTAAAATCGCTCGCGCATTTCGTAACCGTGGTATCGATTCGGGCGATAAAGTTGCCTATCTCATGGAGAATAGCGTTGAACTCATTGCCGTGTATTTGGCTATTCAGCGTATCGGCGCTGTGGCGGTGCCTTTGAATTACCGCCTCATTCCGCGAGAAATTGCCTACCTTACCAATGCGGTCGACGCGAAGCTTTTGGTGTTTGCGAAGAAGTTTGAAGACAAGGTGGTGGAAAGCCGCCGCGACTTCAATCCCGAAATCGATCTTTTGGCGGTGGGGGATGCGACTCCCTTCGCGCCCCGCTTGTTCGATTTGTCCGATTCCGTCGAGCCCGACATGGAGCTGTTCCGCGATGCCGCTGCTCTTTCCCGCGTGCAGTTTACTGGCGGCTCTACAGGTCTGCCGAAGGGCGCTTGTCGCACGCACGGCGAAGATTTGGCTGAGATTCGTGTGGTTTT
>CALBLG010000220.1 GCA_937895975.1 uncultured Slackia sp.
TAGAATGCGTGAAGTCTGATAGGAGGTTCTCATGTATAAGCCGAGTCGCTTGCTGTCTTCGTTCCATATTGCAGGCTTTCAATACCACGATGGAGCTCTGGTCTTGTCCAAACTCAAAGTGGGGAAGAAGCTTGATTTGGTTTCGGAATTCGACAATCCTCACGACCCCGATGCGGTTGCGATTTATCGCAAAGGCGTTCATCTTGGATACGTTCCGCGGGGAAAAATCGACTGGATTGCTCCCATGATGCGCTTCGGACATGAAGATGCCTTCGAGTGCCGCATTGTGCAAATCGATCCAGAGGCCGAACCTTGGGATCAGGTGCGTGTGGGGATTTACGTGGTTGATGCTCGCGCTAAATCGCAGAGGAAAGGCGAGTAAGATTAATCCAGCGATGTTCGTGTGGGTGAAGGGGTCCAAACATGGCTGAGGTCGTTGCGGGCAAATTGAAGTTGCTGTATTTGGCGAAGATTTTTGAACGCGAAACCGACGACGACCACGGTCTAACGGCTTCGCAGATAATCGAAAAACTTGCTGAATTAGGGATTTCTGTTGAACGAAAAACGCTGTACCGGGATATAGAATGCCTGCGCGCTTTCGGTTATGACATCATAAAATATGAGCGAAGCCCTGTTGAATACGGGCTTGTAAGCCGCGATTTCCAAGAACAGGAGCTGTTGCTTCTTGCAGACGCGGTTCAATCCTCGAAATTCCTTACTCAAGGTAAAAGCAATGCTCTCGTGAAAGCAATTGGAAACCTTGGCAGTAAATACATGGCCGATAATCTGCGGAAACAGGTGCATGTCGAGGGCCGCATAAAGAGCTTAAACGAATCGGTTTTTTACAACATCGATGCAATCCAGCGTGCGCTTTCGCAGCGTCGCAAGATAGCGTTTCGATATTTCAAATATGACGAGAATAAAGCCAGGGTGTTGCGGCGCGATGGGAAAATGTACGTGGAAACACCAGTGCAGCTCGTGTATATGGACGACGAATATTATGTGATTGCCTGGAACGACAAATATTCTGGCTTTACTAATTATCGGGTCGATCGCATGATCGAGATTGCGGTATCCAGTGAGCCAGCAACACGCAACGACTCTATTTCGGCATTTGACGTTGCCAAATATCAACAAAGAGTATTCGGTATGTTCTCGGGCTCGCCGGTGGGAGTGACGCTGCTCGTCAAAGGCTCGGCGATGAGCGCCGTAATTGATCGCTTCGGAAGAGATGTTAAAGCTTTGCCTGCTCAAGACGGCTGGGCTCGAGTGCTCGTTACGGTAATGGAAGCCCCTACCTTTTTTGGCTGGCTTACGACCTTGGGGCAAACCGTGAAAATCGAACAGCCAGAATCGCTCAAAGCATCGTATGTGGCGTATCTTGAATCGATAGTTGCGAATTATCGATAAACACTTGCTGGCACGATGCCTTTCGGGCGTGGGCGCTTTGCCCACAACTACGGTTTCAAGAGAGGGGCGACGCCGGCTCTTTTGAATTGATTGTTTCATCGATTTTGGATTTGCACCCTCGCTGTCTTTTTTGTTGACTTCGAATCAAATTGGTTTGACGAGCAAAAAATTGCACGTCATTTTTCTCATCAAAGTGACGTGCAAGGAAGATTGCCATAGGGAAAGCCGAGCGTCTGGTTCGTTTTTTACATTCGAATCAACAGCGCTCAAAAAATTCAAGGAAGTTCAAAGAAATCAAAATAACCTGCAGTACGATGTCGGAAAGAGCTGTTCGATAAAGGTGGTTTCGTATGTCTGCGGCAACTGCATATAACCAAGCAAACCCTTTCACCCCGATATTTGGCAAGGTGCCGGCATACATGGCCGGTCGCCAATTCGTTATCGATGAAATGATTCAGGCGTTCGAAGGGGCGGGCTCTGATCCAAATTTATGCTCGATTTTCGTTGGTGCCCGCGGAACCGGGAAAACCGCCTTGCTCACATATCTGGGCTATCGAGCGCAGCAATCGGGGTGGATTGTTGCCGATACGACGGCCTCTGCGGGAATGCTCGATGATATTCTCCAAAGGGTCAAGGAGTCCGCATCGCACTTAATTCCAGCCGAACAATCGAGGAAAGCTACTGGCATTGGCATTGCCTCGTTGGGGAGTATTCCTTGGGAAAACGTGAGCTCCTCCGCCAATTGGCGAACAAAAATGAACGCTATTTTCAAACAGCTTGAAGAGACTCAAACAGGTATCGCAATTACGGTGGATGAAATTGATGCGAGTCTTCCCGAAATGGTTGAATTGGTAACCACGTACCAGCATTTCGTTCGCGAGGGTAAGAAGGTTTCGCTCCTCATGGCGGGTTTGCCGTATCGGGTTTCGGCGTTGCTTTCGGGGAAGTCGACATCGTTTTTACGTCGCGCAGCGCGGCATAATTTGGGTTCGATTCCAAATTACGAGGTAATCGAGGCTTTTCGCCTAACGGTCGAGGATGGTGGAAAGCAAATAGACGACGATGCGCTCGAGCTCGCATGCGAGGCGGTTGATGGCTTTCCTTTCATGTTCCAGCTCGTGGGCTACCGTTCGTGGAATGCATCACGTCAGAGCGCTAATATAACGGCAGCCCACGTGCGCCAGGGTGTCAAGGTAGCTCAAGAGGAATTTGAGGACAGGGTTCTCGAGGCGACGTGCGCCGAGCTCTCGAAGGGCGACATGCTGTTTCTGCGCGCTATGAACAGCGATGGCCCCACATCGCGCGCCGACGTCATGGCGCGCACGGGTAAGAAATCGAGTTGGGTTTCGACATATAAGAAGCGTCTTCTCGAAGCAGGCGTTATCGATGAGCCGGAAACGGGTGCCTTCAAATTCGCGCTTCCCGGGATGGCGGAATATCTTACAAGGGGGTGCTCTATTGCCTACTGAAGCGAGGAAAAGTGGGGCGGCGGAATGGAAGCGTCGCCAGTACTTATTACAAGTTGTGTGAGAGGGGTCGGGTATCGTGCAAAACGCATACGTCGAAGCCTGCCTTGAATGGCCGCCCGAAAGCAACGACTTATCGTTTGAGGAGCTCAAAATGTTGGCCTATAAAGACCAGGGCGCCTCGGAAGCGGAGCGGGGCCAGTGTTCTTCCCGTCTCGCGGTTCGTGCCAAAAGAAATCAACGGTGCTCAAAAAGTTCAAGGAAACTCAAAGAAATCAAAAAAGGCTCCAAGAATCGGGCGATGCTCTAACGTCCTCCCTCGTTTCCTCCATTTTCGTACGTCCTTTGAATTTGGCGCACGCTGTGGTAACGGCACGGTAACGGGGCATATAATGTTCGGTCAAGTTCCGGAAAACACACAAACCGAAGGAGACAACAGATGGCGTTCTACTACGAGGAACCCTCGCGCACGTTCAATGAGTATTTGCTGGTCCCGGGCCACACCCCGGCGTCTTGCATCCCTGCGAAGGTTAACCTGGAAACGCCTCTGGTGCGTTACCGCAAGGGCGAGGAAGAATGCCCCATTAAGCTGAACATCCCCATGGTGTCGGCTATCATGGCTGCCGTTTCTGACGATCGCATGGCTGTTGCGCTCGCCACCGAAGGCGGCCTTTCGTTTATCTATGGCAACCAAACCATCGAAAGCGAAGCGGCCATGGTCGCGCGCGTGAAGGCGTACAAGGCCGGTTTCGTCGTGTCCGACACCAACCTTTCGCCCGAAACCACGCTTGAAGAAGTCGTCGCCCTGAAGGAAAAGACGGGTCACTCCACTATGCCCGTTACCGAGGGCGCTCAGCCCGGCGGCAAGCTGCTTGGCATTGTGACCGAACGCGACTACCGTCTGTCCCGCATGTCGCTCGACACCAAGGTTTCCGAATTCATGACCCCGCGTGAGCAGTTGGTCACCGCTCCCGAAGGCACCTCGCTCAAGGAAGCCAACGATATCATTTGGGACCACAAGCTGAACAGCCTGCCCATCGTCGACGCCAACGATAACCTGTGTTACCTGGTGTTCCGCCAAGATTACGACACCCATAAGGAAAACCCGCTGGAAATGCTCGACTCCGAGAAGCGCTACCTTGTGGGCGCTGGTATTAACTCGCGTGACTACGCCGAGCGCGTCCCCGCGCTGGTTGAGGCCGGCGCTGATGTGCTGTGCATCGACTCGTCCGAGGGCTATTCCGACTGGCAGAAGATGACCATCGAATGGGTGCGCGAGCACTACGGCAACGATGTGAAAATCGGCGCAGGCAACGTCGTCGACCGCGATGGCTTCCGCTTCTTGGCCGAGGCCGGCGCCGACTTCATCAAGGTCGGCATTGGCGGCGGTTCCATCTGCATCACCCGTGAAACCAAAGGCATCGGCCGTGGCCAGG
>CALBLG010000221.1 GCA_937895975.1 uncultured Slackia sp.
CCCACATGGTGCGCGAGCGCCGCCACCTCGGCCGATGCGTCAGTCGCGCCCAAAAGCCATACACGCACTTTGTCGAACAGCGGCATAGAAAGCCAGGTAAGACCTTCGAACTGCTCGGTATGCATGGCCGGTCCACGCGTCACGTCTTTCATCTGGAATATATCGCGAGGCGAATACTCGCGCCCGCAAACTATTTCCTTCTCATCGTTGCAGAAGAACACGAACGAATCGCCGTTGGCGGAACCCGTATCGCCGTATTTTTTCGTAACCTCGTTATCGGTGTTGGCCTGTGCGGCGGACGCATCGTAGACGACCTTGAAGCCAATCCAAGCCAAATCGCCCTCGTCAATCGCCTGGGCCGCGCGCTCGAACACGCACGCGTCGGCCGGCGTAAGGCCCGCAGAAATAGCCGCAAGCGTTTCGGGGGCCACATGCGCGCGCCCTTCAAGCACCTCGGAAGCAAAGCACGGGAAATCGTCGGCAGAAAGCTCGACCGGCTTGCCCGCGGCAATATCACCCGCAAGTGCACGCAACGCTTCAGACGTCAACATGGTAGAAGTTCGCCTTTCTAAATCAGAACGCGGGACGGATTTGGGACGAGGGGCAGTCCGGGGACGGGGGACAGTCCCCTGTCCCAAATTTACGGGACGGGGGACATCCCTATCCCGCATCCACATCGCAACTCTTACTGGATATGCACGCGACCCGTTTCTTCGTCCACATGCACACGGCCTTCGGCAATCAGCTGCACCGCATGGGGATACAGCACGTGTTCCGCCGCATGGATTTTCGCCTCGAGAGACTCGAGCGTATCATCCTCGGCAACTTCCACCGCGCGCTGCGCCACAATGGGGCCCTTGTCGTAGTCTTCGTTCGCGAAGTGCACGGTAACGCCCGTCACCTTCACGCCAGCCTCGAACGCATCGCGAATGGCGTGCGCCCCCTTGAACGACGGCAACAACGCCGGGTGCAAATTCAACACGCGACTCGGGAACGCCCGCAGCATGACCGGCGTCACTTTGCGCATATAACCAGCCATAACGATATATTCAGCACCAGCGGCCTGTACCGCTTCAACGATTTGCGCATCAGCGGCTTCAGCGTCGGCGTACAGCGCTTTATTCATCACAAGCACCGGAATGCCCGCGGCCTTCGCGCGCTCAATGCCATACGCATCGGGGCGAGACGAAACCACCTGCACGATTTCGGCATTCAGCGTGCCGGCGGCAATATCGTCGATAAGTGCCTGCAGGTTCGTGCCCGAGCCCGAAAGCAGCACGGCAATTTTCAAAGGTTGAGCCATGAACAGCCCTTTCTTAAAACCAAAACCTGTTAAACGCTCGAAACATCTAACAGGTTTTCAACTCATGGGTCACGCAAGAGTCAGCGAGCAGAGGCCCAGTGCCCCAGATTGGATTGAAAGAGAAGCGACGCGTACTTCAGTACGCGAGCGGCGATTGAAAGCCAAGATGGGGTGCCCGGCTTCCGCGCAGCGTCGAGTAGTTCGCTGGCCGTAAGGCCAGCAAAACCAACCTTATTCGGCGTAACGGACGACGCCTGAGCCCTCGACGATTTTGCCGATGACAACCGGCTCTTCGCCTGATGCTTTCAGCTCATCCACCACGGCATCGACGCGCGCGGCGTCGACGATAAGCACCATGCCGATGCCCATGTTGAACGTCTTGCGTGCCTCTTCATCGGTAAGACCCGCGGCTTTGATGCCCATCTTGACGATGGCGGGCACTTCCCACGCACCCATGTTCACCAGCGCATCCATGTTCGATGGAAGCGCGCGGTTCAGGTTCTCGGTGATGCCGCCGCCCGTGATGTGCGCCAACGCGTGCACGTCGCCGGGCAGGTTGCGCAGGCAGTTCAGCACGGGCTTCACGTAGATGCGCGTAGGAGCGATAAGCGCGTCGCCCAACGATTCGCCATTCAGCTCGGGCACGGGAGCCGCCAGCTCTTCGGAGGTCTTGCCCTCGACCAGCACCTTGCGCACCAGCGAGTAGCCATTGGAGTGGAAACCGCTCGAACGCAGACCCACCAGCACGTCGCCCTCGACCACGCCGTCGGGGCCGATCATCTTCGGGCGATCCACCACGCCCACCGTGAAGCCGGAAAGGTCGTAATCGTCGGGATCCATCACGCCGGGGTGTTCGGCCATCTCGCCGCCGATCAGCGCGCACCCGGCCTGGCGGCAGCCCTCGGCGATGCCGCCGACCACCTTGGCCACGTGTTCCTTCTTCAACTTGCCGATGGCAATGTAGTCCAAGAAGAACAGCGGTTCGGCACCGCACGCCAAAATATCGTTCACGCACATAGCAACCAGGTCGATGCCCACGGTTTCGTGCTTGCCGATGAGCTGGGCCACCTTCAGCTTCGTGCCCACGCCATCGGTGCCCGAAACCATCAGCGGCTCTTCCATGTCTTTGAACGCAGCCGCGCTGAACAGACCGCCAAAGCCCCCGATATCGCCCACGACCTCGGGGCGATAGGTGGAATGCACGGCGTCTTTGATGGCGTCGACCGCGGCCGCGCCCTCTTCGATGTCGACGCCCGCGTCTGCGTACGTGATTTCTGCCATGGGTTGGACTCCTCCTGTTAGCGTGGGTCAAAGGGACAGTCCCCTTGACCCACTTTGCAAGAAACTTTTGATAAGCACAAATCGTTTTGCAAAAACGGGTCAAAGGGACTGTCCCTTTGACCCACTCGCAAACCTCGCTGGCTAACTTTTCTTCAGAAACGCGTTCTTGGTGATGGACGCAGGCAGCGCCACCGGGTATTCGCCCGTGAAGCACGCCTCGCAGAACGTCTTGCTGTGCGCGTCGCCCACCGCTTCGCGCAGGCCTTCCAGCGAAATGAATTCCAGCGAATCGCAGCCAATGAAATCGCACATTTCCTGGTTGGACATATTCGCCGCGATGAGCTGGTCTTGGTTGGCCGTATCGATGCCATAGAAGCACGGCCACATCACTTCGGGGCTCACGATGCGCAAGTGCACCTCGGCGGCGCCCGCCGCGCGCAGCATGTCGACGAGCTTCTTCGACGTGTTGCCGCGTACGATGGAATCGTCGATAACCACCAAACGCTTGCCCGAGATAACGCTGGGCAGCGGGTTCAGCTTAATGCGGATGCCCATTTGGCGCATTTCCTGCGTGGGCTGGATGAACGTGCGACCCACGTAACGGTTCTTCACGATGCCGTCGGTGAATTGGATGCCGCTTGCCTCGGCATAGCCAAGCGCGCCGGGCACACCCGAGTCGGGCACGCCAAGCACCAGGTCGGCATTGACGGGGGCCTCGCGGGCCAAAATGCGACCCATGGCACGACGCGCCTGGTAGACGCTTTGCCCGTCGATAATGGAATCGGGGCGCGCGAAGTACACGTATTCGAAGATGCAGCCGCGCGGCTCTTTGGGCTCGATGACCTGCAGCGTGGAAATGCCCGTGTCGTTGATGCGGATGATTTCGCCCGGCTTCACGTCGCGCACGAATTCAGCGCCCACGATATCCAGACCGCACGTTTCGCTGGAAACCACCCAGCCGCGGTCATCGGGAAGTTTGCCCAAGCACAGCGGACGAATACCGTTCGGGTCGCGAAACGCATAGAGCGCCGTGGGGCTGGCAAGCACCATGGCATACGCGCCATCGATCATTTCCATGGCCGTTTTAATGCCCTGGGTAAGATGATGCGTTTCGCGCGTGTAATAGCCAATGACCTGGCACGCAACTTCGGAATCGGTATTACTGCGGAATTCGACGCCTTTGTTAATGAGGTCGGCGCGAATGCGATTCGTGTTCACGAGCGTGCCGTTGTGCGCCAGCGCGATGAGCACCTCGTCGATAGCCGACATATGGGGCTGGGCGCTCGTCCAATTGCCCATGCCGCCGCTCGTGGAATAGCGGCAATGGCCCACGGCCACTTCGCCCTTCAGCGCGGCAAGCGCGCTTTCGTTGAATACCTGCGTGACCAGGCCCAAGTCTTTCGTGACCGTTACGGTGTCGCCATCGCCCACCGCAATGCCGGCACTTTCTTGGCCGCGGTGCTGCAAGGCCTGCAAGCCGAAACAGGTGAGCCTCGCTACATCGTCGGTGGTGGAGTAGACCCCGAACACCGCGCACTCTTCTTCAAGCCGATCTGGCTTCTCGCCGGGAAAGATAGACGTTGCCACCCGGTATTCCCCCTTGTCGGAATTATTCGAACACGCTCGATGGATGCGGCTGGCGAAACCAGCCTGTTACCTGCATGGTACCATCGCCAGCGCGCTCTAGCGTGGAAAAGCGTGCCTGCACAGATGAAACAAACGGGGAATGG
>CALBLG010000222.1 GCA_937895975.1 uncultured Slackia sp.
TTAAAAGGTTTGTCGGTCATGTCACCAACCCTTCCTAAAAGTTTCTAAGCGGAAACTACAAAATCATACAGCACCCACGACACCAGGATCATGATGACGTCGTAGCCGCCCGCAAGCGCCATGGATGTGGTGAACGTCTCCATCACCGCGTCGCCGCCCACCATGACGCCGGTCGTCGCCGACACGCACGCCCACAGAAGCGGGAACATCAGCGGGATGAACAGCACCGCCAGCATCACGTCTTTGCCGCGCGTGTTGATGGTGATGGTCGACAGCAGCGTGCCGATGCCCGCGATGCCGATGGTTCCCACCAACAGCGGAGCGAACATCAACGGCCAGGTATCGGCCGCGCCCACCGTTCCCAGAAAAAAGAAGAAGAACAGAGGCACGCAAATCACTTCGACGACCAGCAAAAACACCAGATTCGCGGTGGCTTTTGCCAAGAAAATCACCGAGCGGTCCATAGGTACCAGCAAGATGCTCTCCAGGCAGCCGTTTTCCTTCTCGTGCGAAAACGATCGGTTCAAGCCCAACAGGCTCGTGAACAAAATCACGGCCCACAGAAGGCCGCCCGCCATTTGCTGGATGTCCAGCTGGCTGCCCGCCTGGGCGAGCGCCGCGCCGTACACCACCAGCACCAGCAGGGCGTACAGGCCCATGGAGGTGATCATTTCCTTGGTATGCAGCTCTTGGGCCAGGTCTTTGCGCAGCAGCGCCTTGTAATGCGCCCAGGTTGAGGGCTTTTTCATGGCAACGGCCATCTACGCCACCCCCATTCCCACGGTTTCGCGGTACAGCTGGCGGAATTCGTCGAAGTCGATGTCCTCTTTCGGTGCGAAGCTCACCACGCGGCCGCGCGCCAGCACCAGGGCATGCGTGCACATCTCGAAGCCCTTCTGCAAATCGTGGCTCACCATGACGAACGTGCGCCCGTCGCGCAGCTTGTCGATGAGCCCATCGAAAATCTCAACTGCATGCGGGTCGAGGCCCGCGTATGGCTCGTCGAGGAATACCACGTCGGGGTCGTTCATCAGGGCGCGCGCGATGGACAGGCGCTGCGTCATGCCGCGCGAGAACGTGCGCACCACGTCGAAGCGTCGATGGTCGAGCTCCACGGCGCGCAGCAGCTCGCGCACGCGCGCCTCGGGGTCGACGATGCCGTACAGCCGCGCGGTGAACATCAGGTTCTCCATGGCGGTGAGGTCGGGATACAGCATGGGGTTGTGCGAAATCAGCCCGATGTGCTCGCGCACCTTGTCGGGCTCTTCCTTCGCATCGAAGCCCGCCACGCGCGCCGTGCCCGACGTGGCGCGCTGCAACGTGGAAAGCGTGCGCACCAACGTGGTTTTGCCGGCGCCGTTGGGCCCGAAGATCGACAGGAACGCGCCTTCGGGCACCTCGAGCGTCACGCGGTCGAGCGCCTTGCGGTCGCCGAACACCTTCGTGAGCTTTTTCGTTTCGATGGCGTTTGCCATAGCCGCCGCCCTATGCTTTCGCCGTCGCAGGCTGGGCATCGGACGCATCGGCCTTGCCGCCTTCGGCAGGCTTCGCAGCAACCGGCATGGGCTTGCGGCGGCCGAGCGCCGCGATGGCCGTGCCAACAACCAGCAGCGCGAAGCCGACCCACACGAAGCTGATCAGCGGGTTCACGCGCACGTCCATCGAAAGCTGGCCCGCATCATTCACACCGCGATACACCACGAACAAGTCGTGCGTGGGGAAGCCGATCACGCTGGCGTTGAGCTTGGTCTGCTGCGTGGCCGATTGCAGCGTGACCGACGGGGTCACATGGCCCACGTACGCGCCCGAATTCGTGTCGTACACGTCGAATTCGGTCATGTAGTCGATCTGCTTGCCGTTGACGCTCTGGTTCACTTCCGAATTCGTGAAGCGCAGCTCGTAATTCTGAATTACGAACGTGCCGCCCGTGTCGGAATCCTGGTCGTAGTCCACATAGTCGACTTCATCGGACACGTACATCGACGAGCCAATAAGGCCCACCAAAATGATGGACATCGCGAAGTGCGTGATGTAACCGCCGAAGCGCGGCGCGTCGGCACGCAGGCCGCCGAAGAACGCCGCCACCGGGTTTTTGCCCGTGGCTTTCGCGCGAGCACCGACCGTGCGGCCGATCATGAACAGCGTGTTGAAGAACAGCAAGCTTGCCACCGCGAAGCCCACCACAGCGATGCCGTTGTAGTACCACACCGGGCCTTCCGACGCCAATTCCTCGGCTTCGGTGCCGCCGGCCTGGATGATGGCATCGTAAGCCGGGTACAGCGTGGTGGCGAAATAGGCCATAAGCGCCACGAACATCACTGCCGCGCACACGGCCGGGATGCGCGCCTTCTTCCAAAACGCTTTCGGGTCGGTTTTCACCCACGAAAGCAGCGGGCACACGGCGATGATGGCGCAGTACACCACGCCGAGCGGGCGCGCGATGGCATTGTACGTGCCGGCCGACAGGCTCTGCCCGCCAAACGGCAGCCAGCTGGGCAACGCGCTCGACACGGTGAGGTAGCACAGCACCACGGTGAACACGACCATAATCACGTTATTGAAGTAATACGCCGCGTCGCGCGAGACGAGCGATTCCATGATGTCGTTCTCGCCGGGGCCGAAGCTCTTCCAGCGAGCCAAAAGCCCCACGATGCCCGCAAGCAGCGACACGCCGATGAGGGCGCCGAACAGCACGAGGGAAACTGGGTCGCCCTCGAACGCATGCACCGACTGCACGATGCCCGAGCGCGTGATGAACGTGCCGGTGATGACGAACGCGAACGTGAGGCACGCGCACATGACGGCCCAGCGCTTGAACGCGCCACGCTTGCGATACACGGTGAAGCTGTGCACCAGCGCCAGCGCCACGCACCACGAAAGCAGGCTGGAGTTTTCCACGGCGTCCCAGCCCCAGTAGCCGCCCCAGCCAAGCACGACGTAGGCCCACACGCAGCCCAGGCCAATGCCGATTCCCAAGAACAGCCACGAGAACATCGCGAAGCGGCTCGCGCGCTCGACCCACTTCTTCGACGGGTCGTTCACGATGAGCGCCGCGATGGCATAGGCGAACGGAATGGTGAGGCCCGCGTAGCCGACGAACAACGTAGGCGGATGGATGGCCTGCGCCCAATGCTCGAGCAGCGGGTTCATGCCCTGCATGGAGCCGGTGGAGGTAAGGCGCCCCGACGAGTCGACATAGGGAGCGGCGGTCGCGGTGAACGGCATATTGCTTTCCGAGAACAGCATCACGGCCACGAACGCCGTGAGCACGAGCCCGGAAACCAAAAGCGCCATGCAGTCGATGGGCTCGTCGCGCTTCATAACGCGCACGGCCACCACCACGTTGAACGCCGAGATGAGCCATGCCCAGAACAGAAGCGAGCCTTCGCGGCCAGCCCACAGGCCGGCGAAGCGGTACAGCACGCCCAGCGCGCCTTCGGCTTCAGAATGCTCGAGCAGCACGTATTCGATGGAATAATCGCCCGTCATGAAGCAGAAGACGAGCAACCCGCAGCACACGCCGAGCGCCACGAAGGCAAGGATGTGCGCGACCGCGCCCGCCCATGCGAACGTGTCGGCCGAGCCCTTGCGGCGACCACCGCGCAGTGCCTGGGAAATAATCAGGCACACCGAGCCGATGGCCACGCCCGCAAAGGCGATAATCATGCCAAACAAACCAATGGTAGACACAGCTTAACCCTCCTGCGCGACGTCGGTTGCCTTGAACGAGCCATTGGCCTCGAGCGAGCCGGTGACGACGACCGACGTGCCCTCGGCGATGCCATCGGGCAGCGCGCCGTCGTAATCGACGGAAATGGAGCGGTCTTCGGCATCGGCGTCGACGATCACGAAGCGAGGCTCATCGGAGGCGGCCGCAGAGGTAAGCGTGCCGGGAGCGATGGAGCCCTTCAACTTCACCGTGGTGTTGATGATCGAGTCTCCATAATCGAGCAGCTTGGTCACGGTAAGCGCGTCGGTGGCACTTTCGTACTTCGACGGGCATTTCGTCACGAGCTCGCTGCAGGAAAGCTCGACGCCGCCATCGGCCTCGACGATCTTGCCCGTGCAAATGGCGGTCACGCCGTTGCCGAACGTGGAAGACGCCGCGCCGTCGTAGCGCACGTGCAGTTTCTGCGCCGGGTCGCCCCCATCGGGGTCGTAGATATCGAAGGAAAGCACGCCGTCGACCGTGGCGAACGAGTTGTCCACCACGTTGCCCGACACCTGCACGCGCTCGCCTTCATAATTGGCTTCCAGAGCGTCTTTCACCGAGATGGTTTTCGCCGCGCCGCTTGACCCCACAACGGCCAAAACGATGGCGAGAACCACCACGATAACGCCGGTCACCACAATGAGCCTGCGCTTGGTTTTGGAGTTCATTCGTTTCGCTCCTTTATTGCTTTATGCGGGCTAGACCCGCACCCTTTGCGCGCACGCAGCGCGCCCGTATTCATTCGCCGCGTTGTAAGCGCGCGAAGCCCCGCAACGCAAAATGGGCGGGGTATATCGACTGTGCATGATACGCAAAAAAAGACCCGCCTAAATGGCGGGTCTTTACGTTCCATAGCTCTTCGGGAAACTACGCAGATCGCAGTACCCGATATGGAATTGTCGAAGACTGGCCTACAGAGCCTGGGTCTTCTTGGCCTCGCTGGCCGTGAGCCAACCCTCCGGGATAGGAGCGTCGCTGTGGCAGCTGGAGCAGTAGTTCACAGACTGCGCATGGCCCTTGTGGCACTGCGTGCACGCGTACTCGCCGTGCTGGGAGACATGCGGGTTGCGGGTGCTGGACAGGTCGGCGGTCAGAGCAACCAGGTCGTCGCGGGTCATAACGGAGCCGTCGGCGTTGGTGTGGCAGCCGGAGTTCAGGCAGAACTCGTCATCCTCGGCACCGCGGGCAGCGACGAGCTCGCTGATGTCGCGGGTCTCAAGCACGGTGTCGCCCTGCTTGTTCTCGCCAGCAACCTCGTAGTTGCCAGTGATCCAGTTCATGCCCTCGGTAACCTGCTCGGTGATAACCGGAGTGTGGCAACCCAGGCAGGTGGTGCCGGCTTCGGTCTTGTGCAGGTAGGCCATCATGGCGTTCTTCTGGTCCTCAGAAGTCATCTCGTTGCCATACTTGTCGTAGTCGCCCGAGTCGTAGGTCTCGTAGTAGGCGTCCATCGGGGTGTGGCAAATCGCAGCGCAGAAGCTGGGCTGCTCATGCCAAACCCAGAAGCCCGCACCGGCGGCCACAATCACGACAGCGACGACGCCGACGACGATGGGCCATTTTTTCTTGCCCTTCTTGGCGGCTTTGGTATCCGCAGCTTCGGTCGTTTCGACCTTCTCTTCTTCAGCCATGGATACCCCCTTTCTTTCTAGCTTCCTTCTCTTCCCCGTATTCCGTGTACAAGTTGGAGGGGATGCCCAAGGCATCTTGGTAAAGCTGTACACGAAATACATCAGAGGACTTTATCACAGTTCCTGGAAAATATGCCCAAATTCCTATCACCCATTTGGGGGGAAATTAGGCTGATTTACGTACGAGGCGCCCCATTTCATGGGGTTAAACCCGTGTTAAAGGCCGTTCACCTGCGTATTGACCCCGTCTGCCACGAAGCACACTCGCATTTGTTTGTCAAAGGAAACTTTTGTTACGCGGGTGAATCATACTTCTGGCCTGAAACATTTTCGAAAATGCTTCGAACGTTTTGAATCATCGGAACGATTGAGGATTGCGTCGTCGTATATGCGTCAAGCCTGCAACATGCGAGCTTGACGCATACGCGCTCGAGCGGTGCAATCCTAGCCCTTCTCGCCAAGCCGGTATCCGCAACGCCAAACGGTTTTCAGGTATTGCGGCGAGGAAGGGTCGGGCTCTATTTTCTCGCGAATGCGGCGCACATACACCGAAATGCCAATAGCCGACTCGAGGTATTCCGGCCCCCAGATTTCGCGGATAAGGTCGGCCTTGCTGAACACGTCGCCTGGACGACTTGCGAGCA
The DNA here is from genome assembly GCA_937895975.1 of uncultured Slackia sp. GTDB lineage: Bacteria > Actinomycetota > Coriobacteriia > Coriobacteriales > Eggerthellaceae > Slackia. The sequence continues at coordinate 5,988 of CALBLG010000222.1, forward strand.
TAGCCATAATGCGCGCCTCATTCGGCGTGAGCTCAACCTTCTTACCGGCGATGCACGTCGCACCCGTATGCACGTTCACCGATAGCTCGCCGACCGCGAGTTCTTCGCCGCACGGCGCCCCGGCGCCATTCGGCGCGCATGTCAGGCTCGCCCGACGCGCGCGACGCAGAAGCGCGCCCACGCGAAGCCTTAGCTCGTCGCCGCTGAAGGGCTTCGCCAAATAGTCGTCGGCGCCCACGGAATACCCGATGCGCTTGTCGACCATGTCGCCTTTCGCCGTGAGGAACAGCACCGGCACCGCCTCGTCTTGCTGGCGGATGCGCTCGCACACCTGAAAGCCGTCGAGCACAGGCATCATCACGTCGAGGATAACCACATCGGGCCGGCGCGCCGCGAAAAGCTCGAGCGCCTCGGCCCCGTTGGCCGCACGTACGCACGAAAGTCCGTCGCGCGCCAGCATAAGCGTCACCGCACTCGCCGCGCTCTCGTCGTCTTCGGCCACAAGCACAAGCGGCCCCGCGCCGAGCGCGGGGCCGGGCGTCTGGTTTGTCATCGATTCTCCCCCTCGTCCATCTCGTCAGCCTCGAATTCGTCAAGCGGCAACCGAACGGTGAACACGCTGCCGCGACCCACCTCGCTTTCGGCCGAAACCTCGCCGCCCATCATGTCGGCAAACTTCCGCACGATGGAAAGCCCGAGGCCCGTGCCGCCCTCGCTGGTGGCCTCTGAGCCGGGCGCGCTCACGAACCGGTCGAACACGTAGGGCAACTGGTCAGCGGCGATGCCGCACCCCGTGTCGCTTACCGAAATCGAAAGAATACCCTGGCTGTACGAGAACCTCAAGTGCACCGTGCCGCCAGCAGGCGTGAAGCGCAGCGCATTGTTCACCAGGTTCACTACGATGCGGCGCAACACCTCGGCGTCAGCACGCACAACGGGAACGCCCGGTTCGACCGTCGTCGAAAACGCGACGCGCTTGCGCTTGGCGAGCGGCCCCATGGTCGAAGAAACCTGCCCCACCAGGTCGTACACGTCGAGCTCGTCACTTGCCAGGGCCAGCGTGCCGGCCTCGAGCTTCGCCGTGTCCAGCACGTTGTTGATCATATCGAGCAGCACGTGCCCATTGGTCTCGACTTCTTGCACCAGCTCAAGCTCTTCAGGGTCGGCCCGCCGCTTCACGCTGCGCTCCTTCCACAGCTCAGTAAATGCGAGGATCGATGAAAGCGGCGTTTTCAACTCGTGGGTAATAATGGTAAGGAAGTTCGACTGGTCTTCGGTTTCGCGCTGCAGCTTCTCGTTCTCGTCGATCATAGGCTCGGTGACCCATCGGCGCAGGCCCCAGGCGAGAATGGCCGTGACACACACCATAAGCACGCAGAAAAACACCACCGTCGATGCAAGGTTATCGCGCGCGTCGGCAACGATCGCGTCGAGCGGCATGGTGATGCTTATCGCGCCCGCAACATCGCCTTCGGCCATGCCCTCCATCACATAGCCCGTGATGTCTTTCTCGCCGGCCGGCTGGCCATGGCACGACAGGCAACCGCGATCAATCGTGAGTTTCGACAGATAGCGAAACGTCACCGACTCACCGTCTTCGACTACCTCGTAATACTCGGCCGCATCCCCCGACGCAAAACTGGCAAGCGCCTGCGCCTCGAATGCATCGGGTTCGTCTTCAAGCGACCGCGGATTGTCGCGCACGTAGCGAATGGAGTAGTCGGACTGCTCGGAAAAGCGCTTCGCGATATTCTTGCCCGCAACCGAGCAATACACATCTTTGAAATCGAGCTTGCCGTGTGAATAGTTGATGCGGCCTTGAATCGAATCGATGTAATCCCACGATGCGCCGGCCTCGGCAGCCAGCACGCGGGCCTCGGCGAGCGCACGGCGCTCGTTTGCAGAGCTTTGCGACTCGTAGCTGTAATGAAGGTACACGCACAGCACCACGAACGCGACCACGGCCGTGCACGCCGCGAACTGGAAGATCGATTTCTTGATGCGGGAATTCATCGCCGCTCCCCCTTCTACGCAGCATCTGCGCAAACGCGCCCCTACCGCTCCACGCCTTCCGCATGATAACGCACGCAAGCCCGCTCTTTTTTTCGAGAGCGGGCCATTGCGCCCAACGCCTTTTCGGGTTCGCCGAAAGGGAGGGATAAAGCGTTGGTTTGGGAGGGAGGGCTACGCCAGAGATGCCATGGCGTCATCGATCAAGGCATTGGCCTTGTCGAGCAGCTCGTTGCAGTAGGTGTTGTTCATCGCGGCCATTTCACCGGCCGTCTTCACGCCCTCATCGGTCGCGCCGAGCTGGAAGAGGAAATACACGTTTGCCGTGTTGTAAGCATCCTTGGCGGCATCGAGGGTCGCCTGGTCTTTCGAGGATGAAGCGACGGCAGCGGCAAGGGTCTCGTGGAAACTCGCGAGCTTCTGCTTGGTCTGCTCCTGGCGGGCGCCCAGATCGGCCATCTTGCCCTTCACGAATGAGACCATGGCATCAGCATCCTCGATTCCCTGGGCCTTATGGCAGGTGAGGCATTTCTCGATAGCATCAGGATTCTCAAGCGGAGACTGCGTCATGTTGTGGTTGGTGTACTCGGTGCCATTATCGGAGGTGGTCTTGGTCATGTGACAATCAGTGCAGGTGAGACCCATATTTTGATGCGTGCTGTTCTGGAACATCTCCACAGCGGTGCACGCGTCGGTCATGTAAAGCACGGTATCGATTTCGGCATCATAGGAAGGTACACCCACCATGCCGGCGGCGATGTCGGTCGAGGTCACGTTGTTCTGCGACCAATATTCCTTCATGGCTTTAAGCATACTGTCGGGGTCATAGCCGTACTTATACTGATCGATGCCTTTGTTAGCATCCTCCATGTACGCCATGCCCGGGAACATCGCGTGGCATTGGCCGCACACGTAGTCGCTTTCCGGGAACAGGTCTTTGGCGCTCGCGCTCGTGGCGTCGCCGTAGGCGTTGCCACCCTTAACCACACCCTCGCCCGGGTCGCCCACATGGCAGTTCGTGCAGTTTGACCACTGCATTTGGTGGTCGCTCGCATTATCGGCGAGAATGCTCTCGCCCTTCTCGGCGTATTCAGCGTTGAAGTCGTCGCGAGCATGGCACGCAGCACATGCCACAGGCGCGTCTTCGGCTCCAAATGCCATGGTGCAAGCGCCAGCGAAAGCCTCATAGGTATGAGCCATACGCGACTGCATGTAGGAATCGCCCTCGAGCGGATAGGTTGTTACCCATTCGTCGAGCGACTTCTTCACGACGGTCGTCTCTTCTTGCTGCGTCGCATCGGTGGCCTGCTGCGCGGTCGGCGAGCAGCCGATGCAGCCGGCGACCGCGACGGTTGCGATGGCGGTCACAGCAATCGCGAGCTTGCGTGTTTTCGTTTTTTTCATTTTCGTTGACCCCCTTCTTGTTCGATTCGGGTACTTGACCCAGAACCACACGCCCTCCGCGGCGAAATCGTTGCCAACGTCAATGCGAATGTCGCCCGTGGAAGTTCCTTATCCGCATTCTAGGAGCGGCGTTTCGCGCAACGCAAATTGCAATCGCCGGCCTACTGTTGCGATTTCGCAACAGTAGGAAAATACGCGCGCGAACGTAGGGGGCGCCCGTATTCGGCACGCTGCACGCGTGTAAGCTACAAATTCATGCGACGATTCTTTTCGGTCTTTTTCAAACAGCCGGCGTCGTTGCAAGCCCCCAATCGCAGATTTTTGTACGTATCCCATCCGAACATTTCAAGATACACAACCGTGGCATGCTCCCATTCGAAGCACGCCAAATCCCCTATCTACCGCAGCACTTCTTGTATTTCTTGCCGCTGCCGCATGGGCATGGGTCGTTGCGACCGACCTTCATCACCGACCCGTCGGGGTTGCGGAATTCCGGCACGCCCGCTGTCGCAGCATGCAGCTCCGCTGCCGGCCAGCCATTGTTGTCCCAGCGAGGCAAATCGTTGATAAGTGTGAACAGCAAGCCGATCATCTTGTTTTCATGGCGCATGTCTTCAAATGCCAGGCCCCTATCGGCAAGATATTGGACAAGCGCGGTCGGCTCGGCCCCGGCCGATCCCTCATCGATAATGACCTCCATTACGCCGTCGGCGAAAAAGAGATCGTTTTCGCCGTCCGGCACGTTTTCATTGAGGAATTGCGCAAACGTCCGAGCGCTCGGCAGCCCGAGCGCCCAATCGAAATAGCTTTCCGCCGCCACCAGCGATTCGGGAAGCTGCCAGGGCTGTTTGCCCGCCCGCACGGCGAGCAGGTCTTTCAAGAATCCCAAGTTTCCACTGTTCATGCCACTAAAGCTTTGCAGGCTCTCATCCGCATCTTGGAGCTCGCTGATTAACCGCCAATGGACGAGATATATTTCATGGGTTTCTTTATCGACAAACAATTCGAAACCTTGCATATCGCGCACGCAATACTTAGTAATCGCGCTGACGAAATCCTTCGCGTCGAAAGACGCCGGGTACATTCGCCTAAACTCGTCGAAGGCCTCGTCGAACGTGAGCATGCCTCGCGTTTCGACGAGTTTGTCAGCCACATTGCGGGCGCGCTCGACATTTTGGAAGCGCTCCGCCACGCCCGACAGGTCGATGCGCCGCATCGCATCGAGAATCGCATCGGGGATGACGCACGCGACGCTTCCCCCTTCGTCGAACAGGTAGCACATCAGCTCCTGACGCATGGGGAATTCTTTGAGAGAATCGATTTCGCTGAATTCAGCCGTGAGCACTCCCCCGGCGTCGTAAACCCTCTTCAAGCGCGCGAATTCGTTCGGCTCGAGGTCTTCAAACACATCGATCAGACCCGACGCGTCGCGCTCGAGCAGCTCGGCAATAGCCGCCACCAGCTGTTTTTTGTTCATCCCGCTCGAGCGGCGCGCCCCAAGGGCTCGCAAAAACGATTCGAGAAGCGCATTCTTTTCCGTAACCGCGAGAACGAAGAAATCGTCGCACCTTGCGCTTTTCACGCACTGGGAACGCAGCCTTTCCTCAATCGAGGGCAAATCGCCATCCTCAAGCATCGACCGGCGCACTTCGGCTTCGACGCGCCTATCTCGTTCTTCATGCGATAGATCCGCAAGCGCACCGCGATGCACGCCAGGAAATTCCGTCGGGGGGTTCAAGTCATATTCGGCATCCTCGATAAGCTCGCGCGCCTCGCGCTCATCGCGACGAGCCTTTAGCTGCGGGACAACCGCCAGGTATTCTTCCGCCGTGCGTATGAATCGACCCTCGCTGCGCGCCTCGTCGAACCACTCGTCGAACATGCTGGCAAGGCCCGCGCCGATTGCCACATCGAATTCCGAAAGCGACGACGCATAAACAATCGCGTCGTCGAAAGGCAGAAGCGTCATGTCGACAAAGCCGATATCGGATTTCAACATGCCGCTCACTTCGCGCGACAGACCCACAAGCTGAATGATGTGCTCTTCGAACAGCAATTCAACATCGCCATTGGGGCGAACGCAATAAGGGAACCGTTCCGGAAGCGGCTCTTGCCACGTTAGCGCCGTTTTCAAATCGGCCGCCGAAAGTCGCGAGGGGTTCACCACAGCATATTCCTGCAAAACCTCGGGGTTGGCGCATATCGCGTTGACAACCTCGAGTTGTTCGGCGGCATCGCGCACTCCGCGATTGGCACCCAAATCGCACCCTAAGCCCAAACGTGCATTCGCGAATTCGACCACAGAGTCGAACAGTCGAAAAAAGCGCATACCCTGCGCGGGAGACAGAACCATAAGCCGTCCTCCTGAAAACGACATGCAATGCTGCTGCCAATATACACGCCGCGAAAGCCGCCACTGACAAGAGTTGAGTAGAAACGGCAAACAAGGCGCAGCATCACGATCGGCATTTCCTAGCAGGAGCGTTGATTTTGGCCAGTCGCGCGCCCGCGAAGACTTCGCGAACGCGCCCGAAAACCAAGCCACGCAGCCAAAACCGCCCTTAATGGCAAAATGAGCCGGTTTTAGGGCCGACCAGCCAATCGATGGCCCCAAAATCAGCCCATACGTGAAAAGATACGCCCCAAATTCTCATGATATGGGGCATATCTCTTCGCGCAAAGCCCCCTTGGAGTTAAGATTTGCCCTCCAACGCCGAAAATCCGCCCTAAAACCGGCTCATTTTGCCAAAAATCGGGATTTTGAATGCGAGCGTTCGCCCGGAAGCACATTTTCACCTTCGAGGGCACACTCGTTTATCATCGAGCCCCACGGCTTCGAGATTCACCGGATGCCCTGGAACAAAGCGAGGAAGGCGCCTTCATCCTCCAGCAGCAAACCAGGATTTGCGCCACCTTCGCGCACGCATTAACGCGCGTCACAGCGTCGGGTGCGCCGGCGCAGCGATTCCGATGTGCAGCGCAGCATGCGGACACGCGTCCACGCATTTGCCGCACAGCATGCAATCGCCAGCCGCCACGC
>CALBLG010000223.1 GCA_937895975.1 uncultured Slackia sp.
CAAGCGCTCCAACTATTTCGAATATGCAAGAAAATGCGAGCTGTGCGCGATTGAGCGTTGGGAACCGCTTCTCGCGTAAGAAAAGTTGAGTTGTGCGTGATTCAAAACGCAAAAAACGCCCGCCAGCTCATAGCTGACGGGCGTTTCGTCTGCTCGTATTCATCCCAACGCGCGAAAAGGCTTCGAAGCGGTACACGAATCGCGCATAGCGGGCCTTTTCTTGCAAGCCAGCATCGGTTAAGCCAGCTGCGGGGCGCTCGCCTCGAAATGCGTCAAATGTTCTGAGCATTCGATGCATTTGACAGACCCGTATTCACCTGGCTAGCCCAGCTTCGCTTCCTCAACCTCAAGGTTGCCCACCGTTTCCTCGTCGGCGGGTTTGGCCAGGTTAGCGTCGCGCTCGGCGCGGGCGGCTTTCTCTTTTTCCTCGAGATTGGCCTTCGCAACCGAAATCATCAGCTTGATGCGGTTGAGCTGGTTGACCTCGGACGCGCCCGGGTCGTAGTCGACGGCCACGATGTTGCTTTCCGGGTAGCGACGGCGCAGCTCCTTGATCACGGCCTTGCCCACCACATGGTTCGGCAAACACGCGAACGGCTGCGTGCACACCACGTTCGGCGCGCCCGAGCGGATAAGCTCCACCATCTCGGCGGTGAGCAGCCAGCCCTCGCCCATCGAGTTGCACAGGCTCAAAATTTCGCTTGCATACTCAGCCAGCTCGTAGATGTTCGCCGGCGGATTGAATCGCGTCGATGCGGCAAGCGCGTCGTTGACCGGCTGGCGGAACTTCTTGATGGCCGCCAGGCCGATTTTGCCGCCCAGCGCGCCTTTCGCCGAGCGTCCCAGCGGGTCTTTCTGGAAAATGCCGCCCGCGATGCCGAACAGGAAGAACTCGATGAGCCCCGGCACCACGGCCTCGCAGCCCTCGCGTTCGATCACATCGACGATTTGGTTGTTCGCCGTGGGATGGAACTTCACCAGAATCTCGCCCACCGCGGCTTGGTGCCCTCGCCTTGCAACGGCAACGTGTCGAAGTCTTCCACGATCTGCTTCACCGTGCGCTTGAACTCGCCGTACTTCACGCCGCGCGCAAGCTGCTTCTTGCATTCGGTCATCCAGTGGTCGAACAGGTTGTTCGCCGCGCCCGGCTCGATTTCATAGGGACGCGTGCGGTACAGCGTCATCATCAGCAGGTCACCGTAGCACAGCGCGTACACGGCCTGCAGGAGCATCTTCGGCGTAATCTTGAAGCCGGGGTTCACCTCGCCGAGGTCCTTGAACGACAGTGCGATGACGGGGATATGCCCCAGCCCCGCGGCCTTCAGCGCCTTGCGGATGAGCGAGATGTAATTCGTCGCGCGGCAGCCGCCGCCGGTCTGCGTGATGAGCACGGCCAGCTTGTCGGTGTCGTAGCGCCCCGAAGTGACAGCTTCCATAATTTGGCCCGTGACCAGAATAGACGGGTAGCAAATATCGTTGTTCACGTACTTCAGGCCCGCATCCACCGCGCCGTGGTCGACGCTGGGCAGCAAATCGACGTTGTAGCCGAAGCGCGCGAAGATGGGCACCAGCAGCTCGAAGTGGTACGGCGCCATCTGCGGGGCCAGAATGGTATAGCCGGCCTCTTTCATCTCTTCGGTGAACTGCACGCGCTCGAACTCGGTCGAGGTCGCCTCGCGCTGTTTGAAGCCCTCGCGCACCTCGGGCGCGGCCTTCTCGGTGAAGCTCGCGGGCGGCTCGATGGCATTCGCCACGGCCTTCACCGCGGCCGCATCGGCGGAGCCTGCAGGCTGCTTGTCGGAACCCGCGGCTTCGGCGGCAGCCCCGCGGCTTTCGGCTTCGGCCAGAAGCTCCTTCACGTCCAGGCTGCACGCCGGGCATTCGCGCTGCTCAGCCTCGGCGTCGGCCGCCTCGTCGGCCTGGTCTTTCAGCGCGGCCAACAGGCTGCGCACGCGGATGCGCGCGGCGCCGAGGTTCGACACCTCGTCGATTTTCAGCACAGTGTAAATCTTGCCGGCGCTTTCCAGAATCTCTTGCACCTGGTCGGTGGTCAGCGCGTCAAGGCCGCAGCCGAAGCTGTTCAGCTGGATGAGGTCCAAATCGCGACGCTCGCTTGCCACCTTCGCGGCGGCATACAGACGCGTGTGGTACATCCATTGGTCCACCAGGCGAATGGGTCGCTCGAGCGTGCCCAAGTGCGCGATGGAGTCTTCGGTGAGCACGGCCAGGCCGAAGCTCGTCAGCAGCTCGGGAATGGCGTGGTTGATTTCGGGATCGTTGTGGTAGGGGCGGCCCGCCAGCACGATGCCGTGCGTGCCGGTCTTCTCCATCCACAGAAGCGTTTCGGCGCCCTTCTCGCGCATGTCGCGCTTGAAGGCCTCGTCCTCGGCCCACGCCGCGTCCACTGCAGCGTCGATTTCGGCTTGCGTCGGTGCAGCGATGCCCTCGCCCATGAGCTCGGGGTGCGCCTGCACCAGCTCCACCATCAGGCGTTTCTTCAGATGGTCCTTCTTATCGTACGGCAGCCACGGGTTCAAGAACTGCGCGTCGCTCTCGCGCAGCTCGTCGATATTCAGGCGCAGCGCCTCGGCGTAGCTGGCCACAATCGGGCAGTTGAAGTGGTTGCCGGCGGTCTCGTCTTCCTGGCGCTCCCACTTGCTGCAGGGGAACCAGATAAAGTCGGGGTGC
>CALBLG010000224.1 GCA_937895975.1 uncultured Slackia sp.
CAGCACGCTGCTCGAAACGCCCGCCGGCCAGTGGTGGGTATTCGTGCGCGGCCAGCGCGGGCGCATGGAGGCGGCCTACCAGTTGGGCAACCACCCGCGCTACCCCGAGCTCGCGGCGCTTGCCGATGCGGCGCGACGCGAACAGGAACGCGCCCGCAAGCCGCTGCCGACCGTCTATGACATTCCTGCGCCCGGCCTCGACGACCAGCCGGAATGGTACGACTTCGAAGAAATCGAAATAGACGACGATGAGCTCTGGGGCGAAGCGCCCCAGGGTGGCGCAGCGGCTTAAGAGGAAGCCCGTTTCAAAAAACGTCCAAATGCGCAGCTTTCTTGATGCGCGATACCGTGGACCGAAATACAAGACCCCGCGACCAGGGATTTTACAAGGTGCTGCTCAGCCTTGCGTCATTGCGAACGTTGAAGCCTGCGCATTTGAGACATTTGCGTTCAAGGAACGCCGACGTTACCAAGGCAACTCGACAGTCTCCTCGGCCGATGCCCCGGCGGAAGTCTTGTCGGAAGCCTTGGGGCCCGCAATGCCGCGCACGTAGTCCAAATAGCCGCGAATGCTGTAGTGGTCGGCCCCGTCAGACGAATCTTTCATATTCCCGTCGACGTCAAGCGAGCCTAGGTAGCCGCCTTCCACCGTCCTGCCCTTCTGGTCGACGATCGAAGCGTACCAATGCCCGCCCTCGTCGCTGGGTTCGCGCAGCTGGCACGTAATAGCGAGCTTGCCGTTGCTTGCCGGCACGAACGCGCCCGCCGATCGCAAGCGGCGCAGGTGCTCGCCGTCGATCCAGAAATACAGAAACGGGCTCTCATACGCGTCGGTCAGCATATTGCCGCGATCGTCGTAGACGTAGCACACAAGCGCGCGCGTCCGCGCGGCAGACAGCATATCGAGCTCGCTTTCCCGCAGCATGAAGGATACGTCCGTATAGCCGCGCCGGCCCCCTTCTGGCTCTTGAATGGTGGTGACGGCGGTTTTCACCTGGAACATGAACGTTTCGGAGGGCGTGGCGGGATCTTCAAGCTGGGCCTTCAAATTTACCGTCACCACATCGACGCCCATATCGGCCGGCGGGCGCAGCGCGTCAAGGCCGTTGCGGTACAGCGCGCCCATCAGCTGGAATTCGCCCGTATAGCCGTTATAAAGGTAGTCGTAGAAGTTGTGATCCATGAGGCCTCCTCGGCGGTATTTGCAACGCAAAAATTGTACGCGATTTCAAGCCTCTCGAAGCAGGAAGGAAATTTGCACCCCATTGCGAAAAAATGCACGAAGTGCGTACCTTACGTAGGAGGCGATCGAATAGCCACGTCATCGACAAACCACGACCAGGTATTTTGCAACGATTCCTTAGGGTTGCGACACGCTTTCGATAAGCAGGTACGCACTTCGCGATGTTTCACGCATGCGCCCATGCGTCAAACCGCAATTGCATACAATATGAGCGACGCATCCGCCCAATACCCAGAAGGAACTCGCCCCCATGCCGAAAATTGTGATTACCGATTCCGATTTCGAGAACAACGACTTCGAGCGCACCATGGCACGCGATGCGGGCATCGACATCGCGGTGTTCGAGGGACGCGAACCCGAGGCAATCATCCGCAACGCGGCAGACGCCGACGGTATCGTGACCTCGTACGGCGAGTTCACGCCTGAAGTGTTCGCCGCGCTACCAAAGCTGCAGGTCGTAAGCCGAACGGGCATCGGGTTCGACTCCATCGACGTGCCGGCGGCCACCGCGAACAAAACCGCTGTGTGCGTGGTGCCTGGCTACGGCACCGAGGTGGTGAGCGACCACGCCATCGCGCTGGCACTGTGCGTGCTGCGCCGCATGAACGAAACCGATGCCGACATGCGCGCCGGCGTTTGGGACTACGCGCGTCATCGCCCGCTAGGCCAGATCCACGGACGCACATTCGGCGTGGTGGGCATGGGCGAAATCGGCCGCGCAACCGCGCGCAAAGCCGCTGGCCTCGGGTTTCGCGTGATATGCACGTCGCGCTCGCTGAAACCAGGGCGTCGCACGCCCGAGGGCTACGACGTCGTCGAATACGAGGAGCTGCTGCGCCGCGCCGACGTGGTGAGCTTCCACACCGCGCTCACGCCAGACACGCGCCATATGCTTGACGCGCACGCAATTTCGCTGATGAAGCCAAATGCCGTTGTGGTGAACACCGCCCGCGGCGCCGTGATCGACACGCTGGCGCTGGCCGAAGCGTTGCGGGCCGGCAAACTGTGGGGCGCTGGCATCGACGTGTTCGAAAACGAGCCAGTCGAGCACGACCATCCGCTGCTTTCAGCCCCGCATACCGTGCTCTCGCCCCATTCGGCATATTGGTCGGAAGAATCGGGCGAAGAACTGCGCCGCCGCGCCATGCAAGCCGCCATCGACGTAGTAAGCGGCGTGCGACCCATGGATTGTTTGAATCCCGAGGCACTGCGGTTCTAAGGTGGGTCAAAGGGACACCCGGGCAACGCGTCATCTCGCCAGTGGGTCAAGAGGACAGTCCCCTTGACCCAAATGGTCTAAGTTTCGAGTCCGTTCGATTGGGTCAAAGGGACTGTCCCTTTGACCCACCCTTGACCAATCCTTCTTAAACTTCAGCCAACGCGGCCCGAAGCACGTCTTCGCTGAACAGGTTCTCGCGTCCCAGCTGGCCCTTCGGGTCGAGTTGGCACTTCAGCCGCGCGCTTTCGGCGATATGCTGCGCCCCATACATCTCTTCCAGAAAATGCGCCTTCAGCTTGCCCACGCCGTGCTCGGCCGACACCGCGCCGCCCATGGCCGACACCTCGGCCGCCCAGCGGGCGAACAGCTCGGTGCCGCGCGCATATTCCTCGGCGCTGCGCGGCAAAATGTTCACATGCAGGTGGTTGCTGCCGATATGTCCCCAGGTAGCAGCCTGGAAACCGCCTTCGGCGAGCGTGCGGCGATACATCGCCACCACGTCACGCAGGCGCTCGTCGGGTACCGACATATCGCTTCCAAGTTTCGTGATGGACGGGTCGGCGCGGCGTCGCTGGTCGATGAGCATGTTCACGCTTTCGGGCACGGCATGGCGGAAGAAGCGCTGGCCCTCGCGCTCGGCATCGGTGGTTGCCACCCACGCGTCCTCGGCATCTCCCCCGCATGCCTCCAACTGCTCGCACAGCGCCATCAACTCTGCCTCGGCCGTTTCCTCGTCGTCGCAGCCCAACTCCACGAACACGCATGTGCGCGCGCCGTCGGCAAGCTCGGGCAGCTCGGCGAACGCCTGGTTTTCGGCTTTCTGCGCGCGCAGGATGTCAAGTGCGGCCTCGTCGAAATACTCGATGGCCGTGGCACGCCGCAACGCCGCGCGCACGGCAATGGTGAAATCGATGGCAGCGGCCTCGCTTGGGAAGAAGCAGCTCGCGCCCCATACCTCGGCGGGCGCCGGCATAAGCGCCAGCTCAAGCTCGCATATCACGCCCAACGTGCCGCACGCCCCTATGAACAGGTCAATGGCATCCATGTCGTCAGCCGCGTAATAGCCCGACGCGCACTTCGCCTTCGGCATGTCGTACGAGGGAAGCTTGAGCGAAAGCGTGCGGCCGTTCTCAGTCGCAAGCGCAAGCATGCGCCCCTTCGCCCTAACCTCGCCGCGATGCAGGGCAAGCATGTCGCCATCGGCAAGCGCCACGCGCATCGCCGTCACATGCGGCCGCGCCGCGCCGTACGCATAGCTGCGCGAGCCCGATGCATTGCATGCAACCACGCCGCCCAGCGCCGCCGACGCCTCGGTCGGGTCGGGCGGGAAGAATTGCGCAGGCGCGGCCTTGAACTGCTCTAGCGCAGCGAGGCTTTCCGGGCTCCAGCCCGTCGTATCGAAGCTCGCCTTCTGCAGCATGCCGCGCAGCTCCATAAGCGAAAGGCCAGGCTGCACGCGCACGAGGAATCGTCCGTCGCCATCGCGCCGCATGCCCACCACGCAATTCATGCGCGACGTGTTCAGCACGCAGCCGCCATATGGAACCGCGCCCGCCGCCAAGCCCGAGCGTGCGCCCTGCACCGTGATGGGCGTGCCCTGCGCGTGCAGCTCGCGCAGCACATCGCGCACGTCGCCCTCGGTTTCGGGAAACGCGACGCTGTCCGCACAACCCACGCTGCGCGATTCATCGCGCACATATTCCTCGAACTCGTCGGTATACGGCAGAATTTCGACCATGATCCCTCCCAGGCGCATTTTTTCAGGAACGTTCACCATAGCGCACCGCACGCGCGGCGCAAGCCACCGTCGACCAATCGGCGCGCCCCTCGGGCAAACGGCACCGGCGCCGCGCCAAAAACTCGCCAGCGTTCACATCTCGCAATGTACTGCCCGGGATTCTCGTCCCGTTGCCAAACCGAGCCAACGCAGCGCGAATTATGAAAAATCCCGCCACCGTCCTTGACCTTGAGCCGACTCCAAGTCCTAAGGTTTCAAGCAAAGAAAGAGCCCACAAGCCAAGGAGCAAGCCATGGTTAAGCAAACCGCAGGTCACGACGCGCTCGGCGAATTCGCGCCCGAGTTCGCCCACCTCAATGACGATATTCTATTCGGCGAAGTATGGAACCGCGACGACAAGCTGCCGCTGAAGGAGCGCTCCATCGTCACCATAAGCGCGCTTATCGGCAAGGGCATCGTCGACAGCTCGCTGAAGTACCACCTGCAAAGCGCCCGCAAAAACGGCGTGACCAAATCTGAAATGGCCGAAATCCTCACGCACATCGCGTTCTACGCCGGCTGGCCGAACGCCTGGGCCGCGTTCAACATGGCCAAGG
>CALBLG010000225.1 GCA_937895975.1 uncultured Slackia sp.
TAGGGGGTGGTTTGGTACACGTAGTAGTTCAGCCAATTCGTGTAAATCAGCTGGCCTTCGGCGCGCCAACTGACGATAGGATCTTGCGTGGGGTCGTCGTTGGGGTAGTAATTCTTGGGGACCTTGATATCGATGCCCTTGGCCACATCGCGGTCGTACTCGAGCTTCAGCGTATCGCGGTCGTACTCGGGGTGGCCGAACACGAAGAAATGCTTAGAGTCGATGCTCTTGGCGATGGACACGCCGCAATCGTCGGAATACGAAATAACCTCGAGCTTCTGATTGGCCACGATGTCTTCGTAGCGCGTCTCGGAATTGCGCGAATGGGGCATCATGGACACGTCGTTGAAACCGCGCACCAACGGCGACGAAGGTTTGATCAGGCGATTTTCAAACACGCCGAAGCATTTCTCGGGCAGGTTGTGCTTAGGCACGCCGTAGTGGTGGTACAGCGCGGCCTGGGCGCCCCAACACACATGCAGCACGCTGTGCACGTTGGTAAGGCTCCAGTCCATAATTTCGACCAGCTCGGGCCAGTAATCGACAGCCTCGAAATCGAGCGTCTCGACTGGAGCGCCGGTAATAATCATGCCGTCGTAGCGAAGGTCGCGCACCTGGTCGAACGTGCGATAGAACGTTTCCAGGTGGTCGGCCGACACATTTTTGGATTTATGGCTGGCGATGCGCAGCAAATCGACCTCGATCTGCAGCGGGGTGTTCGACAACTTGCGCATGATTTGCGTCTCGGTGACGATTTTCGTGGGCATGAGGTTCAGCAGCAGCACGCGCAGCGGACGAATGTCCTGATGCATGGCGCGATGCTCGGTCATGACGAAGATGTTCTCGCCCTCGAGAATAGAGGTTGCCGGCAAAGCGTCGGGAATGCGAATGGGCATGGGATGCTCCTTACCTATATAGGTTGCGCGGCTTCGCGCCGCCCCGCCCCAGCGAGGCTGCGCCCGCGATTGTGCACTGCGAGCTATTGTACCGCTAAGTTGTCGCCGCTCGCCGATAAGTCGGGGCTCTACACCTTTGCAATCGAGCGCTGCGACACGGCAGGCGCGCCATCCGCGCATCACGTCGTTCAAATATGCAAAACACTCATACCCTAAGGGTTTTCGGGTTTATACTTCTCGGAAACACATCGCGGCGCGTCGGCAGACGCTCGCCGCGCCATCGAGAGGAGACCCCATGACCGAACTTGGAACCACGTGCGTACAAGGAGGCTATCGCCCCGGCGATGCCGAGCCGCGTCAGGTGCCCATCTACCAGTCGACCACTTGGAAATACGACACGTCCGAGCATATGGGCAAGCTCTTCGACTTGGAAGAAGAGGGCTATTTCTACAGCCGCCTGCAAAATCCCACGTGCGATTTGGTAGCCGCGAAAATCGCCGAAATGGAAGGCGGCACGGCGGCGATGCTCACCAGCTCGGGCATGGCGGCGAACTTCCTGGCCATTTTCAACGTGGCCGGCATGGGCGACCACGTGGTTGCGAGCTCGGCCATCTATGGCGGAACCTACAACCTGCTGGCCCACACCATGGGACGCATGGGGCTTACCTGCACCTTTGTCGCGCCCGATTGCAGCGATGAAGAGCTGGAGGCCGCCTTCCAGCCCAACACAAAACTGGTGTTCGGCGAGACCATCGCCAATCCCGCGCTGGCCGTGCTCGACATCGAGCGCTTCGCCGCGGCGGCGCACGCGCACGGCGTGCCGCTGATGGTCGACAACACTTTCCCCACCCCCGTGAACTGCCGCCCCATCGAGTGGGGCGCCGACATCGTGACGCACTCGACCACGAAATACATGGATGGGCATGCGGCTTATTTGGGCGGCGCGATCGTCGACGCGGGCAAATTCGACTGGATGGCGCACGCCGACAAGTTCCCCGGCCTTACCACGCCCGACGAGAGCTACCACGGCGTAACGTACGCGGAAAAATTCGGCAAAGAGGGGGCGTTCATCACCAAAGCGACCGCGCAGCTGATGCGCGACTTGGGCCCCATGCAGAACCCGCAAGCGGCGTTTTTCCTGAACAGCTCGCTGGAGAGCCTGCACGTACGCATGCCCCAGCATTGCGCGAACGGCTTGGCCGTGGCAAAGTTCCTGCAAAACCACCCCAAAGTGCGCTTCGTGAGCTACCCCGGCCTTGAGGGCGACAAGTATTATGACCTGGCCAAAAAATACATGCCGAACGGAACCTGCGGCGTAGTGAGCTTCGGCTTCAACGGCGGGCGCGCGGCGGCCGAACAATTCCTGAAGAGCGTGAAGCTCGCGCAAATCGCCACGCATGTGGCCGACGCGCGCACGTGTTGCCTGCACCCGGCGAACGCGACGCATCGCCAGATGAACGATGCAGAGCTTGAAGCATGTGGCATCAGCCCCGACATGGTGCGCTTGAGCTGCGGTCTGGAAGCGACCGACGACCTAATCGCCGACATCGCCCAAGCTCTGGACGCAATTTAATGCGGAAGGCGCCGCTGGATGATTCCAGCGGCGCCTTTCGTTTCCCACCGAGGACATGCTCGGTGCCAGGGCCCGCAATCTGAGCTATGCAATTCCGAATGCCAAGCAGCCGGCATGAATGCAGAACGCCACCACCCAGGCCACGGCGCACTGCGCAAGCACCAGTTTCAGGGCCGTGCGGCCGTTCGTTTCTTTCTTCACCGTGGCAATGGCCGCAACGCACGGCGTGTACACCAAGGGGAAGACGATCAACGTTTATGCCGTAGCCGGCGTGAAGATGGCAGGCAGCAGGCTCACATCGCCGCCGAGCAACACCGTAAGCGTAGACACCACGCTTTCTTTCGCCATGAAGCCCGTGAGCAGCGCCGTAGACGCGCGCCAATCGCCGAAGCCGAGCAGCGCGAACAGCGGAGCCAACGCTCCGCCAATCGCGGCAAGCAGGCTGGAATCGGGCGTTTCGGCCACGGCAAGCCTGGCATCGAACGTCTGCAGGAACCATACCACCAACGTGGCCAGGAACACCACCGTGAACGCCTTCTGGATGAAGCCCTTCGCCTTGTCCCACACCAGACGCGCAACGCTTTTCGCACTGGGCAGGCGATAATTCGGCAGTTCCATGACAAACGGCACGGGCTCGCCGTGGAATTTGAATTGTTTCAGCAAAAGCGCGTACACGATGCCCACAAGCATGCCCAGCACATACAGCGAAAGCACTACCAGGCCGCGCGCTTCGGGTGGGAACAGCGCGCTGGCGATAAGGCCATAGATGGGCAGTTTGGCCGAACAGCTCATGAACGGCACCAGAAGAATCGTCATTTTGCGGTCGCGTTCGCTCGACAAAGTGCGCGCCGACATAACCGCCGGCACCGAGCAACCGAAGCCCATCAGCATCGGAACGAAGCTACGCCCCGAAAGCCCCAGACGGCGCAGCGGCTTGTCCATGACGAACGCCACGCGCGCCATGTAGCCGGAATCTTCCAAAATAGACAGGAAGAAGAACAGCGTGACAATGGTGGGCAGAAAACCAATGACGGCGCCCACGCCGCCGCACACGCCATCGGTCACCAGCGACGATACGAGAGGACTCACGTCGGCGGCCGCCAACAGGTCGCCGATGCCTGCAATAACCAGGTCGATTCCCTGCTGCAGCCAATCGGACAAAAACGCGCCCAGCCAGCTGAACGTCATAAGGAACACAAAGCCCATGATGAGGATGAAGCACGGGATGGCCGTGAAGCGCCCGGTAAGAATGCGGTCGGCCGCGACGGAACGCTTGTGTTCGCGGCTTTCATGCGGACGCACGACCGTCGTGGCGCACAGCCGCTCGATGAACGTGAATCGCATGTTTGCCATAGCCGCCTCGCGATCGAGCCCGCCCTCGCGCTCAAGCGTATCGACGAGCTGGTTCAGCACGGCACTCTCGGCTGCAGGCAGCGCCAGCGAGCGCTCGATAAGCGGATCGCCCTCCACCATTTTCGTGGCCGCGAAACGCAGCGGCAGCCCTGCCTTGCGCGCGGCGGGCTCGAGCACGTGCATCAGGGCGTGAATGCAGCGGTGCACCTCGCCCAACGGGTCGCCCGCCTCGGCATCGGCCGGGCAGAAATCGACGCGGCCGGGCACCTCGCGGTTCAGCGCCACGTGCATGGCGTGGTCGACCAGCTCGTCGATGCCCTCGTTTTTCACGGCCGAAATAGGCACCACGGGAATGCCCAGCGCCGCTTCGAGCTCGTTGATGCGCACCGAGCCGCCGTTCGCGGAAAGCTCGTCCATCATGTTCAGCGCCAGCACCATAGGGATGTTGAGCTCCATCAACTGCAGCGTGAGGTACAAGTTGCGCTCGATGTTCGTGGCGTCGACGATATTGATGATGGCCGTGGGCTTCTCGTCGATGAGGAAGTCGCGCGG
>CALBLG010000226.1 GCA_937895975.1 uncultured Slackia sp.
TCGCATCGAGGTTCGCAATCATCTGTTCGCGCCCGTTCATGAGCTTCGGCTTGTCTTTCACCACGTCGATCAGGCTTTCGCCCAGTTCGGCGCACGCATCTTTCCAACGTCGGTCGAGCTCTCCCTGCTTGAAGCGCAAATTCGCGCTATCGGCCATGCGGCCGGCTGCCGACGCGCCTTTGTTGAACACGTCGCCCGCTGCAGCGGCTCCCTTGTTGAACATGTCGTTCAAATCGTCCATGAAACCCATGATTAATCCTCCTTAGGCGTTTCGCCCATCATAGCAGTGTAGGCCGCATAGGCGGTGCTTCGTGTCGAAACGGTAATGGAACGCTTCGCGCCATCCTCGAAGGTGCGCTCGAAGGTCACGTTGTCGGGCAAAAGCGCCACGACCAGCGCAGAGCCAAACATGTATGCCGCAATGGTTGTGATGCAGTATGCCGTTAACGACACATTGCCCGTAAGGCCGACTAGCGAGAGCAGGGCCGATGCGGCAAGGCCGAGCGCCACGGCGCCGACGAGCGCGTAGATGAACGTCCAAAAGGTTTTCTTGCCTTCCGGCGCGCGAAACGTCGCTTCCACCACGATGATCAGCGCCGTGATGCCCGTGGCCGATAATACGAGAGCCATCTCGCTGGAGGGTATGCCGAAAATCCGAACGTCAACGGCATTCAACGCGAGGAACAAAGCGAGCAATGCTGCCGATGTGATAAACGGCAGCGAAGATGCGAATCGTTTGCCGAACGGCACGGTTTCGGGAATGTCGTCGGTGTTTCGCACACTGACCAGCTTACCGTGCGGGTGGCGCGGGCCTCCTGCTCTTACGTTGCGTCCGAGCCCCGACAGCTCGTCAATTTTCACGAAAACCCAGCCAATGATGGCTGCGATGATGACGATTGCAATGATGACGTTCATGAATACCCCCTCGAAGCTGCGACCATTGTACCTGCTTCGCGGCCGCCGCGCGCTCTCGTGCGGTCTTGTTGCCTTTTCGCAGCCTTTTCTCGTGCGCGTGGTACCATCGTCGGGTTCGCGTTTGCCGGGCGAGCGCCGGCTTGGAAG
This sequence comes from uncultured Slackia sp., assembly GCA_937895975.1. Taxonomy (GTDB): domain Bacteria; phylum Actinomycetota; class Coriobacteriia; order Coriobacteriales; family Eggerthellaceae; genus Slackia. The sequence goes on from CALBLG010000226.1 coordinate 1,063, forward strand.
AAAGGCATCTCATG
>CALBLG010000227.1 GCA_937895975.1 uncultured Slackia sp.
AGTGGCGGGCGACGGCGTCGGCGCGGGACGCTTCGACTCCATCGCTGCCGATGGCGATGCCGATGCGAACGTGGCTGCCGCGGGCTCCGCCTTGAACGCGGCCTGCGAACATGGCTTCGCCGCGAGCGACGCCGTTTTTGCGATTGCGCCTTTGTGGGCATGCGACACCATGTCGCTTATGAGCTATGGCGTACCTATCGGCGATGGTTCCATGCTGCTCGTCGACGAATCGGGCGAGGCGCGCGCCGTGCCGTTTCCCGGCGGCGAGTCATACGCGGAAGTATGCAGCTGCTACTGGTTTGGACGCCCGTAATTGCACCACCAACGCGTGAGTCCTGCCCGGCGGCGATTACGCAGATGTAAGCTGGAATTATTGGGCCAGTCGTTAGGTAAAGCGGCTGTGCGAATGGGGTGCAGCCAGGCTTTCGCTGCGTGGCAGGAATCGCGACGATTCAGTCCTTTTGCAGGTCGAAAACGCTGCATTTCGGGCGCGCGCCGCCGGCTTCAAGGGCCGCCGATATTCGAGCAAGCATATGACCTGGGGATATGCGGAATGGGGAATTCCGTCGCACGCCGACTGGTCTCGGGAAAAGACTGAATCGTCGCATTTCCCGCCAGATTTTGCCCCGAAGTCGTGCACTGTGACTGAATGGTCGCGTTTTCTGCCATGCGTTCGTGGCTTTTGCGAGCGCGCGGCCGCGTTTCCCGCTTGTGTGCTATATTCTCGAACAGACGTTTGCAGATAGCCGCGCGGTCGCAGGCGGCGGCGCGCATGGAGGACGAGATGATTGCATTCCTGAAGGGGAAAATGGCGGGCCGTAGCGCCGAGGCGGCGTTTGTCGACGTGAGCGGCGTCGGCTTCGCCGTGTTCATGCCCGCGACCGACATCGTGAAGCTGCCCGAGGCCGGGACTGATGTGGCGCTTTTCACGCACCTCGCCGTGCGCGAAGATGCGCTCACGCTGTACGGTTTTTTGTCGCAGGAGGAACACGCGTTGTTTTTGCGGCTTATCGGCGTGTCGGGCATCGGCCCGAAGGCGGCGCTCGCGGCGCTTTCCACGTTCAAGCCGGCAGAGCTCATTTCGGCCATCCAATCGGAAGACGTGAAGGCCGTGTCTACCATTCCGGGTGTGGGTAAAAAAACCGCGCAGCGCATGATTTTGGAATTGAAGGGCAATTTAGCCGTCGCTGGCGAGCAAGACCTGTTCAGCGCGGCAACGGCTGCGGCAACCGAGCGCCTGCAGGGCGCGCGTGACGGGCTTTTGGCCATGGGCTTCACTCTTGCTGAGGCCGATTTGGCGCTGAAGGGTGCGCCCGAGGAATTGGACAGCGAGGGCGCGTTGTTGCAGTATGCTTTGAAACGACTCGGCTCGGCGCAATAAAGGCAGGAATTCGTGGCTGAAGGCATTCAAATAGAAGGCATGGTGTTCGAGGCGCCGGCAACGGGAGCCGCGGGCTTGGGGTCTGCTGCTGCGGGCGCGGGCTTCGCGCAGCAGCCGCCGCGCGAGCGCGTGGTGACGAGCGATCTTACCGAAGACGATTTGGCGCTCGACCGGTCGCTGCGCCCGAAGTACCTAGGCGATTACCTGGGCCAAACGCGCGTGAAAGACAGTCTGTCTATCCTTATTCAGGCGGCCAAGCAACGCGGCGAATGCATGGACCATGTGCTGTTCAGCGGCCCTCCTGGTTTGGGCAAAACCACGCTCGCCACGGTGGTCGCCAACGAGCTGGGCGCCAACATTCGCACCACGAGCGGCCCGGCCATCGCGCGCCCGGGTGATTTGGCGGCGATCCTCACGAACCTCGAAGAGGGTGACGTGCTGTTCATCGACGAGATTCACCGTTTGAACCGTCAGGTGGAAGAGGTGCTCTATC
>CALBLG010000228.1 GCA_937895975.1 uncultured Slackia sp.
CATGCGCCGGTGCCAGCGAGAAGATCCACGCGGTAACGTTATGGACCAGAATGGCGACGACAAGGGCAACCACCGAAATCACGCGAATCGCGGCGTGTGACATGCGGCCGGCCTCGGCGCGCAGGTATGCCCACAGATAGACAATCGACAGGATGAGGTAGGTGCCGAGCACCAGGATATCCCACATAAGCGGGCTGGTGAAGTTCGAGAACACGAACAACTCCCACAGACGCATCGGGCCGCCGAGATCGACCACGACGAAGCCGATGGCGGCGCACGTGCAGCACACGCTCGTCCAGATGGCGACCTTCGAGATGCCGCCGAAGCCCTTCATGCCGAAAGCGTTGGGCACGGAGCTAATAATCAGGCCGCCGGCCGACAAGCCCACGAAGAACATGAAATTCGTGATGTAGAGGCCCCACGAATCGAGGTTGCGCATGCCGGTTTGCACCATGCCACCCGTAAGTTGCACTGCCCAGCAGGCGATGCCGACGACGGTAAGCACGGCCGCCACGGCAATCGCGACAGTAAGACCCTTGCCGCCCCATGCTTGGCGGGATTTAGCGGCCGCGGAAGCCGCAGAAACATTCTCAGTCATGATTGGCCTCCCTTACACCAAGTAGTAGACGGATGGCTTCGTGCCCTTTTCGGGCAGAAGCTGCATGTATTCGCGTTCGCACAGCACCTTCGAAATCTCGGAATCGGGATCGTCAAGATCGCCCCAATAGCGTGCGCGCTCGGGGCACATGCGAATGCACATGGGCTCTTCGACTTTCGCAAGGCGGTGCCAGCACATCGTGCACTTCTCCACCGTGTGCTTCTGATGCGCAGGGACGTTTTGTCCACCGCATTCGAAATCGATGGTGTATTCGGGTTCCGCCCAGTTGAACGAACGCACGCCGGTATACGGGCAGGCGGCCACGCACATACGGCAACCGATGCACTTGTCATAATCTTGGCGCACCGCGCCAGTTTCGGGATCTTTGTAGGTGGCACCCACCGGACATGCCTTCACGCACGCAGGATTTTCGCAATGCTGGCAAGCTACAGGCACGTATGACATAGTCACATTAGGGAACAAGCCTTCCGGCGTGTCCATATCCTCGCCACCCTTGGTGAGAATACGGTTCCACCACATACCCTTGGGCAGGTGGTTTTCCATGCGGCATCCAACCGCGCACGTATGGCAGCCGATGCAACGCTTGGTATCGATAGCGAATCCGTAATGCATCGCTTAGCCCTCCCACTTCTTGAAATCGACTCGCGTGTCGTATGGCGCAATGGAGTCGGCGTACTTATCGGTCTTCGGATTGGTAAGCTCTTGGTAGCACCCGACTTTAAACTGCGAACGCTGCCAGCCCTTTGGAATTGAGATAATGCCAGGGGCTATAGATTCATCGACGAGTGCTTTAACCACGGCATGACCGCGATCGTTGAATACCTCAATGTAGTCCCCGTCCTTCACGCCACGCGCCTCGGCATCGACGCTATTGATTTTCCCCTGTGGCTCGGGGTCGAGCTCACGCAGCACGGGCGTCTCGAACCACTGCGTATGAATACGGAAACGCGAATGCTCCTGCAGGTACACCAGCGGGTATTTCTCGGCCAGAGGACTTTCGGCGCCGCACTCGTCCGGCTCACGGAAATACACGATATGCTCGTCGGCATCGCGGCTCGAAAGATCTTGCCCATAGTTCAAACGCGGCGCAACTTTTTCGTAGTACAGCTGCACGCGCCCTGACTCCGTCGGCCATGGGGCACTCTTGCCGCGAATCCACGGTGTACCCTCTTCCTGGCCGGTGAAATTGATGACCTTTTCCTCGCGCAGACGCTCCTCGGTGTACCCCGCAGCTTGCGAGACCTTATCGGAGAACAACAATTTGTACCAATACGATTGGTCGTTCCATGTTTCCTCGGGGAATGACTTTTCATAGCCGAGCGCACGACCGAGCAAGCCAATGATTTCATGATCGCTCTTCGTGTCGTACAGCGGATCAATGGCCTTCTCGCTAATAGTCATGTACGGATTGTTATACGACGTGCGCAAATCTTCTTTTTCGTACCAGCTGGCCACAGGCAAAATAAGGTCGGCATGGCTCGCGGAATCGTTCATCTCCATATCGAGCACAATCCAGTAATCCATATTGGGCAATACTTTGTTAACCCAGTTGTTCTGACCAGTATTGTTGCTCATGGGATTGTGACAATACGAGACGAGCACTTTCGTGGGATAATCTTTACCCTCGAGCATCTGTTCCTCAAACATCTCGGGGATGCGCACACTCGGCACCTGAGAATTGTATTCCTTGAATTCGGGGGTGTAGAACCAGTACGACGTGAGCGCAGGCGTGTACGTTTGGGTGAACACGCCCGTAAAGCCCGCGCCCTCACGCGCCAATTGCCCCGTGAGGGCCATCAAAATGGCAACGGCCCAAGTATTCAGATAACCATTTACATAATGATCTAGGCCGTAAGTAATGTTTACCGACACCGCACGCTCCGTCGCAAACTGGCGGGCGAGTTCTTCGATGCGATCGACGGGCACACCGGTTTTCTTCGAGGCCTCTTCGACGCTATACTGCGAAAGCTGTTCCTTGAGCAGGGTGTATGCCGTCGTGCATACAATACCGTCGGATGTGGTGAATGTACCCTCGAGCGCGGGATTCGTTGCCTCCTCCGCCAAAACAGGTGCATTAGCATCGAGGTCCCATACATAATATTTGTTAGGAACGGCCGCAACGGCCATTGCAACGGCGGTGGCACCCTGCGAAGCGTATTTTTCTTTCACAGCCGACACAGTTGCTGCGTAGGTCGCAGCGCTTTCGACCGGCCAGTTGCTCGCGCGCAAATGAG
>CALBLG010000229.1 GCA_937895975.1 uncultured Slackia sp.
CAAGAGCGGCTTCGTGTTCTACGCCAACATCAAGGGTTTGGGAATCGTGCGCATGAGCATGGACCGCATTTCCATGCTGAATATGGATCAAATCAAATAACTCATATTTACATGCACATCCAAAAAAAGAGAACCGACGTGCAGCCGGTTCTCTTTTTTGTTACATGATGATGTCCGCCGCAGGTGCCGCAGGCCCCGATTCTTGATTATCGGTATCAGGAAGAACGCCTTTGGGACATACGAAGCCGCTCGTGAAATCGATGAAGCTCTCGAGCGCGCGATTCTTGAATTCCTCTTTCTTATACACCATATACACGGAATGGAACTCTCGAGGAACCTCGTTCTCGTCGATCGCGATAAGCGCAAGGTTGTTGAAGGGCTTCAAGCCGATGGTATTCGTGAGCAAAGCGCAATAGTTGGGCTGCGCCGTGGAAATCATGCCGCCCATAGTGATTTCGTCATCATAATCTTGATGCACCTGCAAGCCATAGCGCGTGACAAGCTTGTTTACCTCGTCGCCAATAGGCGTGCCTGTGCGATACGTGTACACCTGCATGCCCTTCAAATCTTCGAGCTGCAACACGCGGCGGAATGCCAGCGGGCTCTGCTTGCTTACGGCAACCACGAGCTGGTGGGCAACGACGGGCTCGAACGAAAGCGTGGGCTCGTTGTCTTTCTTGGCGGCGAAGACGATATCGTATTTATCGTCTTTCAGGCCGGCAATCAAATCGAGCGAGAAGCCCTGCGACACGCGGAACTTCACCGCCTCCCCGAAATTGTCGTGATACGCGCGAATCAAGGTAGGCAGGTAGTCGCCCGTAATGGTGTACAAGCCACCCACCGAAAGCTCGCCCGCGAGCTTGCCGGTGTATTCATGCATAATGGCGATGCCCTTATCGAGCTCGCGAAGCGCATCGTGCACGTAAGCGGAGAATTCTTTGCCGTAACGCGTAAGCTTGACATTGCGCCCCTCGCGCTGGAACAGCGGAACGCCGAGTTCTTTTTCAAGGGAACGAATGGCGTCAGACAGCGCGGGCTGCGTGATGTAAAGCTCCTTGGCCGCTTTCGTGTAATGCTGCAATTCGGAAAGCTTACGGAAGTAATACAACTGCGATAAGTTCACTGCTACCCCTTCTTTCCATGCGACGATCCCCTTCTTTGTTCGTCGCGCAACGCTTCTATTATATGAAAGAAATGAAAGGGCTCCCTAAACTTTCTTGCCTTCGCTACGACGACTTTACATTTTCGCAATCAAATCCCCTGATAAACGTATTTTGAAGCTCGAAATTGTATTATTTGGTTTTCAAATAATACGTGCTCAAATACGAAAAGCGATTGAATTGGACTCCCGTCTGCACCGCTCGCATAATAGGTCTCGTAAGGAGCCAAGAGGTTCCGGAGGAAAAAGGATTGTCATGCGACTAGAGGAGGTTTCATGAATCCCAAGGCCAAAATCACCGACGAGCAATTCGAGGCGTATCTGAAGCAGGTTCGCGAGCTTGTCGAGGGTCCCTTCGAAGAGATCCAGAAAGAGGTCGAAGTTACCAACACCTTCCCGGAAGAGTTCTACGAACTCGCCAAGAAGAACGACCTGTATCGTTTCTATCTCCCCTCTGAGTACGGCGGATGGGATCTCGACGAACTCGAGATTCTGCGTGTCCAGGAAGAGTTCTCTCGCGGCCCTGGCGGAATGCGCATGCATCTGCATCATGCCGCCGACATGAACTGGCGCATCCTCGACGACTACGGCACGCCCGAAGTCAAGGCCGAGTTGATGAACAAGTTCCAGGACAAGAGCGTCTATTGCAACTTCGCCATTACCGAGCAGAGCGGCGGCACGGGCGCCGACCTGCACACTACCGCCATCAAGAACGCTGACGGCAACTATGTTCTAAACGGCGAGAAGTGGCTGATTTCCCACACCGACTGCTCTGACTACACTTACGTCATCGCAGTCACCAACCCCGACGACGACAAGGATACCCGCCTTTCCGGCTTCCTCGTTCCGAACGATGCTCCTGGCTTCGAGATCGTGCCGATGCCCCACATGATGGGCTGCCGCGGCGCAGGACACGCGGGCTTGAAGTTCACCAATGTGGTGCTCGAGCCGAAATACCTGCTTGGCAAAGAGGGTCAGGGCATGGAGATCGCCATCCACTCCCTGTCTGTCTCCCGCGTGCACATTGCCATGTCGAACCTCGGCATGTCCCAGCGCATGCTCGAGATTTCTCTGAAGCGCGCCAACGACCGCATCACCTTCGGCAAGCCGATTGCCTCCCGTCAGATGATCAAGGCCAAGATTGCCGACATGCAGAAGATGATTCATGTTCTGCGTTGCGCCATCTACGACTTTGCTCGCGACTTCAACAAGGATCCTCACAACGAGTACGTCACCGAGAAGGCTGCTATCTGCAAACTGTTCTCCATCGATACCGTGAAGCTGGTTTCCGACGAGATGCTCGAGATTTTCGGCGGCGACGGCTACTTCGAGGACAGCCCTTACGGCCCGACCGAGCGCCTGTACCGCGACTGCCGCGCTATGTGGCTTGAAGAGGGCGCCCCGTGCGTCCAGCGCATCACCATCGCGCGTGAATGCCAGAACCATGGCGGCAAGATCGAATACACCTTCGACTAAGCCGCATTTCACTCGACCTATTCCTTTCTGGTGAGTGGACGTTTAATCCTTCGAAAGCCTTAGCGCTTACCTTTACAGCTTGTGCGAAACAGCCGCCTTTCGGGGCGGCTGTTTCGCGTCTTAAGCCAATTTATACGCGTTAACGTGGGACGGGGAACAATCCCCGTCCCATTCACGTCCCATTTTTTATCGGAATTTCTGTCTGACGTAATGATTTGAGGCACAATGGAACGGGGAACGGCGCCTCGCCCTACGCGCTCGCCCACCATGGAAAGGAAGCGCTATGAATCTTTCGCAGCTGTATTATTTCCGCAAGCTGGCAGAAGTGAAGCACTACACCCATGCGGCCGAAGAGCTGTTCATCTCGCAACCCACGCTTTCGAATTCCATATCGCAGTTGGAAAAAGAGTTGGGCATTCCCCTCTTCGAGCGAGAGGGGCGCAAGATCAAGCTGACGAAATATGGCGAGGAGTTCTATGACTACGCCACACAGGCCGTAAATGCCCTTGAGAAGGGCATAGCGCTTGCACACGAGCACGCAGGATCGCCTACCGGCAGTATCGATTTGGGTGCGATCTACACCATTCAGGGCGATTATCTGCCTGCACTTATCAAGGGTTATCGTGACCAATACGGCAAAGAGGCCCAAGTGAACGTGTTCCAGGGCCTTACGCAGCCGCTTATAGAAGACCTCGAATCAAACCGTTACGAATTGGCGTTCACTGCATACGTCGCCAACAAGCCCAACCTCACGTTCGTTCCCGTGCTGACGCAACAACTGGTAGCCGTGGTGCACCGTTCCGATAAGCTGGCATGGGCGAAAGAACTGAAACTCGCCGCCCTGCCCGCCCGCGACACCATCCCCTACCCGCCTGCGACACCTATCGGAGCCGAGGTTGCGGCTCTCATGAAAACCCACGGCCTTACCGCATCACATACCTACGCGAATGACGAAATTACCCTGGGCAGCATGGTAGAAAGCACGCCCGGCACAGTAGGATTAGCTTTGAAGACCATCGGTCTATCCCCTTTCCGCGAACTCATCACGAAGCATCTGCCCGAAGTCGACGACGATTTTCACCAGGTATGCCTCACATTCAAAACAGCCGCTTACAAAACGAGGGCTGTTGAGAATTTCATCGAATTCACCCGCAGCTTCGAATGGGACAGCAAGCACTAGACAGGCCGCACTTCGCACTTCAGGTCAATGGTGCAGCCCTTTTAATCCACCCACCTAACCCACTTTCCTTGATTCGTTTTGCCTTAACCCGCTTTTAAGCCATACCGAATTCATCCCTAAGCGCAAAAAAAGGACCGCACCCTTTCGAGTGCGGTCCTTTCGTTGAGCGGTATGTTTCAGCAGATACTGTAACTTACTCGGTCCACTCGGCCTGCAGGCCCTTCATCTTGCTGAAGCAGAAAATGCCGAGCAGCAGGACGACGACCATGAGGACGATAGCAACGGTGAACAGGATGCTGTAGCTCATGTCGCCGAAGAACGCCCAGAACGGAGCACCGATGGCGCCAACGATGTTGACGAACATGGAGATGCGGGAGTAAATCTGGGGATACTCGCGCTGGCCGAACAGCTGGCGAACCAGAATCGGGACCAGAACGACGCAGCTTGCGAAGAAGAAGCCGTACACAGCGGAGCCGGCGTACAGAATCATAGCGGAGCCGGTGCCGAACCAGACCAGCAGCACGCCGATGATGCCCGTAGCGCAAGCGGCGAAGAAGCTAAGCTTGGAGTTCTTGTCGGCGCACACGCCCAGGGCGAGCTTGCAGATAGCCTGCGAAGCCATCATGACGGTAGCCATGGTAACGCCAACGGCGATGAAGGTGCCGGTGCCGTCGTCGAGGGACTTGGTGTACTTCGGGAACTGCTGGGCAACGATGGTCAGCAGGTTGATGATGCCAGCCAGCAGGAACATCGCGTAGAACGCGGCAGACTTCATAGCCTTGGAAGCATCAACGCCAGCAGGCTTGCCGGAAGCGGTCTGAGGCTTGCCATAAGGCAGGCAACCGGCCTCTTCAGGAGTGGAGCGGATGCACAGCAGCGTGAACGGCAGAGAAGTGACCAGAGCGGCGACGCCCCAAATCATGTAGATGGTCCAGACATCCATGCCGGAGCCGATGAGGGCATTGAAGACCTGCAGCCAGATGGCGCCACCGATGCCGGTGAAGGCCATGCAAGCGCCGATGATGGTGCCGGACTTCTGGTTGAACCACTTGTTGCACAGCGTAGGAACAGCCAGCCACAACAGGCCAACCTCGCCGAGGCCCATCATGAGGCCCGCAACGTAGAAAATCCAGATGGTCTTGATCAAAGAGATCAGGATGAAGCCAACGCCGACGAGCGCAGCGGAAGCCGAAAGCACGATGCGGATGTCGGTCTTAGCAAGCAGGTTGCCAATGAACGGCGCCGAGAAAGCTTCGGCCAGGTAGAGCACCGTGATGTACAGCGCCCACTGAGTGGTAGGCACGCCCAGCAGATCGGGGACGTAAGCCTGGAATGCGCTCCACGTCGAGAAGACGAGAGCCGAGCATCCGAACGTAATCATGATGCCCGAGATAATGATGAGAATGTGACGCACGCTCATCTTATCCGTGTAAGTTGCCGTTTCGCCCAATTTCTTTCCTCCTTATGAAAGACCAGACGATTGCGCCACTCGCCTTAAGGGGGCCAGAATCCCTGAAGGCGAGTGGCAATCTTAGATGTCACCCGAAAGCGCCGATCCAAGAACAAATTCGCTAAGTATAATCCTCCAAATCGTCACATCTTGTTAGGGTCAATATCGTCCTTTTGACCCGAAACCGATAAATAACGACTATATATTTCCCACAAATATAAGAAAGTTGGATAGTTTCTTATCCCTCTTTTTGCATGAGGCACTTGAAATTGACGGACACTTTTCTAGAAAGTGACCAAACAGAAAAAGGAGGGAAGCGAACGTCCCTCCTTATATAGATATGAACCGTGAAAAGGCCTTAATTTACGCCCTCGGCATACTTGCGCATGATGAGCGGCGCGGCGATATAGACCATGATTTGGTCGGTGCCTTCGGCGATTTGGAAGCCGCGGCAGTCTTGCCAGATGGATGAGATGCGCTCGTGCGTGGTATAGCCGCGACCACCCAGGATTTGCATGGCGTCGCTCGCCACCTCGGTAGCGGCGCGCGGCACATAGCGCTTCATCATGGCAACGGTAAGGCGTTCATGCACGCCGTGGTCGAATTCCCACGCCGCCTTATACACCAGGTGGCGCATATTGGTCAGCTTCACTTCCATATCGGTGAGCATCTCTTGCACTTGTTGGAAGTTGGATACAGGAGTGCCGAACGCCATGCGCTCGCGAGCCCATTTCACGGCATCGTCCATGGCGGCTTGCGCCTCGCCGAGCGCCGTCGCGCACGCGAACACGCGCCCGTATTCGAAAAAGCCCAGCAGCTGGCTGAAGCCCGTGGCCGGCCCCGTAAGGCGCCATGATTCTTCAAGCACCACGTTGTTGAACTGGATATGCGCGAACGGCAGCATCTCTTGGCCGATTTTGTTCTCGGGCACAGCTTCAACACCTGCGGCCGTGCGCGGAATCATCCACATCGACAAGGCCGGGTGCTTTCCTTCAGTCGGCTCGTCGTCATCGATTGCGGCGACCAGCAAAGCGGGCGCGTATTCGCCATTGTTCACGAACATCTTCTCGCCATTGAGCACCAACTGCCCGTCGACGGTGCGCACGTGCGTCTTCATGCCCATGGTATCGGAGCCCGCATTAGGCTCGGACACGGCGAATGCGAAGGCCAAGCGCCCGGTGTTCTGATATTCCAAACGGATGGGGTCGGTTTGAGCGGGGCTCGCGAACGCTTCGAGAATTTGCAACTGCAGAAAGTCGTTTTGAAACGGCAGCGTGGCGCCCGACACGCGCGAAAGCTCTTCAAGCACGAGTACCTGAGCAAGCATGTCGTAGTGAACATGGTTGCGACGGTGAATTACGCCGAAGCCGTTGAAGTCGAGATCGACGAACGCCTTCACCACCTCGTCGGGCAGACCCATGTCGCGACGCCATTGCGCGACCGAAGCCTCGTCGAAATAGGTTTCGCCGAATTCGCGCACCTGAGATATCAGAACGCGATCGGCATCGCTCAGCATGAAATCCATGGCATTGCCTCCCCTGCAACACTTTCAAGAACAGTTCATATCGCGACACGGCGAACATGCACGCGCTGGCATGCATCACCCAACGCCGGAAACGCTTCCGCCAGCTTGCTCGACGCGAGTTAATCAATTCGGCGATTATACTCGTGATTGTGAATTTCCGCTGATGGTGCGCCTTATTTGACCAACAGATTCTGAAATTTGACCAGCATACTATGTTTTTAGGGATGCACCCAATTTGCGCTTAAACCTCAATTACTCCACCTCAAGCGATACCGCGGCCGCCGCCGCGCACCTAAGGTTGGAATCGCGATGTGCGAAGCCGACCGAAACGACGGGGATTTCGGCAGCGGACGGCCACCCCGGACGTATGCGTGAATCGGTCGGCAACGCACCTCGAAGAAGCCGAATGCTTCGCCAAACCATGTAAATATGCCAACGGGGCGTATTTGGCCTTCTGTTGAAGGCACCCAACAAGGAGGAGGAACTATGGCAGATTACTACGGAACCGACACCGTCGTATCCGAGCTTCGCGAGGACGGACTGCTCATCATCCGCATCAACCGTCCCGAGGTCGCCAACGCGCTGAACGGCGCGACTTCTGACGCCATGGAAAACATCATGAACCACGCCGAGAAAGACAAGGCGGTACGCGCGATTATCGTGACGGGCACCGGCAAGGTCTTCTGCGCCGGCGAGGACCTCTCCGAGCTCTCTGAAGGCGGTGAGTGTCAGACCGTCACCGAGCATGGCTTCGGCGGCATCACGGCACGCCTGTGCTCCAAGCCCATCATCGCGGCCTGCAACGGTTCCGCGGCTGGCGGCGGCATGGAAATCGCCCTATCCTGCGACATGGTCGTTGCCGCCGAGAACGCCAAGTTCGGCTGCACCGAGGTCGGTCTGGGCATCATCGCCTCCACGGGCGGCATCGTGCGTCTGGCCCGCGACATCAACCGCAAGGATTGCATGGAGCTTTTGCTCACGGGCAAGAAAATCAAGGCCCCCGAGGCCAAGGAACTTGGCCTGATCAACTACGTCGTGCCGGCCGAAGAGGTCATGGACAAGGCAATCGAGCTGGCCGAGCAGGTTCTGAAGAATGCCCCCTTGGCTTTGAAGTGGACCAAGTACCTGGTGCATGCCGCCGACCAGATGTCTGAAGAAGACGCGATGCGCTACTGCGACGGTGCCTATCGCTTCCTCGAGAAGACCGAAGACGGCATCGAGGGCCCGCTGGCCTTCACCGAGAAGCGCACCCCGAACTGGGTTGGCCGCTAATCGCCGAGCTTCAACGCTTCTTCCCTGCCCCGCGCATGCCGCGTGCTGCGCGGGGCATCCCCTTCGCTCGATTCGGCCACTCCTTGGCGCTTCGGCGTCGGCCGAGTCTCATATATATGGAAGCGAGCGCTTACCCATCGCTTTCAGCTTGTCGAAAAAAGACGCATCATGCGTCTTTTTTCGTTTCTCGATGGCAATAAGGCCAAAGGGGCGCGCCCTTGATCCGTTTCAACCGCACAACGCATCCGCGGCCCCCTCGGCGGACTCGGTCGCCAAAGGCCACGGTTCGCTACCGTTCGCTGCGCTCACTATGCGCTCACCTGGCTTCGCTTAACTTTTAAATTAAGAACAAGTTTGAACTCAGACGACCTTTGGCGACCGAGTCCGCCGAGGGAGCCGCAAGCCAAATTATTCTCGCGCATCAAGCTCGTCGATGACCTGCTGGAAATCGGGCGGAAGCGTATCTTCGAATTCCATGCGCTCGCCCGTCACGGGATGGGTGAATGCCAGGCGATACGAGTGCAAAAACTGGCGATCAAGCCCCAGGTTCTCTTTCTTTTTCCAGCCATACACCGGGTCGCCCACGCACGGGTGCTTGATGTATTCCATATGCACGCGAATTTGGTGCGTGCGGCCCGTGAATAGCTTGCAGTCGATAAGCGTGAAGCCATCGTCGTTTTTGCCGGGCTCGAATCGGCGCTTCACCGTAAACGTGGTGATGGACGGACGCGCGTCCTCACGGTCGGACACTTCCATACGCAGACGGTCACGGCTGCCGCGCGCGATGGGCGCGTCGACGATGCCCGTATCCAGAGGAATCCAGCCTTGCACGAGCGCCAGGTAATGGCGGTCGACGTTCTTCAGACGAATGTCTTCCATAAGCGCCAAGCCCACTTCGTTGGTTTTCGCGCACAGCATAAGGCCGCTGGTATCGCGATCGAGGCGATGCACGATGCCCAGACGGTCTTGCTCGCCCTGCACGTCGCACAGGTTCTCCTTGCCGCAATGCGCGATGAGCGCGTTCACCAGTGTGTCACCGTAGTGCCCCTCGGCTGGATGGCACACCAGGCCCGCCTGCTTCGAAATAACCAGCAGGTAATCGTCTTCGTAACGAATATCGAGCGGAATATCGGCCGGCACCAGCTCGGGCGCGTGTGGGTCTTCATACGTCTCGTATTCAAGCACGTCGCCCGCCGCTACAGAGGCGCTTTTGCGCGGCAGTTTGCCGTTCAAGGCGCAATAGCCGTCGGCGATGCATTTTGCGGCTGCGCTGCGCGTGGGATACAGACCCTGCGCCGCCATGTAGGCATCGAGCCGCATGCCCGCGCACTGCTCGGGCACGATGTCGCGCGCATAGCTAGACATGGGCGGCCTCCTTGCGCGTCGCAAGCAAATATCCAATAACAAGCAGCACGAAGCCACAGGTCACACCGATATCGGCGATATTGAACACCGGGAAGTCGATGAACGTGAAATCGATGAAGTCGATGACATAGCCCTGCGCGAAGCGGTCGAACGCGTTGCCCAGCCCGCCTGAAAACACGAGTGCGAGGGCGCATGTCTCAAATGCCGTGGGAACGTGCCCAGCGAGCTTTTCCCAAAAAGCGAATGCCAGCGCGATGAGCACGCACACGATGGTCGACGTGATGCCCAACATGAACGTCGAATCGCCGAACATGCCCCAAGCGGCTCCGGTGTTGTGCACCAGTGTGAATCGGAACAGGCCGCAATTCGAGCCCGCCTGGCCAAGCTCGTAGGCGTCTTCGAAATACATCTTCGTCAGGCGGTCGAACACAAGCCACGCAACGGCGACCGCCGAGAACGCGATGACGCACGGGGTTTTTGAATTCTTCGATTTCACGATATCGTTTGTCACATGAACCTTCCTATGACGCAACGGCGGGCCGGAAGAGCATTCCCCCGGCCCGCCGCATATGGCCCGCTTGCGCGGGCCGAGCGAGATTATTTACGCAAGCTGATCGAGCACGTCGCCGCAGCGCTCGCACACCTCGGGGTGGTTAGCATTGCCGCCGAGCGCGCGATGGTTCCAGCAGCGCGGGCACTTCGGCGCGTCGGTGGCCGAAACGACAACCTGCGCCTCTTCCACATCGCCGACGATGACATCGACATGACTCACGATGAACAGCTCTTCCAAGTCGGAGGCGCTGAAACCGGCGAGCACGTCGGCCGCAGCCTGGGGCACCGTGATGCTCAGCACGGCTTCCTGGCTCTTGCCCACGATCTTGGCATTGCGCGCTTCCTCGATGGCCTTCGTCACGGCATCGCGAACCTCAAGCAGGCACGCGAAGTTTGCCATCACCGCATCGGCGGCCTCTCCCTGCGGCAACGCGGGCGTGAAGTCGTCGAGCGTCGGCCAGCCTGCCAGCTGCACGCTGATCGGACGGCCTTCGCGATTGCGCTCGGTTTCAGGATAATGCTCCCACACCTCATCGCAGGTGAACGACAAAATGGGGCTCATCACGCGCACGAGCACCTCGAGGATGTTCATAAGCACGGTTTGGGCCGAACGACGCGCGACCGAACCCGGCGCCTCGGCGTACAGGCGGTCTTTCACCACATCCATGTACACGGCCGACAAGTCGCCGACCACGTAGTCGTACAGCGCACGGAACACCTGGTGGTAGTGGTATTCGTCGTAGCCGCGCTCCACATCGGCGAGCAGCTGCTTCAAGCGAAGCATAGCCCACACGTCAACCGGGCGCATCTCGCTAAGCGACACGGCATCGCGCTGGAAATCGAACCCGTCGAGGTTGCCCAGCAGGAAGCGGAACGTGTTGCGGAAGCGGCGGTACGCATCGGAGGTGCGCTGCAGGATGTTGTCACCGATAGACACGTCGACCGAGTAATCGGTGGAAGCGACCCACAGGCGCAGCACATCGGCGCCATATTTGTCGGTGACTTCCTGCGGAGCGATGCCGTTGCCCTTGGACTTCGACATCTTCTCGCCGTTTTCATCGACCGT
>CALBLG010000230.1 GCA_937895975.1 uncultured Slackia sp.
AGCTTCAGCGCGCCAATTTTCACGCTTGAGGTATAGAACACGCGAACGGGATACGTCTCGTTTACCTCCATGGTGCGGGCGTCTTCATCCACCTTGAAATTGCGCAGCGGAATTAGCGTTGCGGGAATTTCGACCTTCACCGCATCTCCTACCGCCACATCGTCCGACTTCGTGACGGAAATATTAATGTCGGCAAGGTCGACCTGCGCGCCGTTGAGCGTTGGGGTGCCCTTGAATGTGTAGCTTGTTGTGTTGCCGCTTGTCGACACATCTGGGTCGCGATACACCTGGTCAGCAATCACAACCGCCTCGAAATCGTCCACTTGCATGTATTCGCCAAGCTTGTCGTCGAACGTAATATAGCCTGATTCGTTCTCGTAACCCTCGGTTACGTTCGTCGGGTAGCCTGCCGCCTCCACGATTTCCTTAGAGATGTCTTCGAAAATCTTCGCGAGCTCGGTAGCATTGGTGGCCGATTTGTAGAAGTCGGAATTGGCCGCCCTATTGCCGAAGCTCCAGGTGTACTGGTCCCAATAATCCCTCGAATACGTCGCATCAGGGTAATTGCTCGACGCCGCCTGCATGAACTTGTTTTCGTTGCTTGCGCCACCAGCGCTCACATCGGCCTTCGGGTTTGCGCCGCTAAAAATGCCAATGTCATACACCAAAGCGCCCGCGTCTTTCATCTCTTTGGCGGTAGCCACGGCAGTGCTCGCAACCCTGGGGTCAAATTCGCTGAACGACGTCGGCGTGCCGTCGGTGAAGAAGATCACGATTTTCTTGGCGCCTTCGCGATTGCTCGATTCAAGTTGCGATTTCGCAAGTTTAAAACCGTTATCGGCACGCGTGGCGCCTGCAGGTTCAATGCTATCAACAGTACCCTTGAACGAATCTTTCGTATCGTTGGTGCATGCGGCCATCGCCTTCATAACCTGGCTGTAATTGTAAGTGTTTTGCCCGTCGCGATACTTATCGTTGCCGACTCGGTTGCTCTCGTCGCCCGAGAACTTCACGACGGCAACCCGATGCTGTTTGTTTGCATCGGAAGCGCTCGCGTTCTGTTTCGCGATTTCGTCGATAAAGCCATTCGCGGCAGTCTTCAGTGCATCGATGCGCTTCGTTGAATCCCCATTTCCCATCGGGTCGGTCATCGAGCCCGACGCATCAAGCACCAGCACGATATCGAGGGGTGTTATCGAAGTCGACGCGATATTCGATGTAGAAGAAAGCGCCGAAAAAGCTGTGATGAAATCCGAATCGCCCTTAGAGATGCTTGTGCTGCCACTTGCGCCCGAAAGCACGATATCGCTCGTCTGTACCGTTTTATCGGTCCAAATTCGTCCAACATTCTCGGTCGTCTTTTCCATAAGCGCCGCCCAGTCGCCCATGGTGGACGCGTCGGCGATCGTTTCGATGTGCGCGGCCGCGCGAATGTTCGCATTGGCTGCATCGGGCGCATCGTCGGCAAACGCCGAAAGCCCCATAAGGGGCAATAACACGCATGCGAGCACCGCCGCGCACGCCAATTTCAATCGCTTCATGGCGTGGCCTCCTTCGCTACCGCAGTGTTGCGCTGAAACTCTGAATGCATTGAAGTTCTCACGACGCGCCCCCTCTCACTCGGGTTTCCCTCATTATTCGGCCAGCTCGGCATATGCGGAAGTGCCATCTCAAGACAAAAATGGCCAAAATCGCACACGCGATCTATCGATTATTTTGTTGGGCAACCCCCATCAATAAAAGGTGCGTATATACGAAAAGAGGGGGTTCGCATATACGAACCCCCTCGCATGAAGTGGCGTTTAACGTGTTAAATGCTCGCGGCATTTAACACGTTTCATAAAAAGCAGGAACTACTCGATTTGCTCGAAGGGGTAAAGGCGAGCGAAATTCGCGAATTGTAAACCGCTGAGCCTATTGAGCGCTCGATAGCATTTAACGGCCGCCAAGAATGTGGCGTCCGCAATCGTTGCAATTGTGCGACGTTGGCGGCGCTTCGTTGTTGCACTTGGCGGCTTCCACTAAAATCAACGCCAGATGCGAAAATTCCGACCAAGGGAGGAAACCATGCCCACTCGCGACCAGCGACGCGCGGAAGCCGCCAAGCACCTCGCTCTTATGAAGGGTGCGTTCGCCAAGGAAACGAAAGCCACCATCGACGCGGCCGTCATTTACAAAGACGGCGACGCGTTGACGCTCGAATTGCCCGAGCCCGCAGCCGACGCAACCGAAACTCAGGTGACCACCGATTTCACCATTACCGCGCTGCATCGCGCCGAGGGCAAAACCGCCATCGTCGACCCCGTTTCGTACACACGCCCCGGCGGCGCCTACGAAGACGGCTCGTTCGGCCCCGAGCAAATTCTGTGTTCTGAAAGCAACCTGTACCCCGTGCTGCGCGGCATGAAAGCCACCTATCATGACCAGAATCGCAGCTACATGTGCGGCATGCTGCTCACGAGCCGCGCGATGTATTTGCCCGATGTCGCATTCATTCGCGAGGGCGAGATTCGCACCGCGAACGTCATCGCCGTGCCCGAGCCCAACCGCGAGCGCGCGCTTGAAAACCACCGCTCCGAGCGCGAATGCCTCGACTGCCTCGACGACCGCATTCAAACCATACTGAACATCGCCGCCGCAAACGGCATCGAAACGCTTATAACCAACGCCTACGCATGCGGCCGCCAGGGCTTTGCTCCCGCGCAGGTCATCGAGCTGTTCCAAAAATGGATTGCCGCACACCCCGGCGCCATCAAGACCATCGTGTTCGCCGTGCCGCGCGCGATTTTCGACGCGTTCGACGAGGCGTTCGGCCAGCCCACCCCCGTCGAGGAGGCCCCCGTTGAAGCCGTACCAAGCGAAGAGGAGGACGAATTCGACTTCCGTTCCATCGACCTTCCCGAAGGCGTTACCATTCGCTAGATTGCCGCGCATCGGGCCCGGCGATGCGCGGTATCGCCGGGCCCCTGCAAGAAAAAATGCCGCTACTGGCAAAAATTCCGAGGTTTGCAGCTCCATTCTGAACGCTCGAAGCTTTTCACAAGGCAAAACACCAGGTCAGATAATCTCGGTACCGAGCGCATCGCTTTTCGATAATCAAAATCCTCAAGAAACAGCTGCAAACCTCGGAATTTTTGCCAACGCACGCCTTTTTTCTTGCAACGCGCAAAGCAGCTTAAATCGAATCTAAAACGCGCAATCCAATTTTGCCATTGCGCACGCCCGATGTCGCATATACCGTACCGTCGCTTGCAAGCAGCACAGCGTCAACGCCGGGCAGCGACTCGACGAAATCCAGTGCCCGGTCAATTCCCATAATCACCAGCGCTGTGGTATAGCCGTCGCCGTCGATCGAAGCATCGGAAATCACCGTTGCCGAAAGCACGTCGGTTTGTGCCGGCGATCCCGTCGCAGGGTCGAGGATATGGTGGAAGAAACGCCCATCGCGCATGAAGCAGCGCTCGTATACGCCGCTGGTCACCACCGATTTATCGCGCACGGAAACCACGGCGAATGATTCTTCGGGCGCGCACTCCCAAGCGGGAACCGGCTTTCGAAGGCCAACCTGCCACGGTTTGCCTTCTTGTTTTTCACCCAGACACACCACATTGCCGCCCAAGTTCACGATGCCGCGCGTCGCGCCTCGCTCGCGCAAAAGCCGCACGATGCCGTCGGCGATGAAGCCTTTCGCTATGCCGCCCAAATCGACCCATGCATCGGAATCCGTTATGCGCGCAAAGCACGCGTCACCAGCCGATTCCCCATCGTGCACCTCGACCACTCGCCAATTCACATGGGCGCGCGCGGCCGCAAGCGCGGCAGGCTGCGGCACCACGCCACGATGGAAATCCCACAGCGAGCATACGCCGCCCATGGTTATGTCGAACAACCCGCCCGTGCGCTCGCAGTAGCCGAGCGCCGCACGCAAAAGCTGCGCCAATTCGGCGCCGACGCGCGCCCACTCGCCGCGTGCATGATTGAGCGCATACAGCTGACTCGCCGGGTTGAATCGGTTGAACAGCTGCTCGTATTTCGCGCACAAAGCTTCAACCGCATTCAGCGCGGCATCGTCGACATCGGCCGAAACCGAGTTTACGGTATTGAAATGCAGAAACGTGCACGTCTTCATTTCAGGCTCAAACATTCTCGCCATAGCTTCGCGCCTTCACAAGAAAATCCCGTTCCCTATGGCAGAAAATCCGAGGTGTGCAGCATTTTTCGCGCCACGCGTTGCATTGTTCCGCATCCATCCTACTCGCATAAGAATTTGACCTGGGATTATGTACCTTCACACAGGAAATCAATCCAGCACGATGCTGCAAACCTCGAATTTTCTGCCAACCAAGAAGCAATTTTCTTGCGCGGGCTTCACTTCAAATCAAGCGCCGTCGCCCGCACGGAAGTTCGCGAGTCTCAATCTTCCAACGGCCCCATCAGGAACATGTTGTGCGTTGACTGAAACAGCAACTTGCCCGTAGCCGCCTCGCGCGTGGTTACGCGAATCACCGCGGTAGAGCGACCCTTGTGCAAAGGCTCGGTGGTCACATCAACTTTGCAGCACGGCACCGCTTTGAAGAAGTTAATGCTCGCGGAGTTGCACACGTTGTTCACGCCGAACGAGTACGTGGCGAACCCACAGCCAATTTCGCCAATAAAGTAGCCCGTACCGCCATGGATGCCGCCCCGATAATTGCCCAAGCTTTTCGGAATGTCCATCGTGAAGTGCACATAGCCCGGCTCGGTCACCTCGAGAATCTCGATGTTGTCGCGAAATTCGGGCGCCTCGGGCACGTTGCACCACATTTTCTCAACCAGTTTTTCGTCAACCATGGCTTTCCTTTCTAAATGCTGGGTTGTGATGGGTCACTTATGCCTTCCGCACCAAATAGCAGCAGTGGATTTTCGGATTGCGTTCGAAATCGTATGGAATGGTTTGCGGCGTGATGTCTTCAATCGCCACCCCTGCCGCCGCGAGCGCTTCCACATCGGGCTTGAAGTTGCGCAAGTTGCAGCTGAACACGGCCACGCCATCGCGCTCGAGCAGGCGCACCACATTCGCAAGCAGCTTCACGTGATCGCGCTGCACGCTCCACGTGTTTTTGCCCATGGCCTTCGAATTCGAGAACGTGGGCGGGTCCACGAAAATCAAATCAAACCGACGCCACCCGCGCGCCTCGCGCTCGATCCACTGCAGCACGTCGGCGCGCACGAAGCCGTGCTCGGGCCCGTCGCAGCCGTTCAGCTCCATGTTGCGATGCGCCCACGACAAATACGTTTGCGACAAATCTACCGTCAGCGTCGATTTCGCGCCGCCAACCGCGGCATGCACCGTGCACGTGCCGGTATAAGAGAACAGGTTCAAGAACTTCTTGCCCTCGGCCATGCCGCCCACCATCTCGCGCGTCACGCGGTGGTCGAGGAAGATGCCCGTGTCCAAATACGAGCCCAAATCGCACTCGAACACGTTGCCCGCCTCTTGCGTATACAGCAGATGGCCCTCTTTTTGCTGGTCGGTGTATTGCCCGCCGCCCTTTTCGCGGCGCCGCGTCTTCAAAAACACGCGCTCGCGCGGAATGCCGAACGTGGCCGACGCGATTTCCACTGCATCTTCCAAGCGCGCGGCGGCCTTGGCCGCATCAATCGATTTCGGCGCCTGGTACTCGGCAATCACCAGGCAACTTTCGCCTTCGCTCTTCCACACGCCATCGTAGCGATCGATAGCAACGGCGAAGTCGGGCAGGTCGGCATCGTAGACGCGATAACACGAAATATCGTTGTCGCGAGCCCACTTTCGACGGTCTTTCGCCACCTTGCGCAGGCGCGCCGCAAACTGATCGGCACCCTTGTCGCGACATAGAATCTCGGCCTTGCGACCGCCGTCGATGTCGCCCACCTTCAACGGAAATTGAGGGGGCAGCGGCTCAAACGCGGGCTCGTCGCGCACAACCTCCCTATCGCCGCGCGCGCCTTCGCCGCGCCGCGTACCATCAAACCGCTTATTGCGAGCAGAGCGCACGGGCCAACCGCCATGCGCGCCGTGACTGCCACGAAAGTCTCGGCCACCATGCCCTTCACGAAATTGCTCATCGCGAGCCATTTATGCACCCGCTTTCATGCCGAATTCGAACGGCGGCTCTGCCACCATTTCCAACACCAGCTGGCAGCGAATGGAAAGCGGGTCGCGATTGTCGCGCAAAAACGCCGGCACATCGGCGCGCGGCAGCAAGAACGTCTCGATGTATTCAGTCGATTCGCTGCGCGGCTCAGCCACACGCTCGACCTCGGCAAACACCATGGCAATGCTCTCGTCGCCCATCCCGAGCGACGAAAATCCCGGCTGCACGCACGCACGCGCCCGCACGGGAGAGCCCGATGCATCGCGCACGAAATCAAAGCCCGTTTCTTCGCGCAGCTCGCGGGCCGCGCATTCGACGATATCTTCTCCGCGCTCGCGCAAACCGGCCGGAAACGCCACGCACATACGATTCATCGGAAAACGAAACTCGTGAATAAGTAGGAACTCGTCGTTATGAGTATGCCCCACGATGCATACGGCGTCCACCTGCGGCGCAACCGTGCCCAGCGTTTCTATCTCTCTGCGATATTCATTGAGTTCCTTACGCGACACCACATCGTATTTCAGCTCGCGCCCATCGGATAGACGATACGTCAGGATGTATTTCTTAATCCAACCGCCGCTTATCTGCTCGATGTCGAGCAGTTCGGGCAAACCGGCAGCCTCGTCGAAACTGGTTGCGCACACGTCCTCTTCCATGGTCGCTCCTTCGTCGCGCGGCCTGGCTCACGCCAAAACCGCAGGGCACTTATCTCTTTCAACATTGTAGCCCGACGAAACGGCGCGAGCATTGCGACAGCCATTCGCCAATCAAAGTTCAACGAGTTCGCGGCGTATGCGATGCGCGCGTTCAGCGCCATTCGCGCACGTGCCCAAATCGCGGTCGAATTCAAGCGCCAGCAGCTGAAGCGCGCCAACACACGCCACAAGCACGGCAACCAATGCAACAAGCAAGATCACAAGCTCCATGACAGCCCCTCTCGTCGAAAGAAAAGCACCGCCGCTTTTACTATACATGATGCGCCACCAACGTAAATTCCCCGCAAAGCGCAGGTCAACTGCCGACGAATACCGGCGCTCCGCACCACCAAAAACTGCTTCTTTTGGCACAAAAAGTCTGTTTTCGGGCGCCACTCTGCTTTCCGCCAAGCTAAATGCAATATATATATTGCATTTATCATTGCAAACGCCCTATCGGGGGTCGTCAGACGCTCATTTGCCATCTCGAAATCGCGTTTCTCGCCCCAAAACCAACTTTCTCTGCCAAAATGACCGTTTTTTGTCTATATCAACCTCCGCATGCCGCCAACGACGGCGCTCGCAGCGCTCTGTGCACACAGCTTTACCTGCAGCGTTGCCAATTCGTGAAGATGTCGCAAAGGTCGAGTGTTGGTTTCTTCGCATTTCGAAGCGTCCCACGCACAGGGTGTACGATGACGACCCTTTTTCAACCGCAAACGGAGATGAACCACAGCATGCGCGAACGCATCAAATTTCACAGCAAACGACTCACTCTCTTCCTTATTCAGCTGGCCTTTCTCGCCGGCGTGTGCTACATCGGCGAAGCCGTTTCGGTACACCTGCCCATCGAGGTGCCCGCGAACATCTGCAGCATGGGCATTCTGCTGTCGCTGCTTATTTCGGGCATGATCGACGAAAGCAAAATCGAGCTGGTGTCAAACTTCCTGTTGAAATACATGCCCGTGTTCTTCATTCCCGCAGGCGTCACCATCCTTACGAGCCTGCCCATGATTGGCAACCGCATCGGCTGGTTCGCGCTCGTATGCATCATCACCACGGTGCTCGTGTTTCTTTCCACCGCCATCACGGTCATTCTTGTGGGCCGCCTGCAGAAATATGTCACCGGCAAGCGCGCCGGCAAAGACGTACACCTGAAAAACGCGCTGAAAGCCGAAGGTGAATAGCATGGACTTCACGACCATCGCATCCGACATTCTGGAAGCGGGCGGCAGCCTGGCCTTAAGCATTGGCGTGTTCGCGTTCTCGGTATGGCTGAATCGCAAAACGAATTCGCCGCTGCTCAACCCCCTGCTCGTAACCGTGGCCATCATCATGATTGGGCTCACGGTGCTCAATATTCCGCTGGAATCGTACGAGAAAGGCGCCACGCTTATCTCGTCGATGCTCGGCCCCGCGACCGCCGTGTTGGCATTCTCTATCTACCAGCAGCGCAAAATCCTGGAGAGCAACTTCCTGCCCATCTTCGCCGGCTGCTTGGTGGGATCCATCGTGTCTATGGTGAGCGCGTACGGGCTGTGCGAACTATTCGGCTTGGGAGACGAGGTGGCGCTGTCCACGTTGCCGAAGTCGACCACCGCGCCCATCGCGCTTGCCGTGACCGGAGAGCTAGGCGGCACGGCGTCCATCACCATGGCCGCCGTTATGACGACCGGCGTTATGGGCGCCATCTTCTCGCCCATGTTGGCCAACGTGTTCCACATCAAGAACAAGGTCGCCCAGGGCGTAGCCATTGGCACCTGCAGCCACGCGGTTGGCACGGCGAAAGCGCTGGAAATGGGTAAACTGGAAGGTGCCATGAGCGGCGTGGCCATTGCGGTGTCGGGCCTGCTCACGTGCTTCATCGTTATCGCGGCAACCGCCATCATGTAAGAAAGGCCATCCATGGGCAGCATTTCCACCCTCGCATTCATCGGCGCCGATGCCCCAGCTGCGCGCGCCCAGCTCGCCTGCGGCCAGGCCGCTGAAACGTCGTTTGGCCTGGTGCGCCCCAGCGCGCCCGAGGCAATCGAGGGCGCGATTTTCGATTTAGACGGCACGCTGCTCGATTCCATGCCGTGGTGGGACGACCTGGGCGAGCGCTACCTGCGCTCGCGCGGCAAAACGCCGAAGCCCGATATTCGCTACCACTTCAAGCGCCTTACCATGGAGGGCTCGGCGCAATACATGAAGGAAACCTACGGGCTGGAAGAGTCGATCGACGAAATCTGCCGCGGTGTTATGGCGGGCATCGAGTTCGCCTACCGCGACTGCATTCCATGCAAACCGGCAGCCGTCGACATGCTCGAAGCTTTGCGCGATGCTGGCGTGCGCATGTGCGTTGCCACCGCCACCAGGCGCGATTGCGCGCTTGCAGCCTTGGAGCGACTAGGCATCGCCCACTATTTCTCGGCCGTGTTCACCTGCACCGAAGTGGGCGCCAGCAAAACTGAGCCCACCATATTCAACGTAGCGCTAAATCACCTGGAAACGCCGCGCGGCTCCACGCTCGTACTGGAAGATTCGCTGCACGCCATCGAAACCGCCCATGCAGCCGGCTTCCCCGTGGCGCTCGTAGACGAGCCCGCCAATGCCGCCGACACCGACGCTTCAATGGCCTTGTCGGATATATACCTGAAGTCGTTCGACGCATTCGCCCGCCTGTAACCCGACAGAAATCGAGGCGCCTTTCACGGCATCTCGCCTATCGCCCGCCGAAAGTTCGAGCCACCTCCAACTATAATGTTTGCCACGGCTTGCTTCTTTGTTACATTTGTTAACGCACAACGCTGTTTGTTATGCGCGCTGCGCAACCGCACAGTAAGGAAGCACCATGGCCCACAATCGTCTTCGAATTGAGTTGCTCGGCAATCCACGCGTCTTCAACGGGGATTCACCACTGACCATCTCGCGCCGACGCGTGCGTGCCATCCTCTATTACCTTGCCGCAGAGCGCCGCCCCGTTTCGCGCGTCACGCTCGCCGGGATGCTTTGGCCCGACAAAGAACCGGCCGTCGCAAACCGCAACCTCAGCATTCATGTCTCGTATCTGCGAAATGCCGTGGGTGAAAACGCCATCGACGTGACCCAAGATTCGCTTGCCATCGGACGCGCTGTAGAAAGCGACATCGAAGAATTCTTCGCGCTTTCCGCCGCAGGTGGCAGCGACGAGGCAATAGCGGCCCATCGCCTATTCAGGGGCAAGTTCCTCGAGAATTTCTCGCTGCGCGATGCCGCGCCATTCGAGCAATGGGTCGAACTCGAACGCGTCCGATGGGCCAAACGCCGCTGCGCCGCCACCCTCGACACGGCGCTCATTTTGGAAGGCCGCGGCATTTACGACACCGCGCTGTCGCTGACGGAAGAGATCATCGACGAGAACCCCACGCGCGAAGACCTCTGCCGGCATGGCATGCGCATAGCCTCAAAAGCCCAACTTCCAGACAAGGTCGAACGCCTTTTCGCAAAGTTGAGCGCCGCCCTCGATGAACAGTACGGAACTGCCCCAACGCTCGAAACCGTCCAATGCTATCGCGATGCGCTCGGCGTAAGCCGTCCTGTTATCGCGCCCGTCGCGCGACGGAACATATTCGAGAAAAGCGACGCGCCTTTTGTTGGACGCACCGAACAATTTCAGGCGCTGCTCTCTTTGCCAAAAGGGTTCGTGGGGCTCGCTTTCGGCGGCAGCGGCATGGGCAAAACCCGTCTGATGAACGAAATCGCCAAGAATCTCGACGGTCGGCGTTTCTACATCTCGTTCACCAAGCAAGGCCAAACGGCGCCGTTTTCGGCAATCGCGGAGACGCTGCGCGTTGCGGAGCAGTCGCAGAGATGGATTCGCACGCGCAACCGCGTCGTTGCAAAGCTTTCAGAGGCGGATGTTTCCCGAATTTCCCTCATCATGCGCAGCTTCCATGCACACAGGCTCGATGAAGTGCCGTCCTCGCCTGTCTCCCTCGGTGAAATCGCGGAATCGCTCGAACGATTCTTCGCGCTCCTGGCGAGCGAACGGCCCCTGCATTTCCTTGTCGACGACGTGCAGTTCGCCGACAACGCCACGCTGCAGCTGCTCGAGAACCTCATCATGCACGACGTGCTGCGCGCGTCAACATGCATCATGACCATCTCGACCGACGTCGAGCGCCCCGAAGCCGCGCAATTCTTCAACCGGCTCGAATACGCCAAGCGGCTCGAAGCCGTAGAACTCGACGCGCTGCCGCTCGAGTGCGTGACGGATGTCATTATGCGCTATTACCCTTCCCTTCCGAAGGAAACCGCACTTCAACTGGCTATCCCCACCAAGGGAGTCCCGTTTTGGATGAAAGGCGTGATTCGCAATATAGACCTTGGCCACAGCTCTTTTGGGCTAGGCAATACGGCCGAGGGCCTGCTTGATGCAACCATCTCGTCGTTGTCGCCCGAAGCGCTCGACGTCATGTTGCTGCTCTCGGCAGCCGATATGCCTTTGGAGACGCGATTGCTCGACGTTCTTGCGCGTGCGGGCGCGGCGAAAACGGCAATTGACGAACTGGTTGCGCTCGGACTCGTGCGCAATGACGCATGCGGCAAGGTTTCGCTGTCAAACAAACAAATGCGCGACGCCGTGCTCGCCAAAACGAGCTGCGAAAACAGAGCAACGGCGCACCTGCGCATCGCACGCGCCATGGAGGCGACATACGGCGAAGCATCGGCCGGCGTGCAGGACCTCATCGCGTGTGACCAATACTCGCAAAGCGACCATCCAGCCGAATGCGGGCCCTTCGCCGCTCGCGCCGCCGACTACCTTATGACTATCGGCGACGAGGCGGGCGCCATACGCTATTTGGCGCAGGCCCAACGATATTTGCACGAGGCGCCCGCGTTGGATGCCTCGTTGGCGTTGTTCACGTGCCTGGCAAATGCCAAACGGCCCTTCGAGGCCCAATGCGTCGTGCGAAAAGCCATTTCGGCAGCCGAAAACCATGCATACCTCGGCTATGCAGGCGTGCTAAAGGCGGCGGAAGCCACCTTGCATAGCACCGTGTTCGCCGCTTTGCGCGAAGGCAGCGACATCGAAGGGCTCGCGATTGAGAAACGCGTCGCCTCGCGCATTGCCGAGGCGTTCGAAACCATCGAGCGCGATAAGATATCGCCCCTGGCGCACGCATACATGAAGTCTCTTGGCGCAGTGCTGTATGCCGCGCAAGGCAACGTCGGCGCCGCTTTAGACCTGCTCGATAGCGGCGAAACCGACGAATACCTCGCCAACGCCTGCTTGGGCGTAGGCCTGTTCGCGCGAACGGAATCTCTTCGAATCCTGCTCGAGAGCATGCGCGAAAGCCATTCGATGCACCGCGGCATATAAGAAAACGGGGCCGCGCACCTTGGCGCAGCCCCGTTCGGCTTCCTTGCTTTTCAGCCTAAATTTCGCCGGCTTCGGCGGCCTTCAGCGCCTGCGTCAGCTGGTCGGCGCAGCTCGTGGAGCGCTTCCCGCATGTATTGCCCTCGAGCACCGACACAACCCAATCGACCGATTGCCCTTCGATAAGCTTCGAGATGGCCTTCAAATTGCCATTGCAACCGCCCACAAAGCTCACATTGTGAACCTTGCCGTCAACAATGTCGAAATCGATTTGGCGCGAGCATACGCCGCGCGTAGTGAAAGAATGCATGGCTATTCCCCCTTGGAACTTCTCGTGATACCGGCCCAGCTTACCACGTAGAATCCCCAAAGGCGGGATATAATCGTTCGCACTGAATACCTGCAGAACTCGACGGAGGTGACCATGTCCAAGCCCGCTTTCGCCCTTGCGGCATGCGCGCTCTCGTTTGCGCTGGGCGGCGCCATCTGCGCACCCCAGGCCTTCGCCGACGACGCAAGCGACACCCGCAACGGCATCGCCAGCGCGGCCGAGGCCGTGCGCGGCGAATTGGGTCCCGCGCTTTCCACGTACGACCAAGCCCGGAAAACGCTCGAAGCCCTGGAAACGACAGACATCGCCCAAGCGCGCGTCCAAGGCCTGCAAGACGTGATGTACGACGGATCGGAAAAACGCCCCACCGTCACGCTGCGCGTCGATTCCGTGAAAGACGGCAAGAAAACCGAAGCGTCGCTGCGCGAAGGGGTCGATTTCGAAGTGCAATTCGACGGCGACCTGGTAAACCCGGGCACCGTAAGCGTAACCATCACGGGCATGGGCGATTATTCAGGCACCGTGGAAACCAGCTTCGTCATCGTGCCCGCCGATTTGGCGAATGCCACCGTCGATGCGATTCCCGACCAAAAGCGCACGGGGTACCCCATAGAGCCCGCGCCGCGCGTCAAACTCGACGGACGCGAACTTGTCCAGGGCGTCGACTACGAGGTTTCGTATTCGAAGAATACCGATGAAGGCACCGCAACGCTCATCGTGGCGGGCATCGGAAACTGCGCGGGCGAAACGCATGCAACGTTCCAAATCGTCGAGAACCCCAAAGAGGGCAAAATCGGCTACCGCGCCGTCGCGCCCTATGTGGCCATCGCGGCCATCGTGTGCGTCGCAGCCGCAGCAGTGCTAGCTGGCGCACTTGCTCACAAACGTCGCAAAGCAAAACGCGTGAATAATTAGAAAAGCCCGCTCAAGCGGGCTTTTCCAACGAAACGAACAGCATAAAGACGCAAGCCCCACAGCATGGGATCGCCTTCAATCGCGCTATTCACACAAAATCTGGTCGTCCTCCTCGTCGTCCACCGCATAGGCGTTCCATGCGCCGCAATCGGCAAATGCGAGGAACTCGTCGGTCGGAATGTCCATGCGCAGGCCGTCCTCGTCAAACGTGCCACTGAAGCGTTCCTCGAATTTCGCCTTCACGGGGCCGTTCACGGGACGGCTGAACCACACCCATGCGGCAACAGGGCCATTCGCCTCGTTGAAGTCGGCGCCGAAGCCGGCATCGACCGGCGAGCCGTCTTTGTGCTGAATCATGTACTCGTCAATGGCGAAACAGCCGTTGAACTGCATGCGAGAGGCGATGCCCTCGATGGAGTTGTCGACTGTGTTGTCCTTCTCGAAGAACGTGATTTTCACTGCAGCATCGTCACGCGCGGCGGCAGGGTCGCCTTGCTCATCTTTGCCCATGAACTGTGCAGCCATCATTTCGGCCATTGCTTTTTCCTGATCGCTCAGCATATGAATCCTCCATTCGCCAGAGCGGCCGCCCGCAGGCGGCCTTTTCGTTCGCCCCATAGCATAGCCGAAGGGCGAGCCGCATGCGCGCAACTCGCCCTTCTATCCGAGAACCGAAACGAACTCGTGAAAATCGATTGATTCCAGCTATGGAAATGCAGTTTCCACCTTTTTGAGGCTGCTCCCGCTACGCGATTTCCGCCTCATACCCAGCATCGACCACTGCGTCGACCAGCGCGGCATCGGCCACGTCTTCAGCCAACTGCACCGTCGCCTTCTTTCCATCCAAATCCACATCGGCGCTCGCCACGCCAGCGACGCCCTCGAGCGCCTTTTTCACATGGGCGACGCAATGCTGGCACATCATGCCTTCAACGTGCAGAGTCTTTTCCATCAGGGGTTCCTTTCTCGCAGGAGTATTTTGAATGCCTTCGGGCAATTCATACGAAACTTCGCGCACGGCCACGCCATCTTCGGGAAGCGCACGGGCAGACACGGCATCTTGCACGCGTCGCGAGAACTTCGGCTTCCACGCACGCAAGCGCAGAGCATTGCTCACCACGCAAACCGAACTCAGGCTCATGGCCGCGGCTGCGATCATCGGGTTCAGCGTAAGGCCCGCCCACGAAAGCGCGCCCGCGGCAACGGGAATGCAAATGGCATTGTAGATAAGCGCCCAGAAAAGGTTTTGCTTGATGGTGCGCATAGTCGCGCGCGACAACTGAATGGCCGCGGGCACGTCGAGCAAATCGCTTCTCATAAGCACCATGTCGGCCGATTCGATGGCGATGTCGGTGCCGGCGCCAATGGCAATGCCCACATTCGCGCGAGCCAGCGCCGGAGCATCGTTGACGCCATCGCCCACCATGGCCACGGCGCCCGCCTCGGCGATCCGCGCCACTTCGCGCTCTTTGCCATCGGGCAGCACGCCCGCAATAACCTCGTCGATGCCGCATTCACGTTGAATGGCGCGAGCCGTGCGCTCGTTGTCGCCCGTCAGCATAACGGCGCGAATGCCCATATCGTGCAGCTCGGCGATGGCGGCGGCGCTGGTGGGCTTCACGCCGTCGGCCACCGCGACGAGCCCCATCACGCGCGCTCCCACCGCCAGAATGAGCGGCGTTTTACCCTCGTCGGCCAGACGTTCGGCCTCTTCGGCGAACGCGCCCATATATATGCCCTTATCGGCCATAAGACGGGCGTTGCCCATGACGCACACCGCATCGCCAACAACGGCCACTACACCACCGCCGGGAATTTGACGGAAGTCGCGCGCCTCGACGCCACCGAGCCCCAAACTTTCGACGTATTCCACCACGGCGCGGCCAAGCGGGTGTTCCGATTTCTTCTCTACCGCAGCGGCGACCTTCAGCAGTTCGTTGGCCTGCACGCCCGTCGCGCACAGCACGTCGCACACCTCGGGCGCGCCCTTGGTGATGGTGCCCGTTTTATCGAGCACAACGGTTTTCACGTCGTGGGCCGTTTGCAGAGCCTCTGCCGTCTTCGCCAGAATGCCCGCGCGCGCACCGCGCCCCGTGCCCACCATAATGGCGCACGGCGTAGCCAAGCCAAGGGCGCAGGGGCAGCTAATCACCAGCACCGAAACCGCATGCGTGAGCGCCGTGGAAATATCGGCCGACGTAACCATCCAAATGACGAATGTGATAACCGCGATTGCAATAACGGCCGGCACGAACACGCCGCTGATCTTATCGGCGAGCTTCTCGATGGGAGCCTTCGTAGACGTGGCCTCGTCGACCATGCGAATGATGTTCGCGAGCGCCGTGTCGTCGCCCACGCGATCGACGCGCATGGCGAACCAGCCCGTCTTTGAAATGGTGGCGCCGATAACCGCATCGCCCGGCTGTTTTTCGACAGGAACGCTTTCGCCCGTAAGCGCCGATTCGTCGACGGCGGCCGCGCCTTCGACCACCGTTCCATCAAGCGGCACCGCCTGGCCCGCGCGCACCACCAGCACATCGCCCACATTCACCTGTTCTAGCGGCACTTCCACTTCAACATCGCCCTCGCGACGAGTGGCGACCTTCGGCGACAGGTCCATAAGCGCCGAAATGGCATCGGTGGTTTTTCCCTTCGCGCGCGCCTCGAAATACTTGCCCAACGTGATGAGGGTCAAAATCATGCCGGCCGATTCGAAATACAAATCCATCACGGCCATGTGGGCGGCGTCGATATCGCCCGCGCCCATGCCTATGCCAATGCGGTAAATGGCCGCAATGCCATACGCCGTGGAAGCCGTGGCGCCCAAAGCGATGAGCGAGTCCATGTTGGGCGACCCATGTACCAGGCTTTTGAAACCGCCGCTGAAATACTTGAAGTTCACGGCAATCACGGGAATCAGCAGCAAGAACTGCGTGAACGCGAACGTGATCATGTTCGCGTGGCCCAAGAAAACCGGCGGAAGCGGCCAGCCCAGCATATGGCCCATAGACAAATAGAACAGCGGGATGGCGAACACGAACGACACGATAAGGCGGCGGCGCATGGCGGCTTCGGCCTGGGCGGCCTTCTTGTTCGACGCCTCGCGCGCCGCTTTCGCGGCAGACACTCCGCTTTGAGCCGTCGTGTTTGCGGAGGAATTCGCGGCAACTCGGAGCTCAGCGCCATAGCCCGCTTTGTCGACGGCGGCGCAAATAGCCGCATTCACCTTGGCAACCGCCTCGGGCGATTCGTTGGCATAGGCTACTTCCATGCTGTTCTTCAGCAGGTTCACCGCCACATCGGCCACGCCATCGACGCCCGCCGTTGCCTTTTCAACGCGCGCTTTGCATGCAGCGCACGTCATTCCCGTAATATCAAAAGTTTGCTTCATACCTTCTCCCAACCAGCACGCCCTCGTGGGCATCTTGCCTTTCAGAACCCGCCCGCCTTCGGTCACGGCCACAAGGCCCCGTTCCTGTCGGAACGAGCAGAACCTTCAAGGCGCCCGTTCCATCCACAAGGCCGCGCTCAGTTTTTAGTCGATCGTCCATCGCCCTACATGAACTTCTTGATAAGCCGCATGGCCTCATCAACAACTTCCACGTTGCCGGCGCGCACCTGCTCGACAACGCACGTTTCCATATGGTCTTGCAGAATGATTTCGGCAATGCGATGCACGGCCGACTCTGCGGCCGCAAGCTGCACCAGAACGTCTCCGCAATACCGGTTGTCGGCAACCATGTCTTTCACGCCATTGAGCTGACCAATCGCCCTGTTCAGGCGTTTTGTCACATCGCGCTGGAGCTCGGTAGTGCGTTCGGTTTCTTTATGGCGGCACGCACAGCAATGCCCGCCCGGCTGCTCAAACGAGCCTTCTTGCGCCGACTGGGCGGTCGTCTCTTTCTCGGTCATTGCCGGCTCCTTTCATTCTCGCTCAAGCATTATATACCCCCTGGGGGTATATGCAAGCCAAAAAGTTTCCCTATGGTACCATCACGCCATAAAAAATGGGTCAAAGGACGATTCCTTTGACCCATTCGAATCACCGCATGAAGCAGGCACTTTGAAGTGCGCGCCTTATACCGGCTGGAACACGATGTACAGGTAAATACCCGCAATGAGCACCGTCAGCAGCATCAGCGGGAAACCAACCTTCATGTATTTCACGAAGCTGATAGGCGTATCGTTCTTCGCGGCAATATCGGAAAGCACCACGTTGCACGATGCGCCGATAAGCGTGCCGTTGCCGCCCAGGCAGGCGCCCAGCGAAGTGGCCCACCACAGCGGCGTAACATCCATGCCCGCGGCTTCCATGGCCAGTAGAATAGGAATCATGGTTGCGACGAACGGAATGTTGTCGAGCACCGAAGAGATGACGGCCGATGCCACCAGCAGGATGATCATCGTCATAAGCACGTCGTCTCCGGTGACTTCCATCAGGGCATTCGCCAACATATCGATGGTACCGGTTTCCACCATGCCGCCAACGATAATGAACAAGCCGCAGAAGAACGTAAGCGTGGTCCACTCGACATGCAACAACGCCTGCGGCACATCGACGCGAGAGATAAGCAGGATAATCGCCGCCGCAGTAAGCGCAACGACCGACGATTCGATGCCCAATGCGCCATGGCACATGAAGCCAACGACAACGCATGCCAGCATGACGACCGAAATCTTCAGCAGGCGGGCGTCTTCGATCTGCTCTTTCGGGTCGAGCTCCAGCACGCGCTTGCGGTCTTCGTCGCTCACATGCAGGCCGCGGCCGTACATGAAGTAGAACACCAACAGTACGACAGCCAGGATCACGCACACGATAGGCGCATCGACGATGATGAAATCGAGGAACGTGTAGCCCGCAGCGGAGCCGATCATGATGTTCGGCGGATCGCCGATCAGGGTCGCCGTGCCGCCGATGTTCGACGCCATAATCTCTACCATGAAGAAGGGAATGGGGTTCACCTTCAGCAACTTGCAAATGGTAAGCGTCATGGGACCGATGAGCAGCACGGTGGTGACGTTGTCGAGGAATGCCGACAACACGGCCGTGAGCAGCACATACATAATCATGATGTGCCATGGGTCGCCCTTGGCGATGTGGGCGGTCTTAATGGCCAAGAACCCGAACAGGCCCGATTGCTTCACCACGGCCACGAACAGCATCATGCCGAACAACACGCCGATGGTGTTGAAGTCGACATGACTTACCGCCTGGTCGAGGGTCATAACGTGCGCAAGCAGCAGCACGGCGGCGCCACCAATGGCGACCAGCGAGCGATGCACCTTTTCCGACATCACGAGCGCAATGACGATAAGGAACACCGCAACAGCGAATATTGCGTTGAAATCCATAGGCGTACATTTCTTCTTAGCGGCTTTTGATAACCGCCCTATGATAGCCGAAAGGCGCAACCCGTGAGGTTACGCCCTGGTGAAAAGTAGATTATTCGCGCGAATGCAACGCGACAGCGGCCGGGTCGCTGTCGCGTTGCGGGTCCGCAAGCGGCGGCGAGCCGCCACGCCGTCCATGAAACGGCGTGGCGGTTAAGCCTTTTCGACCCTTACGGCACACACCTTGTATTCGGGAACCTTGGCGATGCTGTCGAGCGCGGCGTTGGTGAGCCAATTCGAGTTGCCGTCTTGGAAATGGAATGGCATCCACGTTTGGCCCGGGTTCGTTTTACCCGAAACGCGCGCCGTGGTCTCGATCTCGCCGCGACGACTTGCCACGCGCACGCGGTCGCCGTCGACCACGCCGAGCTGCTCGGCATCGACCGTGTTCAGCTCGATGAACGATTCGCCCGAAATCTCGTTGAGACCCTCGGTGCGGCCCGTCATGGCGCATGCGTTATATTGCGCGAGCACGCGACCCGTCATAAGCACGAGCGGGTATTCCGCATCGGGCAACTCGGCCGAGGGACGATACTGCGCAAGCGAATACGTTCCTTTGCCGCGCGAGAACTGCTCCACATGCATGATGGGCGTGCCCGGATGGTCGGCCGAAGGGCACGGCCACTGAATGCCGCGGCCCGCCACCTGCGCACCGTCGAGACGCGCATGGCTTATACCCGCATACGACGGCGTGAGGCTCGCGATTTCGTCCATGATTTGCGCCGCGGAAAGCGACGGCTGGTCGTAGCCCATGCGACGCATGATTTCCGCGAACACCTCGGTATCGAGGCGCGGACCGGCGGGGCCGTCGACTGCCTTGCGCACGCGCTGCACGCGTCGCTCGGTATTGGTAAAGGTGCCTTCCTTTTCCGCATAGCTGCGACCAGGCAAAATGACGTCTGCGTACTTCGCGGTTTCAGTCATGAACAGCTCTTCGACCACGAGAAATTCGAGCGACTCGAGCGCGCGAATCACATGGTGCGTGTCGGGGTCGGTCCGAATGGGGTCTTCGCCGAAGATGAACAGGCCTTTGATGCGGCCCTCGATCATCGCGGGGAAGCACTCGGTAGCCTTCAGACCTGGGGTGCGATTCATGCGCACGCCCCACGCCGCCTCGAACTTCGCAAGCGCATCGGGGTCGGCGACCTTTTGATAGCCCGTGAAATCGGCGGGGCCGGCGCCCATGTCGCACGCGCCCTGAACGTTGTTCTGGCCGCGCAACGGGTTCACGCCGCAACCGGGCTTGCCGAATTTGCCGCACACCATGGCGATGTTCGACAAAGACATAACGCCTTCGGTGCCCGTGGAATGCTCGGCAACGCCCAGGCAATAAATGATGGGCGCGCGATCGGCCTTCGCATACAAAGCCGCCGCTTGCATGAGGTCGCGAGCATCGATGCCGCAAATCTCCGCGACCTTTTCAGGCGTGTAGTCGGCCACCATGGCAGCAAGCTCGTCGAAGCCCTCGGTACGGTTGGCGACGAACCCTTTGTCGACGAGCCCCTGGGCGATAATTGCGTTCACCATGCCGTTGGCGAACGCCACATTGGTGCCGGGGCGCAGCTTCAAATGGATATCGGCCTTGCTCGCAAGCCCGATATCGCGCGGGTCGACCACGATGAGCTTCGCGCCGCGCTCAACCGCCCGACGAATGCGCATGCCCATAACGGGGTGCGCCTCTTCGGGGTTGCTGCCCACAAGAACAATGACCTGCGCTTGTTCGCACACGTCTTCGATGGAATTTGTCATGGCTCCAGAACCAAGCGTTGTCGCCAGACCGGCGACCGTGGGAGCGTGTCAAACACGTGCGCAATTATCGATATTCGGCGTATCGAATGCGCACCTCGCCATCTTCTGGAGCATGTAGATATCTTCGTTGGTTGAACGCGAGCACGCGAACGCCGCAATGGATTCGCCGCCGTGTTCGGCCTTGATCGCGCCGAAGCGCGCCGCGACGTATGACAGAGCATCGTCCCAGCTCACGGGTTCAAATTTACCTGTTTCCTTGTTTTTGACAAGCGGCGAGGTAATGCGATCGGGCGAGTTCACGAAATCGAAGCTGCCGCTGCGGCCTTTCACGCACAAAAGCCCGGCGTTCGACGGGCCGCCCGCGGCCTGCACGTCGACGATCTCGTCGCCGCGCACCACCAAATCCAACTGGCAGCCCACGCCGCAATGCGGGCACGTGGTGCGCACGCGCGACGTTTCCCATTCGCGATACTTCGCGCGGCGCTTCTCGGCAAGCGCGCCAGTCGGGCACGCCTGGGCACAGTTTCCGCAGCTCTCGCAGGCGGTCGCCTTCCAATTGGGGCCGAACGGCGCCTGGATGGTGGTACGCACGCCACGTTTGCCAGTCCGCAGCGTATGGTTGCCGGCCGCCGCGTTGCACGCTCCCACGCAGCGCTGGCACGCGATGCACAGGTTGGGGTTGAACGAAAGGAACGGGTTGCTGTCGAGCACGGGCGCGTTTTTCGCAGGCGCTTCGAAAGAAAGTTCGTCCATGCCGAATTCGCGGCCCAAATCCTGCAACTCGCAAGCGCCGTTCTTCTTGCAGCTGAAGCAGAAGTTCGTAGAGTTCAGCCCATGGTTCGACAGGATAAGGTCGAGCGTCATGCGGCGAGTGGCGTCGAGTTTTTCCGACGTGGCCGTAACGACCATGCCTTCTTCAACAAGCGTGGAACACGCGGGCAGCAAGCCCTGCGCGCCCTCGACTTCGACGACGCACATGCGGCACGACGCGATATCGCTCACGTTTTTCAAGAAGCACAGCGTGGGAATATGCACGCCGGCAATTTTGGCCGCATCGAGAATCGTCGCGCCTTGGGGTACCTCGACGGAGATGCCGTCGATGGAAAGATTCACGTTAGACATATTGGATTCGACCCCCTTCCATGGCGCCGCAACCGAAGTGGTCGCAACGCAGGCAGCGACCGCATTCCTGCACGGCCTCTTCGCGACTCATGGGCATTTCAACGTAATCGAAATCGCGTTTGCGTTCGCGCGCGGGACGTTCGGAAATCTCCACGCGGCCCTTCGGCGTGCGGTCGTTGAACGCGGGCGCGGGAGCGTTCACGCCGCAATCGAGCGTGTGGTGGTAGCCCAAATATTCATCGATATTGCGCGCGGCGACTTTGCCGGCGGCAATAGCCTTGATGGCCGTGGCCGGACCCGTTTGACAGTCGCCACCAACGAACACGCCGGGGATGGTGCCCTGCTCACCCTGGGCCTCGAGAAACTCGGTGGCCTTGAATTCGCCCCATTCGGCAAGCATGCCCGCGTCTTCGAACGGCTGAGATTCGATGCCCTGGCCCACCGCAACCAGAATCACGTCGGCCGGAATGCGGCGCTTCGGCTTATCGGCCGCCTTCACCGACGGACGGCCGCCCTTCACGGCGGAAATCATCTGCGGCTGGGTAATAAGCGCGACCACATGCCCCGCCTCGTCGACCTCGATGGAATCGGGCGATTCGAGCGTAATCATCTCAACGCCCTCGGCGATGGCGCTCTCGATTTCGGCCTCGAGCGCCGTCATGTCGGCCACGCGGCGACGGTACACGCACGACACCTCGGCAGCGCCGGCGCGCACGGCGGTGCGCACGCAATCCATGGCAACGTTGCCGCCGCCGATCACGGCCACGCGCTTGCCCGCGAAATCGGGGTAATCGCCATCGCCGATGCGCCCCAGCAGGTCAACGGCGGAAATCACGCCGTCGGCCTTCGCACCATCGATGCGCAGGCCCTTGCCCTTTTGCGCACCGATGGCCACATAGACCGCGTCGAATTCCTTCTGCAGCCGTTGCATAGCGGCAGTATCGACCTGCGTTTCCAGGCGAACTTCGATGCCGCCAACGGCCAAGATGGCATTGATATCCTCGTCGAGTCGCTCGCGCGGCAAACGGTATGCCGGAATGCCATAGCGCAGCATGCCGCCCAAATGTTTGCGACCTTCGAGCACCACCACGCTATGCCCCATAAGAGACAAGAAATATGCGCAGGTCAAGCCGCTTGGACCACCGCCAATAACAGCCACACGCTTGCCCGTTTCGGGCGCACGGGGCGGCACGGGGGCCTTGTCGGCCGCGCACGAGTCCACGGCGAACTTCTTGATGCCGCGAATATTGATGGGTGCGTCAAGCAAGCCGCGGCGGCAGCGGCGCTCACAGGGATGCTCGCACACAAGAGCGCATGCCGTGGGAAGCGGGTTGTCTTTGCGCACCATGTTCACGGCGCCGGCGTAATCGCCCGCCGCGACCAGCGCGATGTACGCCGGCACGTTCACATGCGCGGGACACAGCGCCTCGCACGGCACCTTTTGCTCGATGCCGGGCGTGCACGCATGGTTTTCCACGTGGCTTCGGTATTCATCGGCGTGCCTCTCAAGCCCAGCGAGGAATTGCGAGGCGGCTTCGTAGCCGATGGCGCAGTCGGAT
>CALBLG010000231.1 GCA_937895975.1 uncultured Slackia sp.
CGAGGTCGAAGAACTTGGGGCTGAATTCCCTGAATATTTCTTCGCCGTCGGTGCCGACGAGCTGCTGGTAGAGCGCGAAGTAGATTTCATACGCCGGATCGAGCTTACGATGCTCCACCTTCGTAATAACCTTGCGGAGCGGCTTGAAGTCGCCGTCTATGGTTTGGTCGACCAGGATATTCCTATCAGCAAGGTAGAGTACTTTCCTTGCCATGCCCGCTTCGCGCAGACGATGCACAATCTGGAACGCTGTATACGTTTTACCTGTGCCCGTGGCCATGACAAGGAGGACTCTGTCTTTGCCGCTCGCCACGGCCTCGACGGTTCTGTTGACGGCGTTTCTCTGATAATAGCGGGGCGAGTTGCCGCCGTGCTCGTAGTAGTAAGACGAGGTGACGATCTCTTCCGCCTTTTGCGTCGCGATGCCTTTCGAGACGCGGTAGCGACCCCACAGTTCTTCGGGAGTCGGGAACTCGTCCATGGCCAGGCGGCGGACTTTGCCGGTGGCGAAATCATGCTCGGCGAATCCTTTGCCGTTCGAGCTGTAGGCGAATGGCACATCCAGGGCGATTGCGTAATCCATTGCCTGCTGCAGACCGGCTTCGACCGTGTGCTCCGAATCTTTGGCCTCGACGATGGCAATGGGCATGTCCCGCTTGTACATGAGCAGGTAGTCGGCCTTTTTGGGCTTCTTTCGAGTGTGGAGCCCCTTGCGAACAACTATCTCGCCATCGGTGAAATAGTATTCAGTGAATATCTGCCTATCGGCATCCCATTCTTTTTTGAGCGCTGGATCAATCAGTTTCAGGCGCACATCTGATTCGTTCACTTCGCTGCCCTCCTTACTACCCCTTCGGCTAGCAATGCCGAAATGAACGCGCTTGCGGATACGCAATCCCGCTTGGCCATTTCGGTCACGGCACGCTTAAGGCCGGGAGTGACGGCGAAGATGATTCTGTCGGTCTTTTTGCCATTCAGAAGTTCTTGTTTGAGTGCGATTTCGTCCATTGCTCGTCCTTTGAGTGCTTGGGTTGCAATGCGATTGTTGCGTTTAATAATTATATAAGTTTAGCATGCA
>CALBLG010000232.1 GCA_937895975.1 uncultured Slackia sp.
TACTACGGAATGTGCGATGGTTTCGAATTGGTCTTCCGGCAAATCGGCGTTCGAACCGCTTACCCCCACGGCGGCAATGGCATCGCCCGAGAAATCGAAGATGGGCGACGCGATGCAGCGGTGGTTCGCTTCCGATTCCTCGCAATCGACGGCCCAGCCACGGCGGCGCACGCCGTGCAGGTATTTCAGGAATTCCTGCTTGTTCGTGATGGTGTTGGGCGTGTGCGGCTCGAATTTAAACCCATACAGGGTCTCTTTCAACTCGTCGGCCGAAAGGCATGCGAGCAGGCATTTCCCCATTGAAGAGCAGTGCGCGGGGTAGCGTTTGCCCACGCGCGTGAATAGCTCGTCGGCACGGTTGGTCGCCTCTTTCGAGATGATGGAAACGAACGGCCCGTCGAGCACGCCCAAATACGCGGGCAATTTCAGCTCGTGTTCCAGCGCGGCCAAATGCGGCTTCGCTTCGACTTGCAACTCGAGCGAGTTGATGTGGTAGCTTAGCATGCCGAACAGCTTCGGGCCAATCGCGTAGGTGCCACTCAGCGTTTTCGTTACATAGTCGCGCTCGAGCATGGTTGCCAAAATGCGGTGCACCGTAGACTTGCTCATGCCGGTTTGTGTTGCGAGCGCCGAAAGTCCCACGGGTTCGCGCGACTGCGCAAGCGCTTCGAGCAAATCGAATGCGCGGTCGAGCACTTGCACGTTGCCCGTTTTCGGCTTCTCTGGCGAATCTCCCATAATTCCCTCCCCGTCAAAGAACCGAGGAATACTATACCGCCGCGCGCTGCGCGTATGGTAAGAAAAACCAGGTAAAGTAAAGAAACTGGGCCTTCGCGAAAGGAAGGCCCAGTGCATTATCGAGGGATGCTATGCGTGCAGCCCTTATTTGCCGAACAGGCGGGCGAAGAAGCCCTTCTTCTTCGGCGTCGGTGAGGGCTGCCACTGCGGCTTGTTCGCCTCGATGGCCGCGTCGCTCGCCTTTGTGGCAGTCGCCGTGCTTTGCGGCTTTGCAGCTGTGGCACTGCCCGCCTCGGACTTCTCGCTCTTGGCGCTGGCCGCTTTCGCTGCGGCGGTTGCGTCTTCGTCGAGCGTCTTGGCGATTTTCGTCAGAACTTCTTCGCGTGCCGTTTCGATATCGGCCTCGAGCGTCGCCTTTGCTTCGTTTGCGGGTGTGGGAGCAGCTTCGGGCTTTGCGTGAGCAGGGGATTTCGCCTTCCTTGCAGAGGCGTCTTCCTTTGTGGCCGCCTCGGCGCTTGGCTTTTCGGCTGCATTGGCCACAGGTTCGGCAGCGTTATCGCCTGCAGCCTTGGCCTGCTCTTGCGCTTCCTCAGCCGTCACGAAATCTTCCTTGGCGTCTTCTGACATGTCTGCCATGGCGGTTGAAAGCGTGGGCGAGGTCGCCGGCGTGCCGCTGTTCGCCGCATCGATGAACTTGAATTTCGAGCTTGCGGCGGAAGCCACGTGCTCGGCGGCGATGTAGGCCTCTTTAATAAGATGGTCTTGTGCGTCGAACGGGCGGCGGCCCTTCGGCACGAAGTGGCACAGCTCGGTGAACGTGCCGTCGCTTTGCAACTCGCGCAGCTTGGCGGTGTCGGACAGCATGATGTGGAAGTAGTCGAGCACGCGTCCGCGCAGCGCGGGGTCGTTCACCGGCCAGGCGATTTCGACGCGTTTGTCCAGATTGCGCGTCATAAGGTCGGCGCTTGACAGGAATACCGTGGCGTCGTCTTCGGTGCCGAACGCGTAGATGCGCGAATGTTCGAGCAGGCGGCCCACCACGCTCACGATGCGAATGTTTTCGGTTTCGCCGGGAATTCCGGGCACCAAGCACGAGATACCGCGCACCAGCATGGTCACCTTCACGCCCGCGCGGCTTGCCTCGGCAAGCTTCTCGATAATGTCGCGGTCGGTTACGGCGTTGGTCTTCATGTAAATCTCGGCGGGTTTGCCGGCCTTCGCCTTCGCGATTTCGCCGTCAATCGCCTCGCACATGCGCGGCTTAATCATAAGCGGCGCCACGCGCAACTCTTTGTAATCGCTCGACGCGCTTTCCAGCTGCATGCTGCGGAAGAAGCGCGCGGCGTCTTGACCGATTACCGGGTCGGCGGTAATCATGGACAGGTCGGTGTAGAGCTTGGCCGTTTTCTCGTTGTAGTTGCCCGTGCCCAGCTGCGTGATGAACTGCAGCCCGTCTTTGCCGCGGCGCGTGATGGCGCAAATCTTCGAATGTACCTTGTAGTCGCGGAAGCCGTAGATAATGTTGCATCCGGCCTGCTCGAAGCGCTGCGACCACTCGATGTTGTTGCTTTCGTCGAAGCGGGCGCGCAACTCGAACAGCGCGGTGACGTCCTTGCCGTTTTCGGCCGCGGTGATAAGCGCCTCGGCCAGGCGCGACTGGCTGGCCAGGCGGTACAGCGTGATTTTGATGGACACCACATCGGGGTCGACGGCGGCTTCCTGCAAAAGCTTCACGAACGCGTCCATGGTTTCGTACGGGTAGGACAGCAGCACGTCGTGGCGAAGCACCTGGTCGGTGATGCGTTCCTTGCGTGAAAGCGACGCGGGCCATTGCGGGCTTGCGGGCTCGTCCATCAGCGGTTCGGCGATTTCCTTCGGCGCTTTGCCCATAAGCGCGAACGCGTAGCCCATGTCAAGCGGCATGCCCACGGTGAACGCCTGCTGCTTTTTCAGGCCCAGCTTCTCGCGCAGGAATTTGTCGGTGGTATACGACAGCGGGCGCTCGCTTTCCAAGCGCACGGGCGCCAGGCGGCCGCGCTTTTTCAGGATGCGCTTCATGTGGCTGCGGAAATCCTCGTCGTATTCGTCAGACTCCTCGGCCGTGTCCAGGTCGGCGTTGCGCGTGACCTGGATCACGTTCGCGTGTTTCACCGGGTACATCTCGAAGATCTTGTCGGCCACCATTTCCAGCGCGTGCTCAAGCAAGATAAACGAGTATTTGCCGTTTTCGCCGGTGAGCTCAATCATGCGCGGGCAGTCGTGCGGCATGGGAATGATGCCCATCAGCACGTTTTCGGCCGCTTTGGCGCGCGCGGCTTTGCGTTCGGCCTTCGTGGCGGTTTCGGGCAGCACCTCGGCCTCGGCCTCTTCGTCGAGGCGCACGGCGATGTACAGCGCGCCGTTTTCCAAGTGGGGGAAGGGGTGCAGTGCGTTGATGATTTGCGGAGATACGAGCGGCAGCACGTTTTTATCCAGGTACGACATAAGCTCGTCGTGCTGGGCGGGCGTCAGTTCGTCGGGGTAGAGTTGGTGGATGCCGGCGTCATCGAGCAGGT
This sequence comes from uncultured Slackia sp., assembly GCA_937895975.1. Taxonomy (GTDB): domain Bacteria; phylum Actinomycetota; class Coriobacteriia; order Coriobacteriales; family Eggerthellaceae; genus Slackia. The sequence goes on from CALBLG010000232.1 coordinate 3,294, forward strand.
GGCGCACCGTGCGGAAATCTTCGGCGGCAAGCGGCGTGAGCTCGCGCACGCGCGCATACACGGCGTCGAGCTGCTCGCGCGGCGTCATGCCGGTTTTCGAGTCGAACACGATGTCTTTGGCGAGCTCGAGGTCGGTAAGGCTGCCGACGCGCACCATAAAGAATTCCTGCAGGTTGCTGCGCCAGATAGAGATGAACTTCAGGCGTTCGAGCAGCGGCACATTCGGGTCTATGGATTGGTCAAGCACGCGCTTGTTGAACTCAAGCCACGAAAGCTCGCGGTTCTGCATATAGGGCTTGTGCGGCGGGCGCACCAGCTTTTTGTCGGCCTTTTCGGGCTTGTCACCCTTGGCCTTCTTGGCCTTCTTCGCGCCGTCGTCGGCGGCGTTGGCCTCGGCCTTCGTCTTGGTTTCGTTTTCCTCGCCCATGACATCCTCCTCAAGCGCCCGGGGAACAAGGGAATGCGCCATCCTGCATGAAATTGAGGGGCGCCCCTTGAAAAAACGCATTAGATACTTTGCATTATACCGATAGGGCTTGCTTATGAATTCGGTCAGATCAAAGGCTTTGCACCGATTTAGCGAAAGGCGGTTTACGAGGTGCAAGCGGGGCGTTGGCAAGGGCGTTGCGGGCCTTGCGCGCGCATTGCTGGAAACGTAAGCGCCCAGAGCATTCGGCATCTTCTCATGGCACGTGCTTGCCGTCCGCCGTTAACACTTCGATGAAATGCTTCGCGGGCGCATCGCGGCGCCTGTTGTTGGAGCATAATGAACGCGTACGTATGGCGAAAGGGGAGCCACATGCTGGAACAAGTCGACCTTTCGGCGAAAATGCCGAAAGAAGAATATAAGCCGCTTCACGACGAGCTCATCGCGAAGCTTGTGGTGCTGCAGCAAGAGGCCCGCAAGAAAGGCGTGGGCGTGGTGGCCCTGTTCGAGGGTTGGAACGGCGCCGGCAAGGGTAGCCGCATAGGCGATTTGGTGTACGAGCTCGATGCTCGCGCGACGCACATGCACGTGCTGTCGAATTTCGACGACGAAGCCGCCGCGCGATTCCGTGACATGAACACGGGCGTTACCGGTTTCGAGCCGCTGATGCAGGAGTTCTGGCAAGCGCTCGGCCCCCGCGGCGACATGACGCTGTTCGAACGCGGCTGGTACACCGCCGCCGCCCGCCGCTTGGTATATACCGATTCGGCCGACCAGCATGCTTCGCGCCTCGCCGCATATCGCCAGGCCGTGGGCGAGTTCGAGCGCCAGCTTTCCGCCGACGGCTACGTGGTGTTGAAGTTTTTCGTGCACATTTCCAAAGACGTGCAGAAGAAGCGCCTGAAAGCTTTGCGCGACAATCCCGATACGGCATGGCGCGTGAGCAAAGAAGAGCTCGCTACCGTCAAAGACTACGACCGCATTTACGAAGGCTACGACGAGCTGCTGCGCAACACCGATTTCGATTTCGCGCGCTGGACCATGGTGAATGGCGAAGACAAGCGCTCGGCGAACATCACCATCGCCAAGGCGCTCGTGCGCGCGCTCGAACGCGCGCTTTCGGCTGGGCCCGATGCCGCCGCCGAGGCTGCCGCTGCCAAAGCCGCCGCCAACAGCGCCGGAGCACTTGAGCAAACCGACCCGCGCGACCGCACGCCCGAGGAAACCGAGCGCGTGGTGGCCGCCGCTCGCGAGCAGGCCGCCGCCCAGCACGAAGAGGCGCCGCTGCACTCGCGCTTCACCATCGTGGCCAACCCGCCGTGCTTGGCCGACGTGGACCATTCGCTGGCGCTCACCAAAGAGGAATACCAAGAGGCGCTCAAGCGCGAACAGAAACGCTTCGCCGAGCTCGAGTTGAAGATGTATTTGGCCCGCGTGCCGCTGATGATTCTGTATGAAGGCGACGACGCGGCCGGAAAGGGCGGCAACATCAAACGAGTGGCGCAGGCCATCGACCCGCGCGCCTATACCATTTTCCCCAGTCCCGCGCCTACCAAGGTGGAGCTGGCGCACCCGCATTTGTGGCGCTACTGGACGCGCCTGCCGCGCGCCGGCCATGTGGGCATTTACGATCGCAGCTGGTACGGTCGTGTGCTGGTGGAACGCGTGGAAGGCTTCGCGAGCCCGGCGGAATGGGGTCGCGCCTACGATGAAATTAACGAATTCGAGCGCGAACTCGAGGCATGGGGCGCGTTGCTGTTGAAGTTCTGGGTGGCTGTAAGCCCCGAGGAGCAGCTGAACCGCTTTAACGACCGCCAGAACAACCCCGACAAGCAGTGGAAGATCACGCCGGAAGATTGGCGCAACCGCGACAAGCACCCGCAGTACGCCGCCGCCGTCGACGACATGTTCCGCCTCACCAGCACGCCGTATGCTCCGTGGCGCATTCTGGAATCCACGAACAAGTACTACGCGCGCGTGAAGGCGCTGAAGATTATCAACGACGAGCTCGAGAAACGCCTGGGGCTGTAGCTATTCGAGCAGATGGGCCATTCCCGGGCTGGGAATGGCCCAAATCCCGATTTGTGACTGCGCGAAATGTCGCATTTCCAGGGAAACTTGCGTTTCCTGCGGAATAACCCCAGGTCAAATTTCGTGGACACGGAAGACGCGCGCTTCCCAGACCAAAATCCACAGTCACAAATCGGGATTTG
>CALBLG010000233.1 GCA_937895975.1 uncultured Slackia sp.
CGGCGAGCACCTGCAACGCCAGCGTGGTTTTGCCGCTGGACTCGGGACCGTAAATCTCCACGATGCGACCGCGCGGAACGCCACCGATGCCGAGTGCCGCATCGAGCGGCAACGCGCCCGTGGGGATGGCGGCGACCTCAAGATGTTCGGCGTTCTTGCCGAGCTTCATGATGGCGCCCTTGCCGAACTTCTTCTCGATCTGCTCGGTGGTGAGTTCGAGCATCTTGTCTTTGTCTTGGGTCTGGGTCTGAGCCATTGCATCTCCTTGCTGCCGGCGTGGTGCCGGTTTTTCTGAACGTGCCCATTATTACGAACAGATGTTCTTGCGTCAAGCGAAAGGGAACATTTTTTCGATATTGCGCAAGAACGCTGCGTGGCCATCAAAGCAATGAAATCTTGCCGAAAGTTTGCCCGCAAGCACGCAAAACCTTGCCGGCGGTTCCTACAAAACGTCTTTCAGCATCTCAAGAGCCGTTTGAGCCGCCTGAGCCCTTACCGAAGCGCGATCTCCCTCGAAATGGCATTCCTTGGCAAACGCCACGCCTGTAGAGGCGACGCCCACCCATACCGTGCCGACGGGCTTGCCGGGCTCGGCGCCGCCAGGGCCTGCGATTCCCGTGACCGAGCACGCCACATCCACATCCAAAGCTCGCCGCGCGCCCTGGGCCATGGCAACCGCCACCGACTCGCACACGGCGCTTTCGCCGTCGAACGCGACATCGGGAACGTCGAGCTGCGCTTTTTTCACGGCGTTCACATAGCTCACGATGCCGCCGCGCACCACGGCCGACGATCCCGCAATCTCGGTAAGCGACGTCGCAATAAGGCCGCCCGTGCAGCTTTCGGCCGTACCCACGGTTTTGCCCGCGGCCCGCGCCTTCTCGACCACGGCACGCGCTGCCTCGATGCGAATCTCGTCCGAAAAATCATCCACGCCACACTGCTTGGCAAGCGTGGCATTGTCGACCACGCGAGCCTGGCCGCCCTTGGGCTTGAAGCCAATAAGGTGGCGCGCCTTCCAGATGTAATCCATCATCGACACGATAGTGAGCACAAGCGCGATGGCCATCACGAGCCAGCTCAGCAGATACAGCCCAAACGCCAGCTGCGGCGTAAGCAGGCCCAACACAGCGGGGCTCTCCTTCACGACGAACAGCACGATGGCGATCATTTGGAACACGGTTTTGAATTTTCCGTACCAGCTTGCGGCGATGACCTCGCCTTTGCTGGCGGCCACCATGCGCACGCCGCTCACGATGAACTCGCGCGCGATGATAATGATCACGGGCCACGACGGCAGCGATCCAAGCTCCACGAGCACGAGCAGCGCCGCCACCACAAGCACCTTGTCGGCAAGGGGATCCATGAATTTGCCGAAGTCGGTCACTTCCCCGCGCGAGCGCGCCAGGTAGCCGTCAAGCCAATCGGTGCACGAGATTGCCACGAAGATGATGGCGGCAATCCATGCCTTCCACGGGTCGAGCGACTCGAAGCCAATCCAATCGGGCCACGGGCTGATGAGCGCCACCACGAACACCGGCACCAGGCAGATGCGAATCATCGTGACGACGTTCGCGGGCGTGAGAATCTTGTCGACCGTGCCCTGCCCCGCCGGCGTTGGTTTTCCCGAAGCGTACGAGTTGTTCGGCTCGCTAGCCATGCAGCACATCGCCTTCCATTTCGTAGACCAGCGTGTCGGTTATGCGCACGCGCACGATGTCGCCGATCTCGCCTTCCTCCAAATACACCACGCCATCGACTTCGGGCGCCTGGCACATGGCGCGGCCGTATAGCTGGCCGTCTTCTTCGCGGCCGAGCACCAGCACGTCCATCTCGCGGCCTATGCGTGCCGACACATGCGCCTCGCCAATGGCGTCAGCGATATCGCGCAGGCTCTGCGCGCGCTCGATTTTCACGTCCTCGTCGATCTGGCCATCCATTTCGGCAGCCTTGGTGCCTTCCTCTTGGGAATAAGGGAACACGCCCACGTAGTCGAACTCCACGTCTTCCAGGAAATCTTGCAGCACTTCGAGATCTTCCTCGGTTTCGCCTGGGAAGCCCGCGATAAGCGTGGTGCGCAGCGTGATGCCCGGCACGCGTTCGCGGATGCGCCGCACCAACGCGCGATGCTTCTCGGCATCGCCGCGGCGGTTCATGGCGCGCAGCACCTGCTTGCTGGCATGCTGCAGCGGCACATCGAGGTATGTGCACACGTTGGGCTTGCTGGCAATTACGTCGAGCAGCTCGTCGGTCACGCCCTGCGGCTCGATATACATCAAACGGAACCACGTATCGGGGAATTCGTCGGCCAACGTCGCCAGAAGGGCGGCCGTGCTCGACGGCTCGTCGAAATCGTCGCCCCAACGGCCCGTGTCCTGCGCGATAAGCGTGATCTCGCGCACGCCGGCGGCCACGCGCTCGGCGACGGCGGCACGCACCTGTTCAAGCGGGAAGCTGTGATAGCGCCCACGAATGTAGGGAATGGCACAGAACGCGCAAAAGCGGTCGCAACCATCGGAAATCTTCACGTACGACGCGGGCGACGCGGCCCACGGCGAGGAAGCATCGACCGACCCGCCCTTCGGCGCGGCTTCGCCCAGAACACGGCCGAGCACCTCGACGATGTCGTCTTCCTTGCTGCACGGCACAAATGCCTGGGCCTCGCCCAACTCGGCAGACAAATCGTCGCCGTAACGAGCCGGCATGCAGCCCGCCACCACGAGTTTCGCCTGGCCATCGACGAAGTTCGGCAGGCCGCATACCTCGAAAATAGCCTCGAGGCTTTCTTCGGTCGCGGCCTGGATGAACGAGCACGTGTTCACGACCACCACGTCGGCCGCGGCGGCATCATCGCACACGGCATAGCCCGCGGAAGCGAGCCGCTTGGTCATTTCCGCGGTATCCACTTCGTTTTTGGCGCAGCCCAGCGTCACGAAGCACACGCGCGGCGCCACGCATTCGAGCGCGTTCACATCAATGTTCGACATGCGAGCCCACCCTATCGGTAGTTCACGTACTGAAGAGGCTGGCCGTAGTCTTGGCCCTTCAGGAATGCGATCACGTCTTGCAGCGTATCGCGCGAGGCGGAGGCCACGCGCAGCTTGTCGCCCTCGATGGTCACCTTGCACTTTAGCTTCGTGCCGCGAATGTCCTTCGAGATTTTGCTGGCGGTTTCCTTGTCGATGCCCTCGACGATTTCGGCAACCTGTCGCACGCTTTGGCCGGCAGCGGGAATGGGGTCGCCCCACTTCACCGCCGACAAATCGATGCCGCGCTTGATGAGCTTGCTTCCCAGCACGTCGATGACCTGCTTGGCCACAAACTCGGCCGGCGCCGACACGGTAAGCTTGCGCGCGCCCTTGTCCAAAGCGATTTCGGCGCCCGAGCCTTTCAGGTCATAGCGCTGCGCGATTTCACGCTTTGCCTGGCCGTACGCGTTATCGACTTCTTGCATATCGACGGTGGATACCACGTCGAAGCTGGATTCTTTAGCCATGATGAGCCTTTCTGTAGGAGTTGGAACGTGCAGGCTTGCTATTGAGCCGTCGACACCGTGTTAGCCGTCGACGTTGAAGTTGCGGTTGAGCCGGTAATCGAACCGCTCGATTGCGCGGACGTCGTTCCCGTGGTTGAAGCAGACGTCGAAGCCGACGCAGTCGCAGAGTCGGGATGCGCCTCGTTCCAAGCGGCCAGCACATCGGCGAAGTTCACCTCGAAGCGCAAGATGCCGTTGCTCACGTATTGGGTGAGGTCGACCGCCTGGCCGTCTTGTGTGATGGTCAAGCCGTCATAGGGGCTCGCGACGATGGTGAGCGAATCGGTGACGTCATAGCTGTCGGAAGAGCCGCCCGACAGGCTTTGCGCGACGACACACGTATCGCCGTCGTAAATCTCGACATACGGCGTTTTGCCGCTCGCAACCGAATACGCGATGGTTGTCTTCGTGGGAGCCGTCTCGGTCTTCTTCGTGGTGGCCTGCTGCTTCGTCGAATCGTCGCTCGACTCGGAAGACGACGAAGACGAATCGTTCGAAGACGAGCCCGACGTGCCGGTTTCTGGCAAGCCGGTGATGTTCATAGGAGCGCTCTGTTGGGCACTCGAAGTGGCTTTCGAGCCGATGCCATTCGCCAAGAACGCGATGACGACCACCAGAAGTAAGATGATTACGCCCGCAATGAGGAACGGAAGCTTGTCGCGCAGGCCGCCCTGGTTCGTGCCCAGGTTGCGCGGCGCGGCATACACGCTGATGGAATGCTCCTCGGGCAACGCCGAACGGCGCGACTGGCGCGGCATGTAGGTGTCTTTCTGTTCTTCCTCGCCGCGGCGCAGCCTGCGGGTAGACCCTGGAGCCGCCGGATTGGAGCGACGCGAAGAAGGACGCTCGGGGGCATCGTCGAGCCTGCGGGTGCGTCCGGCGTCATCGGAAGAGGCCTGCTGCTGACGCGTATGGTAATACAGGCCCTGGCCATAGCCGTTGTAGGAACCCACGTGCACGGCGCCGGCGCGACGCGAATGCGAAGCCGAGGCGGGCCGAGACGCGATGGCTCGCTCAGCCGACGAAAGCTCGCGCGAGCCTTCGGCTCCGCGATCGATGTCGTCGAACAACCCCTCGTCGAACGACGAGCCGCCATGCGAGCGCGCCTGAGACGGGCGCGACGAATTGCGCGAAGAACGGTCGCCGCGCGTGCTGCTCAGCCCTAAACGCTTCGCACGGTTGCGGGAACTCTCTGCCTGCATCGCCGCATATTCGTCCTCTTCCGACTCCGCCCTCGAGACGCGCTCGGCCGCAGCCGCACGGGCCTTCGAGCGCTCATCGACATGCACTTCCTCGCGAAGGCCGTGATGGCGCTTCGCACCCGACATGTCGAAACCCGTCGGTCGAATATTCTTGCGCGCGCTTTCAACCTGCGAGCGGTACTGGGCGTCGAGGTAGTTCTTCACCACATTGGTTGAATTCAAGCCCAAATAGCGGGCATAAGCGTTGATCATGTTGCGCGAATAGCCCCGAGGCGGCATATTCTTCAAATCGCTCGCCTCGATGCGCTCCAGAATGTCGGGGCGGATGCGCAGCTTGCGCGCAACCGACACCAAGTCTTCGCCCGACCGCTCGCGCGCCTCGCGCAAAATATCGCCGAAATTCAAATCTTCCACGTTAGCTCCTAGAATCCACCGTCGGCGGCGTCACGCGCCTCGAAGGCCTTCAGAGATTCGAGTTCCATGTCGTCGACGAGCACCTCGCGCGGCTTGCTGCCGTTCGGCGGGCCCACGACGCCTTTCTCTTCTAGCATATCCATGATGCGCCCCGCGCGGGAATACCCCACGCTCAATTTGCGCTGAATGTTCGAAGTTGAGCCCAAGCCGCTGGCCACCACGATGTCTGCGGCTTCCCACAAAAGCGGGTCGTCGGCGGTCGAAGAGCCGCCCGATCCGTCGGGCATCGTCGAGCCCAGGCTGATGACGTTGGTCTGCAGAATCTCGCTGTGGTACTCGGGTTCGCCCTGCGATTTCAAGTGCTCCACCACAGCCTCGATCTCTTCTTCCGAGACGAAGCAGCCCTGCAAACGCTGGGGCTTGGGCCATTCGGGCTTACTGAACAGCATGTCGCCCAGACCAATGAGATTCTCGGCGCCCGGCGTGTCCAAAATGACGCGCGAGTCGATGCCCGACGCCACGTTGAACGCGATGCGGTTCGTGATGTTCGCCTTGATGAGGCCCGTAACCACATTGGTCGACGGGCGCTGCGTGGCCACGATCATGTGGATGCCCGCCGCGCGCGCGAGCTGCGCGATGCGGCTGATGGAAAGTTCCACTTCCTTGCCCACGTTCATCATCAAATCGGCGAGCTCGTCGATAATGATGACGATGTAGGGCATCTTCTTGGGCCACTCGCCTTCGGGCGTATCCTCATCGCTCAGCAGGCCGTCGTCGACCTTCTTGTTGTACTGCGAGATGTTGCGCACGCCGGCCTTCGACATCACCTTCAGACGACGCTCCATTTCGGCCACGCCCCACGAAAGCGCGCTGGCGGCCTCTTTGTTCTCGGTCACCACGGGCACGTACAGGTGCGGAATGCCATTGTAGGGCGTGAACTCAACGCGCTTCGGGTCGATCATGATGAAACGCACCTCATCGGGCGTGGCGCGCATCAGGATGGACATGATCATGGCGTTGATGGCCACCGATTTGCCCGAACCCGTAGTGCCGCCGATCAGCAAGTGCGGCATTTTCGCCAAATCCACCACAATGGAGTGCCCCTCGACGTCTTTGCCGATAGCCATTTCGAGCGGGGCGCCATGCGCGTCTTTCAGCACATCGCCCAGAAGCACGTTCTGGCGCGTGCGGTTCGGCACCTCGATGCCCACGTGGTTCGTACCGGGAATGGGCGCGAAGATGCGCACGCCCGGCGCGGCCAGTGCCAGCGCGATGTCGTCGGTCAGGCTCATGATGCGGCTCACGCGCACGCCGGAAGGCAAATCGACCTTGAACAGCGTAACCGTGGGGCCAGCGACCCAGCCCACGACCTTCGCCATGATGCTGAAGTCTTCCAGCGTGGCTTGCAGCTCTTCGGCCAACGTGCGCAGCTCGGCCTCGTCGGCCTCGGTCGCCACCTCGGTATGATGGATGAGCCCGAACGCGGGCAGCGTGAAATCGCCGCGCGTCTCGCCCGCAGCGGTGAACGCCGACGTGTCAATCGGCGTGGTTTTCGGTTTTTTCAACGCGCGCGTCTGGGGCACGGGGGCCTCGACGGCTTTTGCATCGCCCAAGCGACCCGTCATGGCCTTTGTTGCCGAGGATTCAGACACGGGTTCGAGCGAAGCGTCGCCGAGCGGCCCGTCTTCCCACGGAAGCGGTTCGTGCTTGGGCTTCAGCATGCGAGTTTTCGCGGACGCGCCTTTCGCGGAGGCGGCATCGGCCACCGCCGCAGCGCTACCGCCGGCCACGGCGGCGATGGCGGCTCCCGTCGCCGCATCAACACGCGATACCGGTTTGGCGGCCTTTCGAGCGGGCTTGTCACCCAAAAGCTGAGTTACAGTCTCGTCGATCGGGGCATCGGCGGCGCTCGCCACCTCATCAAGCGCACCCTGTTTTTTCGCGCCCGGTGCCGCGCCCGTTGCGGGCTCGTTGAACGCGTATTCGGCAGGCCAATAAGTATCGGGCGTAGTTTGGGGCACTTGGCCCGGGCGGCGCCCCTCGAGCAGCTGGGTCGAAAGCGATTCCGATGCACGGCGCGGGCGCGACAGGTCGCGCGGTACGCGCACGGGCTCGGCACGGCGGATACGCGCCGGGGGAACTTCCTCGGCGGCTTTCGCGGCCTTTTCCGCGGCGGCAGCCTCACGTTCCTTCTTCGTCATGCCGAAACCGGCCAAAAGCCCACGCTCTTCACGCTTTCGCGCGAGGACAGCAGGCCCTTCAGACGCCTCATGAGCTTCGTCCTCCAAGGCCGCATAGGGATTGTCGATGTCTTCGACAGCCTGGTACGGAATGCCCGGCAGCTCGTCGGCATCGTCAGATTCTGCACGCTTCCTATGGGAAACGCGCAGCTCGGCGCCTTTTTCGCGCAACGATTCCAACGCGCCCGTGAGCGAGAACCCGATGATCACCGCACCCGCCAACGCGACGCCCAGAAGAAGCACCACGCTCACGGCCTCGCCGAACAGCTGCAGCAGCGCCCACGCGATGCCCGCGCCCACATATCCGCCTCGGCCGGAAAGGGCCACCGGCTCGAACAGCAGTGCTCCGTTTTCAGCCGCACCGGGCGTGAACAGAGAAAGGGCCGACATGAATGCGAAGAACAACAGCGCCAAGCCTACGCCCAAACGCAGCGGCAAATCGGTGCGCTCGAGCCGCACGAGCAGGCTGGCGCCCACGATTATCAGAATGAAAGGCAACACGTAAGCGCCGATGCCCAACGTAAGGTGCAGCGCCTCGGCCAAGGCGCTGGTAATAAAGCCCGAAGGCGTCAGCACCACGGCCAAAAACAACACCACAGCGACTACGGCAACGACCACGCCCGCGATGTCTCGCTTCGTGCGGTCATCGAAGATGCGCGGCTCGCGCTCGAATTCGTCGAAGGGAATCTCTTCCTGCTCGGCCGCACGTGCGCGCGCCCGGCCGCGGGCCGGCGCGTCCTTCAAGGGAACGCGTCCCTCAGATTCGGCCTTTCCCCTGCCCTTCGAGCCTTTGACGGGCTTGGAGGTATTCGATTGTGCGGCGTTCTTCTTTGAACCGCGAGCCAATTGCATGCTCCTTCGTTGTGATGCGTTTTCGTAGTGCGTTTATCCATCAGCGGCCGAGCCGCCCCAAGGCGACCCGGCCGTGTACGTCATACGGCTTTGCGCTTGCGCGCGAAGCTTGAATTATAGCGCAGGCGAATGTGCATTCCGCGAAGCGCCTACACCTCGATGATAGAGGCGATGACCATGGGGCGCTGCTGCGTGCGATCCCACAGAAGTGAGCGCAGCGAATCGCGGCAGGCTTTCTCGAGGTCGCGACCCTTCACGCCGCGCTCGAGCGAGCGGCGCAACGTGCATTTCACGCCGTCGGTCGCCTCGCGGCGCAATTCGGCCACATCCCCTCCAGTAATGCCGTGCATCTCGATGCGGACATTGCCAAGAATTTGGCGCTTTTTCGGGTCGACGGCCGCGCAAATGCACGCGAAGCCGCAGTTCGAAAGCGTGGTGCGCTCGTCAAGCACGTCCTTGGACGTATCGCCGACCGACAGGCCGTCGACGTACACGATGCCGCTTTCGACCGGTTCGCCGAAACGCACCTGGCCGTCGCGCATCTCGAGCGTGTCGCCGTTCTCGCACAGGAAAATATGCTTCGGGTCGACGCCCGTAGCCTCGGCCAGGTTCGCATGCGCGCGCAGATGCATGGACTCGCCGTGCACCGGCATGAAGTATTTGGGCTGCACGATGGACAGCACGAGCTTCAATTCCTCGGCGCTCGCGTGGCCCGACACGTGCACCATCGCGCGATGCTTGTCCCACACGTCGCAGCCGATTTTCGCCAGCTGGTTCGTGACGCGCGTGACGGCCTTCTCGTTGCCGGGGACCGGCGTGGCCGAGATGATGACCGTGTCGCCCGGGTCGATCTGGATGGTCTTGTGCTCGCCGTTCGCGATGCGGGCCAATGCCGAAAGCGGCTCGCCCTGGCTGCCTGTGCACAAAATGACGACCTTCTCGGGCGGGATGCCCTTCAAATCGTAGGCATCAATCAAATCCACGTCCTGGATTTTCAGGTAGCCCAAGCGGCGCGCGATATCGGTGTTCTGAATCATGGAACGTCCCGTCACCACAACCTTGCGACCATTGGCCACCGCGGCATCGCATACCTGCTGCAGACGATGGATGTGGCTCGCGAAGCTCGCGATAATCACGCGGCCCGTGGCGTTCTTGATAATGGGGCGCAGCACCTTGCCAACCTCGGCCTCGGACGGGGTGAACGTGGGGTTGGTGGCGTTCGTGGAGTCACTCATCATAAGGTCGACGCCCATCTTCGAGAAGCGGGCAAGCGCGCCGAAGTCGGTATGCACGCCATCGATGGGGCTCTGATCGAGTTTGAAGTCGCCCGTATGCAGCACGTTGCCGGCCGGAGACTGGAAGAACACGCCCAAAGCGCCCGGGATGGAATGGTTCACGGCGAAGAAATCGACCACGAAGTTGCCGATCTTCATCTCGTCGCCGGGGTTCACTTCGCACAGCTTCGCCTTGATGCGATGCTCCTTGAACTTGCCCTCGATAAGGCCCAACGTCATCTTCGTGCCATAAATGGGAACCTTCTTGGTGAGGTCTTTCATCAAATACGGCAGGCTGCCCGTGTGGTCTTCGTGGCCGTGCGTGATGATAATGCCGCGCAGCTTGTGCTCGTTTTCAAGCACATACGTGTAGTCGGGCAGAATCAGGTCGATGCCGGGATGGTCGTCGTCGGGGAACATCAGGCCGGCGTCGTCGAGAATCATGTCGTCGCCGCACTCGATGACGGTCATGTTCTTGCCGATGCCGTCCAAGCCGCCCAGCGGGATGATCTTTAGCGTAACGTCGGGATTGTGCTTCACCGCGCGGCGCTGGTTGTTGCCGCCGCGCTGCTTGCGCGTGCGGGGCCTTTTGAAGGTTTCAGGCTCAAGTTCGGAATCGGGCGTGATTTGCGGGCGATTGTGGTCGAGCTGCACATGTTTCGTGCGCGTCGTGCGACGGCGATTGCCGCCGTTGCCGCCCTGCCCTTTTTCTTCAGAGGCAGCCTTGTTCTGCTGAACATCCTGGGCTTGCGAACCCTGGCCGCCGCGACGGTTGCGGCCGCCGCGAGAACCGCGGGAGCGGCTGCGCGATTTGCCGCCATCTTTCGCCTCGCCGCCCTGCTTGTCGTTGCCGTGTTCGGCAACGGCCGATTTGGCAGCCGCGATAGCGCCGCCAAGGGTACCGGAAGTCTGCTCCGGCGCGTTCTGTTCGTTCGTCAAGTTTCCTTCGCTCCTTAAGTGCGAGAAGCACAGCGCAACGCAAGCCCAAGGCATGCGCCCGGCCGCGCTTCATCTCTTCAATTGGAACGCGGCTAGGCAGCGCCCATGCGCGCCAGCGCCGCGTAACGTTTCACATTCGGGGAACGCGTGCGCGTTCGAAAGACCAGGCGCTTGCCGCAATAACGCGGGCCGCAAAATCAAGCGCAACGGCCAGGCACCCGCGCAAACAGGTGCAATACAACAGGCGGTATTGTACGCCAAAGCAATTAAACCCGACAAATCGTCAACGCAACGTTAAGGAGGAATGGTGAAGAGAAGTCCTCTGGTTTCGCTCTCGGGGCGTGCCGCATGGCCAATGGGGGCACCGCCGGGTACCCGTCGCTTCCCCCCCCATTCG
>CALBLG010000234.1 GCA_937895975.1 uncultured Slackia sp.
GCAATTCGCGTCGACTCGCCGTGCCCAGCGACAGGTTGCGCGAGCGGGGAATGCCACGACTATGAAAACGTGCCTATGCCCGACGGCGTTCATGAAATGAATTGCCCCGAATCGACGTGCGCCTCGACGGAATGCCACGCATGGCAAACGCTTGTCGGTGGCGGCTATCGCTCGGCGTCGGATGCAAGCCTGAATCTGTGGGTGCTCGGTCCTGTGGTGTTTTTCGGCGGTCTCATTCTGTTGTTGAAGAAGGTGAGATAGCAATGCCGAAGAAGTCGAAACTTTTGCTTGATATCGCCGTCGCCGCGTTTATCGCTATAGCTGTGCTTCCGCAAGTTACCGGAATCGCGGTGCACGAATGGCTTGGGCTAGTGGCGCTTGCGGCATTGCTGGCGCATGCGGCCGCAAGTCTAGAAACTTTAGCTGGCTTGCTGAAGGCCGCTCGCCGTGGCTCGCTGCTTTCGGCGGCGCGCATCGCGCTCGATGCGGCGCTTTTCGTGGCACTCGCCGTGTGCGTCGTTTCCGGTGTGCTCGTCAGCGCGACGGTTCTGCCTATGCTCGGGCTTGTTGCCCCAGGCTATTTCGCATGGGACCCATTGCATGCGGCGTCAGCAAAAGTTCTGCTAGCGCTGGTGCTCGTTCATGCGACGAGTCATATGGGTAAGTTTGTCAGTATGGTGAAAAACAAGGAGTAAGAAATAGCCGAGACGATTTGGCGCTGACGCATAATGTGTCGCCGCCAAATCGTTTGAACGGGGAAGGGGAAGAAATGGAATATGGGAACGAAACGTGGGCCGTGCGCGCAACGGCGTGGGAACTTGCTGCGTTCAGCTTCCGCCATCCTACGCGCGAGCTTGCCGAGACGGTTGCGGGTGGCGAGTGGCTTGCGGCGGCATGCGAGGTGCTTGGGGCATTGGGCGTCACATTGCCAGATGACTTCGGGGAGGGAGCTCCCAAAGAAGATGCTCCTCTGACTCAGGCCGATGTCGAGGCTCTATTCCACCGTCTGCGCGTCGAGGCTACTCGTTTGTTCGTCGGCCCAGGTGAGCCTGTGTGCAGCCCTTACGAAGGAGTATGGCGCGCGAGGGCCGATGGCGTGAAACCGCTGTTGTTCGTGAATCCCCATTCCATGGAAGTCGAGCGCTTTGCAAGGTCTTGCGGCTTTACGCGCCCTGCTGGAACCAACGAGCCTCTCGACCATGTGGCTACCGAGTGCGAGCTGCTTCAAGCGCTTGCCATGAAAGTTGCGTCGGGGGAATCTGACGGTAATGCCTACGAGCAATTTCTCGAGGAGCATTTGCGAACGTGGATTGCCATTTTTTGCGTGTCATGTAAGGCCGAGTCGAGCGAGCCCTCCTACAAGGCTGCGGCTGCTTATCTTGGAGCGATTGCCGATTGCTGACAAAGGCTACTTGGTACTGTGCTTGTTTTTACGCGCAAATCTGGCAGGAAAGATGGCGATGGGGTATTTCTGAGCGCGACGGGAATCAAATAGAGCCATCGCCCTTAAGATGCTCCCAGTTCAAATGTTTGCAAGAAGGCCAATATGTTTATTGGCCGTAGGAGCTGATTTAACAATGCTACCCCGCAGCGGCCGTTTCTGCCATGTTGCCGCCCGCCCGCATTTACGCGTCCTGCGGTATGCCGGCGCCTCGCTATGGAAGTTTCCCTAGACTGTCCTCGATGTGGCATAATATCGAAAGTTATAGAGAAAATGGCCTTCGTGTGCCTGCGCGCGAAGGCGCCACGTCACGGAAAGAGCCGTATGAAGTCCGAAAAAGACGAGGCCGCAAGCCTCAAGCCTGCGCGCGATCGCAAGAAGAAGTCGTCGCAGCACGTGAACCGCCGCAACGTGTGGCTGCTCATCGCCACCGTGCTTTTAGTGCTCGGGTCGGTGTTCGCGTTCATGCCGCCGCAAGAGAAGATCAACCAGGGCCTCGATATTCAGGGCGGTCTGTCGGTGGTGCTCACCGCGAAAAGCACGAACGGCGAGGCCGTTTCGACCGACGATATGGAAAAATCGCGCTCCATCATCGAGAGCCGCGTGAATGCGCTCGGCGCCAGCGAGGCGTCGGTGTCGCTGCAGGGCAACGACCAAATCCTGGTGCAGATTCCCGGCCTGTCCGACACCGAAACCGCGCTTTCCACCATCGGCCGCACGGGCAAGCTCGAGTTCGCCCGCCTCGACAGCTTCACCGATGAAACGGTGAAAACTAAAATCGACAACGGCCAATACATCACTCAGGAAACCGTGACCGATGTGGCCGGCAACCAGCTTCCTACTGGCAAGCAGAGCTACGATATGGAAGTGGAAGAGGGCACCTACACGCCGCTCGTCACCGGCTCCGATATCACGCGCGTCACCGTCGACAAGCAGAGCGAAGCTTCCGCGAACTATGCGGTCGATATCACGCTGAATTCCGAGGGCGCGAAAGCATTCGA
The DNA here is from genome assembly GCA_937895975.1 of uncultured Slackia sp. GTDB lineage: Bacteria > Actinomycetota > Coriobacteriia > Coriobacteriales > Eggerthellaceae > Slackia. The sequence goes on from CALBLG010000234.1 coordinate 2,443, forward strand.
GGAAGCTACGGAAGACCTCGCTCCCGACCATGGCAAGATCGTCATCATCCTCGATGGCAAGGTGCAAAGCGCGCCGGCCGTGCAGGGCGTGATTTCCGGCGGCAACGTTTCCATTACCGGCAACTACACCATGGACGAGGCCAAAGCGCTGCAAACCGTCCTTGAGTCGGGCTCGCTTCCCGTGAGCTTCGAATACGCCCAAAGCCAGACGGTCGGCCCGACGCTTGGCCAAGATGCGTTGGCGTCCGGCGTGCTGGTGGCCGCCATCGGCTTGGCGCTCGTTATGCTGTACTTGCTGGTGTTCTACCATGGCCTTGGTCTGATTACCGCTGCGGCCATGGCCGTGTTCGCGTGCTTGTATTTGGGCCTGCTCGCGCTGTTGTCGCACTTCGGCCTGTTCAGCCTGTCCATGGCGGGCATCGCGGGCGTTGTGCTTACCATCGGCATGGCGGCCGACTCGTCCATCCTTACGCTCGAGCGTTTTCGCGAGGAAATCCGCATGGGTCGCAGCGTGCGTGCCGCATCCATCACGGGCGTGCGCCACGGCATCATGACGTCCATCGACGCCGACCTGGTCACGCTGGTTTCCGCCCTTACGCTGTTCTTCCTGGCCAGCGCCTCGGTCAAGGGCTTCGGCCTCACGCTTGCGCTGGGCATTCTGTGCGACATCGTGATGATGCTGCTCTTCAAGGCCCCAATCATTCGCCTGCTGGCTCCGCATTGCATCGCGAAGCATCCGGGCTTCTGGGGCGTGCGTGACTGCGAGAACGCCGTGCCGTACTTCACGGGCGAGAGGCAGGCCGAGACGCGCAAAGACGTACGCGGCCGCTTCATCAAACTCGACATCAATCTGGTTGGCCTGAAGAAATACTTCCTTTCGGCCGCCGCAGTCGCCATGGTGCTCGTCGCCGTCGTCATTGGCGTGCGCGGCCTGCAGTTCGGCATCGAATTCGTCGGCGGCACGTCGGTCACGTTCCACGGAACGGGCGATACTACCATCGAGCAGGTGCGCGACGCGTTCGGCGATGCCGGCGTTTCAGACCCTGTGCTGCAAACCACCAACTCAGATGGCGATACGGGCATCTTGGCGCGCATCTCGTCCACTTCGGCCGAGGACGCCACACATATCGCCAACCAAGTGGCCGACGAGTTCGGCTGGAGCACCGACAGCTTCGAGGTAACCACCATCGGCCCCGACTGGGGCGCGTCGGTCGTGCAAAGCTCGCTGCTTGCGTTCTTGGTGTCGCTGGTGCTCATCATCGCGTACATCTCCATCCGCTTCCGCGATTACAAAATGGGCGTGGCGGCGGTTATCGCGCTGCTGCACGACCTCATCCTCGTGTTCGGCGTGTACGCGCTGGTCGGTCGCGAGGTCACCCCGAACACCATCGCCGCGCTGCTCACGATTCTGGGCTACTCGCTCTACGACACAGTGGTCGTGTTCCATCGCATCAACGAGAACATGAAGGACGATTCGGTGAAGTGCACGTTCGCCACCATGGCGAACCACTCGGTCAACGAGGTGCTCATCCGTTCGCTGAATACGTCCATCACCTCGCTCATCCCGGTTGTGGCCATGTTGCTATTCGGTGGCGAAACGCTGAAAGACTTCGCGCTGGCCATGACGGTGGGCTTGGTTGCGGGCGCCTATTCGTCCTACGCCATCGCCACGCCGATTTACGTCATCTGGAAAACGCGCGAGGCTCGCTACGCGAAACTGCAGCGCAAGTATGGCGACACCGTGGTGCGTTGGTTCTTGAACCGCTTGCCTCAGCCTGCTAAGGTCGCCGAGGTCGAAGTGGGTGCCGCCGACGGTCCCGCTGTTGTTGCCGGGAATGCTGCCCAGGCGGGCTCTTCTCTCGAGGACGCCGTTGACGCGTCGGTTTCAAAGCCGGTCAATTCCGCTAAGCAAACGCCGCAGCGTCAGAAGTCGAATCGTTCGAAGTCGGCGAAGCGCAAGAAGAAATAGCCGGGTTGAGAGGCGATTTCTCTAGCCCGTCGCGAAGAAGGCCCGCGTGCACGCGGGCCTTCTTCGCGCTCGAGGCCTGTTAATGGCTTTGACATTTAACGGGTTTCGGCCGTTTGCGGCCTGTTTGGTCGTGCGAGATGCGATAATGGCCGCAGTACGCGCAAGGGGCCGCAGCCCCGTTGGATAGAGAGGATGCGCAATGGCTGAAATCCGCGAGGGCTCAGCGCCCAACTTCGCGCCGCCCGTCGAAGAGGGCATGGTGTTCGAGTTCGAAGACGAGAAGGGCGAGCTGTCGCAGCTCGAATTCCTGGGCCTCATTCTGCATGGCGAGCAACGCTATGGTTTCTTCTTTCCCGTTGACGAGAACGAGCAGGCGGGCGATTCGGGCGAGGTGCTCATTCTCGAGGTCACCGATGTCGACGAAGACGGCCAGCCCAGCGAGTTCGAATTGCTCGATGACGAGGAAATCGCTGCCGAGATTTACGATGAATTTCGCGAGGCCACCAAAGACCTCTATGATTTCGAATAAGATCCCGAAAAATTTCTCTTGCATTTCCTAGAAAGTTCGGTATTCTATTCAAGCTGCTTGTTTGAAGCGCACATGGCCTGGTCGTCTAGCGGTTTAGGACGCCGCCCTCTCAAGGCGGAGATCGGGGGTTCGAATCCCCTCCAGGCTACCATTGATTATTAAGCCCGTTCTAACGAACGGGCTTTTTGCATATGAGACG
>CALBLG010000235.1 GCA_937895975.1 uncultured Slackia sp.
GCGTCAATTTCGCGATATGCGCGATGAGAGCGCGGGCGTGGCATTGGCTGCGCGTGCGCTCGCATGCACGTTGGACTGCGAAGGTATGGACGCTTCGTTTCCTGAAATGATCGATGCCGCTTTTGCAGAAAGCGTGCGCGATTGGGGACGGGTGCATGAGGCGCTGTCGCTTGCCTCGAGGTGTTTTCTGTCGAATTTTCTGGAGCGGATTGCTTGCGTGAAGCGCTCCGGTAGCGGGCCGGATTGCGCCGATGCGAAAGGGGCATGCGCGTTTGCGGTCGACGAGCTTGGCCGTGCGCTCGGAGTTGGACCAGATGACGCGGCCGCGGCCTTCGCGCAGGCGCTGAACGCTCCCGGCGTGGCGCTTGCATGCGAATTGTGGCAGGGGCCTTCATCTCATGCGTTCGCGAACGAGGCGCTCGAGGCAACGTTGGTGGCAATGGAGGAATGCGCGCCTGATAAGCGCGCGAAGCATTAAGAAGGGAAGGTTTACTTATGAAGAAGACGAACGCAATCGCGATGGGCGTGCTTGCTGTGGCGACGGCGTGTTCGCTTGCTGGATGCGCGGATGGCCAGCAGGGCGCCGAGGCGGATTCGAATACGGCGCAGCAAGTTCAGGCTAGTTCTGTGCAGCAGCAAAATGCCGCATCTGCTGCGGCAGACGCAACGACGCTCGACGGGATAATCGATTCGATAGAAAAAGACTTTAAAGCAACCGAGGCCGATATTGCGGCGGGTCTCGACGACGCAAAGGCGAAAGCCGGCGGCTCCTATGCCGACTACGCGGCAAATAGCGATGCGCTTACGAATTGGATCGCCGATACGCAGGCCAAAACTGAGGCGCTTGTCGCGCGCACGAACGAGAGCGCTGCGAAATACTACACATTGCTGGCCCAGCAGGCTTCGACGATGGACTGGGGAGATGTGGACGATGCCATGACGGCGTTCTACCGGGCCGTGTATGACGACTCGTTCGGCGATTTCTACCGCGCGGTGTACACCGACGATTACAAAGATGTGTATCGCACATTCTACGATGGCGTGATGAAGGAAGCGTACGACGTGGTGTCGTATGCCGAGGCATCAGATGCGCAGAGCAATCTGTATCGTGAAATCTCCGATGCCCAAAGCGACCTGTATCGCTCCATATCCGACGCCCAGAGCGACCTGTATCGCACGTACTCTGATGTGTACGGCGAGTTCTACGATAAGAACTACGACTTGTCCAAAGTACTCGGCAAATAGGTCATTGGCGAAACTCTTAGAATTCGATAAGGTCGCGCACCTGTACACCCAAGCTATCGGCTATGCGGCACAGAAGGTCGATTCCGATGCTGACGCCCCCGGTCTCGATTTCCCAGATATGGGTTTGATTGGAGCCAGCCATCAGGGCAAGCTTGCGCTGGGAGAGGCCCTGCCTCTCCCGCTCGCGCCTAATCGCCGCGCCAAGCTGCCTTTTGCGCTCAAGTGAATCCATGCCTGCATGGTATGGGGTAAAATTAAATGGACGATATGCTATAGCAAGTCAAAAGATGAAAGGGCAGATGACGAGCATGCGCCGCAGCTGCCCTTTCCGCGCAAAGAAGGGTGATGGGAATGGGCTTTAATCCGTTTGAAAAAATTGGTAGAGCTGCTGCAGGAGCCGGGCAATTCGTTCAGCGTGCGGCGGGTGGCGCTGCAAAAGCTGCGGGCGAAGGGGGCCAACAAATTGCCGGCGCGACAAGCGATGCTGCCAGG
>CALBLG010000236.1 GCA_937895975.1 uncultured Slackia sp.
CGCGGTCGGACAGGGTGGATTTGCCGTGGTCGATGTGCGCGATGATGCTGAAATTGCGAATGAACTTGGGATCGGTGCTCATAAGGTTGCAGCGCTCCTGGTCTCTATAGTGGAAAGGGCCCACTTCCGCGGGCCCTTCTCCTTAACGTGACGCCAGGCGATACCCGGCGTTTGTGTTTCGAGGAATTTACTCCTCGGTGCCCTCGGCAGCCTCGGCGGCAGCAGCTTCGGCCTCGGCCTTAGCCTTGGCCTCGTGGGCGGCCTTCTCGGCCTTCAAGGTAGCCTCGCGGCGCTTGGCCTTCTCGGCGTTAGCGGCCTTGTAGGCTTCCAGCTTGGCGGCCTTCTTGGCGGCCTTCTTGGTGCCACCCTTGGGAGCGGCAACCTTCTTCTCACGCTTCGGCGCAGCGGCGATGTCTTCCGCGGTCACCACGGTGTTGGCCAGAGCCATGACGCCAGACTTGCGGTTGGCAGCCTGGTTCGCGTGGATGATGCCCTTGGAAGCAGCCTTGTCGAGCAGACGGCACGCGTGCTGAGCCTTGGTGTAGGCCTCGACGCCGTTGCCAGCGGCAACAGCCTCGCGGACCGCGCGAACAGCGGTCTTCAGCTCGGATTTGCAAGCCTGGTTGCGCTTGCGAGCCTTCTCGGCGGTAAGGATGCGCTTCTTCTGAGATTTGATGTTAGCCATTGTTTCCTCCGGTTGTTTTGAAATGGTCCCGTACCAGCGAAGCCGCAAGGCTCTCAGCACCTTTGCCTGCGACCTGCGGCGATAGCACCGCTCGCTACCCTTTGCATGGCTACCCGCGCCGGCTTCAACTGTGCTGGAAGCCTGCCGTGGCGCTTCGACCGATGGCTGCGGCCTGGCCCATGCAACAAGGCAATGTGAAACTATAAGCGCTCGTCAAGCCCACGTCAAAGGATTTATGCCGAATGTGGGCGAAAAAGCGCAACCTGCGAAAACCGGCCGTCCATACGGTACTATGTGCACGTTGAGATAAGGAGAGAGCATGTCCAAAACGATGAACTACCACAACGTGAAATTCGCGGCCGCCTATGGCACGTCCAAACAGCTGCCGCCATCCACGCGCGCCGAAGTGTCGTTCGTCGGCCGCTCGAACGTGGGCAAGTCGTCGCTTCTGAACAAACTGTTCAACCGCAAAAAGCTCGCAAAGGTGTCATCGACGCCGGGCAAAACGTCCACCATCAATTTCTTCGAGGCCGAATGGGCCGATTTCGTCGATCTTCCCGGCTATGGTTTCGCCCAGGTTTCAAAATCGGAAAAAGCCCGCTGGCGCGAGATGATCGAGGGCTATTACAACCAGGATCGTGAATTCTGCTGCGTGGTGTCGCTTATCGACATTCGCCACCCCGCCACCGCGCTTGACGTAAACATGATTGAATTCCTGATTGCCGCCGAGCTGCCCTTCATGATCGTATGCACGAAAGCCGACAAGCTTTCGAAGAACAAATGCGCCCAGGCCATCGCCGCGCTGCGCCGCCAGTTGGGGTTCTCGAAAGATGAAGTGGAAATCGTGGCCATTTCGTCCGCCGACGGCACCGGCATCGACGACCTGAAGGCCGCCCTCGAGCGCCGCATCAAGGCCTACAACGCCGCCGAATAGGCTTGAGGCTGGCGTATCCCACCGCGCCTGTGTGGCTTGGGGAAATTTCTTCACAACGTTCCAGGCGTTCAGAAATTTCCCCAAGCCACACAAGCGCTTCTTTTTCAGCGCACGCATAATATCCTTGCGCTTTTTACGCAAACGGAACGACGCGCATAACGCAGCGCAGAGGGCGGGCTGATCGGATTTTCGAACGCCTGGAACGTTGTGAGAAAATCTGGTCAGCCCGCCCTCTGCGCTGCAGGGAAACGGCAACCCTATTGCTTGGAGCAAGTCGAGATTGCCCAGTCGAAGAACGCCCCTTCCGCATCGGCCCCGCTCTTCATGGCACGCTCGCAATCACGCGCACTCGACAGGGCACGCCGCAGCTCTTCGGGCGACCAGAGCTTTGCCGAGGCAACCACTTTTTTCGCCTTCCAATCGGGCATTTTCAGCTGCCTCGCCAGCACGCTGGCCGCGATTTGGCCGCGCGCAGCGAGCGCATGGTATGTGAGCATTTCGCGCAGCGACCCCACGCAAAAGCCGATGAGCGCATACGCCGAAGTGTCGCCGAGCTTTTTGCGCACGTTCACGCACTCGGCCACATCGCGCCGCGAAAACGCGCCCGAGAAATCCCATGGCTTGGCCTGCGACGTGCGCGTGACCAGCGCGGCAACCTCGTCGGGTCCGACGGGTTGCGCGCTTGTGTGCGCGAGCGCGATCTTCTTCAGCTCGGCATCGAGGTGCACCGTGTCTTCGCCCACAAGCTCCACCAGCAGCTTCGCGGCCGCATCGGTAAGGGCGATGCCGTGCGAGGGCGCCATGGCGCGCACCTGTGCGGGCATTTCGTATGCTTTGCGCGGCGCGCAATCGATCACGGCCTTCGGGCCAACAGCCGCCGCGGCCTTGTACAAACGCGTGTTTTTCGCAAGCTTGCTGGCGACAAGCATGAGCACGGTGAAATCGGCCGGCGACTTCAGGTAGTCGACCAATGCTTCGGAATCGGCCTTTTTCATGGCATCGGCGCTATGCAGCACAACCAGGCGTTTCTCGATGCCGAAAGGCATGGTGTTGCACGCCGCCACAATATCGGAGCCAGACGCTTCCTTGCCATCGAAGGTATCGCAGTTGAAATCCAGGTCGCCAAGTTTCTCAAGGCGCGAACGCATGCGCTTCAAAACCGTTTCGCGCTTCAACTGGTCTTCGCCGTTTATCAGGTATGCGGGCAACAGGTTCACGTCGGCCATGGATGCGGCTCCCTCGCTTTCTTTCGTAATCGCATTTTATTCTAAGTCAACCTCGCTTGCCCGTTGCGTTCTTACCGCGATTCCCTCGTCGGAAAACACGCAAGCCACGTCGCCCGACTCATCGGTGCGAAACACCGCCGACCCCGCGGCTTCCAGGGCCTCGACCGTCGTGGCCGCAGGATGGCCGTAGCGGTTGTTTGCACCGCAGCTCACAAGCGTTATTTTCGGCGACAACGTTAATGCGAGCCGGTCGGTCATTCCGGCCTTGCTGCCGTGGTGGCCCGCTTTCAACACGTCAATCCCCTTCGACCCGCCAGGCAGCCGCGATGTCATCTCGTCGATTTGCTCCGCCTCGGCATCGCCCGTAAGCAGCGCCGTCCAGTTCCCCGCCGACGATTCGCGCGTCACCAGCAGGCAGAGGCTATCGGCATTGCCACCCGCGTCAGAAAAAGCCCTCGGCCACACGACGCGGCAGGTGAAATTGCCCACACGCAGCTCGTCGCCCACGACGAGCCCCACCGCTTTGGTCCCCGATGCAGATTGCGCTTGCTCGAGCAGCGCTTCGCAGCCCGAGCATCCGCATGACAACGTTTCGGCCGCCACATACACCTGCGAACCAGCCACATTCGAAGAAAGCGAGTCGAGCGATGCGCAATGGTCGTCATCGTGATGGGAAATCGCCACGCCGTCGAGATGCGCCGCGTGCGCACGCGCGAGCGCCGCTGCCAACAGCGCATCTTGGTTGCCCGTATCCACCAGCAACGAAGCGCCTCTGCTCTTCACTAAAATGGCATCGCCCTGCCCCACATCGAGCGCGACAATCTCGTCGGGGCCGAACAGGGGAAGCACCGCGACAAGCGCCACCGCAGACGCGACAAGCACGGCCGCGGCGCCCATGGCCTTGCCTTTCGTAGGTCGAGGCCATACCGCCCACAGCGCAACGAACGCGCCGGCCGAAACCCCCGTAGCCACCGTCATGTCCATGGAACAGGGAACCGACGCAAGCGGAACATGCGCAAGAAACCCGAGCAAATCGCACAACGCATCGGCCGCAAACGCAAGCGCGGAAAGCGCGGCCATGCCGGCAGACGGGAAAACCGCGAGAAGCCCGAGCCCGACAAGTCCACCGCCGATGAACAGCGTGAATGCAGGCGCCGCCACCAAATTCGCCAAGGGAGAAAGCAGCGGCACGCGCGAGAAGACGCATGCCGTCACAGGAAAAATAGGAATGTTCGCAGCCAAGGTAAGCGACAGCGTTTGCGTAATCGCCCCGCGGCCTTTCCGAGCAAGAGCGTCCACCCACGCCTCGAGCAAAGGCGCAAGCACGATGATGCCTAACGTAGACGCCGCCGACAAGAAAAACGAGAGCGACAACGCATTCGATGGCCGACACGCGAGCAGCACGCACACGCATACGCCCAAGGCGGCCAGCGACGAAGAACGGCGACGGCTCCATGCCGCATTCACCACCACTCCCGCCATAAGCGCCGCGCGAATCACGGGCGAGGCAAAGCCCGTAAAGGCGGCATACAGAGCATAGAAGCCGCAAAATACGCCCGATGAGACAAGCCGCGAGATGCGCGCCCTCGCGAGAATCGCGCCGACGAACGCCGCCACAACCGACAGGTGCGCCCCCGAAACGGCTACCATATGCGCAAGGCCCACCGTTTTCACGTCGTCGTAGAGCCCGTCTTCGTCGAGCCTGCTTCGATCGCCTATCAGAATCGCGCGCAAAAGCGCGGCGCCTTTGCCCTCAAACGCATCGAACGCATCGCGCGCCCAACATCGGGCCTCTACGACTGCGCTAACGGGCCCGCCCCCACCTTCGATGTGGGCGTTCGTCATTTTTGCTCGAGCGCATATACCCTTCGCCGCGTAGCGAGGAAACGATGCATCGGACAATTGCGAGAACGAAACACGCGCCTTCACGCGCTGGCGCGCAAGCAGGCGCGCATCGCCTTCTATGTCTTTTTCGGAATACGAAAGAAGCACCTCGCGCCTCGCGCCGAATGCATCGCGAAGCGCTCCATGGGCGGAATAACCATACGCGCCACGCTTCGCGTCTTCAACAATTTGGATTTCGTATTCTCCCGAAACAAGCCCATCGGGAAGTTCGGGGCTTACCCATCCAAGCGAAATCGCGCATGCTTGGAACGCGGCAAGCGCAACCCATGCAGCTATGGCCACGAACAGAGACGCTGGCATCGACGGCCGCCGCGGAAAACGAGCTGGAGCCTCGTCGCTTGGGCCCTCGATGACGCCTTCGCCCGCCCACATGCGCGACGAGCCTCGAACGATGCGGCTCATACGCAAATCGCATCCTTGATTTTCGCGAATTTCTTCTCGCCGATGCCGTCAACGCGCATAAGGTCGTCGATGCTCGAAAACGGCCCGTTCTGTTCGCGGTCGGCGATGATCGCCTGCGCCGTTGACGGCCCCACGCCCGAAAGGGTTTGGAGCGCAGCCGCATCGGCGAGGTTGATGTTCACCAAGCCCGACGAAGCCGCGCCACCCGCCGTTTGCCCCGATTGCGCCGCCCCCTGCGACGCCGCATCAACCTCGGCTTGGCTTGGTATGGCGATCTGCTCGCCATCGGAAACAACGCGGGCCAGATTGATTTGCGAGGGCTGGGCATCTTCCGCCAAGCCGCCGGCAGCAGCGATGGCGTCGTTGACGCGAGAGCCCTCGCCCAGCTCATAGACGCCGGGCGACCGAACCGCGCCAGACACATACACGACTACCTGACGAGCGGATTTTTCCTCTTCGCCAACCGCATCGCCCGATAAAGAAGAGGACGCGTCGGCCTCCACCTCGAACGCGGGCGCCTGCGTGCTGGAATACGACGACCACATCACGCCCACGATAACAGTCGAAATCAGCAAGAACGCGCCCAGCCGCGCCGGCCCCGACGGAAGCAAGCGTACAAGTCCGTTGCGAATTGATCCAAGAACCAACGATAACGAGAAAGCTTCGTGAGTGCGCATGCGATGCTCCTAACTCCAGACATTCGTCTGGCGAGCATGCCGCGCGACCCTTGCCCAACTCTTGCCGGCTTCTTACTCAAATTCGATTTAAATTCTGCACGTGTTTCAGGCATAAAAAATGGGTCAAAGGGACAGCCCCTTGACCCACATTCAACCAGGTTGGGGAACTGCTCCCCCGACCTATTTCGCAACCAGGCGCTTATTCGGTTTTCTTCTTGCGCTGATACGACGAGGGGCATCGATACTCGTGCACCTCGAGCGCATCCATGATTTGGTCTGACCATTCGTCAAACGGCAGGTCGGCCTCGGCCTCGTAGACGTCGCGCAGCTTCGCGTGCGTTTCGGGCGCGCGAGGCATGAACAGCGTGCAGCAATCCGCGGCATCTTGGCTGGAGATTTCGAACGTGCCCAATTTCTTGGCGTCTTCGATGATCTCGAGTTTGTCGCAGCCAATCAGCGGACGGAAGATCTGCATCTTCGTCGAGTCGCTGGTAGCGGCCAAGTTGTCGAGCGTCTGCGACGCCACCTGACCCAAGCTTTCGCCCGTGACCAAGGCTTTCGCCCCTTCGCGGCGCGCAATGCGCTCGGCGATGCGCATCATGAAGCGGCGATAGATGATGATGCGCAGCGCCGGCGGCACGCGCATGGCGATTTCGCGCTGATAGTCGCCGAACGGCACCACGAACATCTTCGCCACGCCGCCGAATTCCTCGAGCACGTGGCAAATGTCATCGGCCAGGTATTCCGAAGTCGAAGACGTTTGCGGACGCCCCGAGAAATGCACGGCCAGGCACGTCGCGCCGCGCCGCGCCATGCGCCACATGGCCACCGGCGAATCGATGCCCGACGACAGCAGGCACACCACTTTGCCCGCCGTGCCGACCGGCAAGCCGCCCACGCCGCGAATGCTCTGCGCATACACATACGCCATGCCTTGCACCACCTCGACGTGCACTTCCACGTCGGCGCCTTTCATCTTCACCTTTTTGTCGGGGAACAGCCCGCACAGATGCTCGCCGACAATTTGGTTGATTTGCATGGAATCGACGGGGAAATCGGTGTGGTTGCGGCGGCCGACGACCTTCCACGTGAAGAAATCGCCCGCCTCGCCGAGTGCCTGGTGCGCGGCCTCGCAGATGTCGTCCATATTGCGCTCGCATGCGAAACCGCAGCTCACGCGAGCCACGCCCGGCACACGCGCGATAAGCTCGGCGGCTTTTGCAGGGGCATCGGCGCTCGCGGCCGTATCGTAGACGACCAGCACGCGGCCCGAAATGCGCGTGATCTCATGCACGGGGGCATCTTCGAGCAATGCCTCGAGGTTGTGCATCAGGCGCTTCTCGAACGTCGCGCGGTTGTGGCCCTTCAGGCCAAGCTCGTGATAGTGCACGAGCGTGATTCGCTGGAAATGCATGGCGGTTGCTTCCTTCTTCAAACACGGGACGCAGCGGCAAGCGTTCGCCCCAAACAAGCAAAAAGCCCTCTTCGAAGGAAGAGGGCCCGTTTCGCATGTGCGCAGGCGCGCACGGGCGTTTAGTGCTCTTTGATGTCGATCGTCTCGGGGTCGTAAGACACCTCGCCGCGGGCGATTTCGGCGAAGGCCATAGAAAGCGGCTTCACGTGGTTCGCTTTGGCGATTTCAACGGCGCTGGACAGCTGAATGGCGCGATCGCGCTGGCCACGCATCATGTCGTTGATGTCGTGGGCGCGCTTGGACGCCAAAGCGCACAGCAGGAAACGGTCGTTGTCGGTTTCGTCGAGCAGGACGTCGATTTCAGGATCGATAATGCTCATTGTCTATTCCTCGCTCATCTTGGCTTGGCTCTCGATGTATGCGACCACTTCGTCGACGCATGTTTCGAGATCATCGTTCACGAATAGCTTATCATACTCCATTTTGCGCGAAAGCTCCACCTGCGCGTTTTTCATGCGCACGGCGATGCTTTCTTCGGAGTCGGTGCCGCGGCCGCGCAAGCGGCTTTCGAGCACTTCAAGCGACGGGGGCTCGATAAACACGAGATGCGCTTCGGGAATCTGTTCACGAATTTGGAATGCGCCCTGCACGTCAATCTCGAGCAGCACCTGGCCGCCTTTGGCTATATGCTCCTCGACGCGTGCGCGCGGGGTTCCGTAACGATGCTCGTGAACGTTCGCCCATTCAAGCAAGCCGCCCGTTTCAACCAAGTGGTCGAATTCGGCGTCGTCGACGAAGAAGTAGTGCACGCCGTCGATTTCGCCTTCGCGCGGGGCGCGCGTGGTGTCGGAAACCGACAGCCACGCATCGGGCACGCGCTCAAGAATCTTCTTGACAAGCGTGCCCTTACCCGCGCCGGACGGCCCGGACAAAACGAAGAGGTTGCCCTTTCGCTGCATTGCCTTGGCCCTCCTTCGAATCTCGATTAAGCGAGGCGCTCGAGCAGAGCGGCTTCCTGACGCTCGCCAAGGCCCTTGAGGCGACGGCTTTCGGCAATCTTGAGCTCGCCCATGATCTTCTCGGCCTTGGCCTTGCCGTAACCAGGCAACGTCTCGATGAGCGTGGAGACCTTCATGCGGCCCACGATGGGGTCGTCTTTCATGGCCAAAACGTCCTGCAGCGACAGCTTTCCGCTCTTGAGGTCGTCACGAACCTGCGCACGCTTGATACGAGCAGCCTTCGCCTTCTCGAGCGCGGCCTGGCGCTCTTCAGCACTCAATTGGGGGATAGCCATACGTTGTTCACTCCTTCAATAAAAACCCGCCCTTGATGGCGGCGATTCGGGATAATAGCACATCCATCAGCCGTTTCAACAAATCGCCACCTGTTTGGGCAATTCGCGTGATTTTCACCATGAAATGGCAACATCTACGGCTCTGACCTGTGCATTTCATGAAGGAAAGCGGCCTGCGCCGGAGAGGCCTAGCTCCCTTAAGGGGAATCGGGGCCCATAGGTCGAACTACAGCTCGGCGGCGATGGCCTCGAACGCGGCTACCGGGTCGTCGGCCTGCGTGATGGGACGGCCCACCACGATGTGCGACGCGCCCGCGTCGAATGCGGCCTTCGGCGTTGCCACGCGGCTTTGGTCGCCCAGCGCGGCGCCGGCCGGACGCACGCCAGGGGTCACGATAAGGGCATCGGGGCCCAGCACTTCGCGCAGCATGGCGGCTTCCTGCGGGGACGCCACCACGCCGGAAAGGCCCGCTTCGGCGGCGCACTTCGCGAGCGTCTTCACCTGGTCGGTGAGTTCGCGCGTGACGCCCGTAGCGGCCAGCGTTTCGGCATTCATGCTGGTGAGCACCGTGATGGCCAGCGTCGCCGTGTCGCAGCCGGCGTTGTCCACGGCGTTTTGCGCGGCCTCCATCATGGGAATGCCGCCCACGGCGTGCATGGTTATCATGTCGGCGCCGGCTTCCACGGCCGACGCGGCAGCGCCCGCGACCTGATGCGGAATATCGTGGCACTTAAGGTCGAGGAACACCTTGTAGCCCAGAAGCTTGAAGATTTCCACGATGGCCGGGCCTTCGGAATAGTACAGCGTCATGCCGATTTTCAGCCATTTGGCCTTGCCCTGCAGCGCGACGGCGATATCGAGCGCCTTGGCGCGCGGGCAGTCGAGCGCCACGATAACGCGGTCGGCGCGGGGAATGCTTTCGAATGCTGCTAGCATTGCAGCCCTCCAATCAAATCGTTCACATCGTCGACGCCCTGCTGCTCGCAGTACGCCTGGATGCCGTCAATCACTTCGTCGACGGCATGGGGATTGGTGAAGTTCGCGGTGCCCACGGCCACGGCGGTTGCGCCGGCCAGCATGAATTCCACGGCATCGGTGCCGGTCGAGATGCCGCCCATGCCCAGAATGGGGACCTTCACCGCATTATGGCACTGCCACACCATGCGCAGCGCGACAGGCTTCACGGCCGGACCGGAAAGGCCGCCCACCACGCGAGCGAGCACCGGCTTGCGCGTGCGGGCGTCGATGGCCATGCCCAGAAGCGTGTTGATAAGCGAGATGGCGTCGGCTCCGGAAGCTTCGGCCGCCTTCGCGATTTCGGTAATGTCGGTGACGTTGGGCGTGAGCTTCACGATCATGGGCTTGGTGGCCGCCGCGCGGCATGCCGAAACCACCTTCTCGACGCTAGGCACGTGCGTGCCGAACGTCAAGCCGCCTGCATCGACGTTCGGGCATGAGATGTTGATCTCGTAGGCATCGGCCTGGCCGTCGGCCTCAAGCGCCTCGACCACGGCCACGTATTCCTCCAGGCTGTGGCCCGATACGTTCACGATAGCCGGCACGCCTTGGGCCTTCAGCCACGGAAGGTCGACCTCGCACAAGTGCTTCACGCCGGGGTTCTGCAGCCCGATGGAGTTCAACATGCCCGAAGGAGTTTCGGCGATGCGCGGGGAGTCGTTGCCTTCCCAACCGTTCAGCGACACGCCTTTCGTGGTGACGGCGCCCATGCGGGCTACATCGACGAAATCGGAATACTCGCGGCCGGCGGCGAACGTGCCGCTGGCGTCGGTCACGGGGTTGGCCATAACCAGGCCGCCCAGGTTCACCTGCATGTTCACGGCCATTACCACACCAGCTCCTTCGCATTGAACACCGGGCCGTCAACGCACGAGCGGCGCTTGCCGGCTTGGGTCTCCACCACGCACGACAGGCACGCGCCCACGCCGCACGCCATGCGCTTTTCCATGGACACCCAGCATTCGACGCCCACATCGGCGGCGATGCCCGCCACGGCGCGCATGAGGGGCGCGGGACCGCAGCAATACACATTGGCATAGCCGCCCTGGGCCAAGGCCTCGCGCACCGGTTCGGTGCAGAAGCCCGCGTGGCCGAGCGACCCGTCGTCGGTAGCGATGACGGGATCGCGGCCAAGCAGCTTGGCGTAGTCGGCACGCGTCACCAGCATGTCGGAAGTTTGCGCGCCCAGCACCACGTCGAAGTCGCGCCCTTCGGCGGCGAGCTGCTGCGCGAACATGAACAAGGGCGCAGCGCCCACGCCGCCGCCCACGATGAGGCTTTTGCCCTCGTGCGTCTGCCAGCCATGACCGAGCGGCGCGATGACCGAGCATTCGGCGCCGGGCTCGACTTCGGTCAAATACGCCGTGCCCTCGCCCACCGTTTGGTAGATGATGTCGATGGAGCCGTCTTCGCGGGCATCGTAGACCGAAAACGGGCGACGCAAGATATGCGCGCCGAAGCCCGGCAGCAGCATGTGCACGAATTGGCCAGGACATATGGCCGCAGCCGTTTTGGGCGCAGCCAGCGTGATTTTATACAGGCGCGGGCCCACATACGCATTCGAGATGACGCGCGCGCGTTCCTCGAATGCCTTGGCGCCGTCGCGCGCTTCGCTTTCACACATAAAAATCCTTCAGTACTTGAAACAGATGAAGGCAAAGGCCGCTTGGGGCCTTTGCCTTGGACGATCGGAAACGCGTCAAACGCTCTGAGCATTTAACACGTTCGGGAGCGCTACTCGACGATTTCGCCGTTGCGCAGCGTTGCTTGGCCGCCGACGAACACGTCGGTCGCACGGCCCCTCAGCGCAGCGCCGATAAAGCCCGAGTTGTGCGCCTTCGAACAGAAATCGTCTTCGGCGACGGTCCATTCGACGGCCGGATCGAACACCGTGATGTCGGCCACGCTGCCCTCGGCGATTTTCACGGGCTCCAGGCCCAAAATCTCGCGCGGGCCAACTGCCATGAGATCGACCATATCGGCGTAATCGATGGTTCCGGGCGCCACGAGATTCGTAAGCACCAGGGCCAAGCTGGTTTCCAAGCCCGTCATGCCGAATGGAGCGAGCTCGAACTCGCGAGCCTTCTCCCAAGCGGCGTGCGGCGCATGGTCGGTGACGATCGCGTCGACCGTGCCGTCCTTGATGCCCTCGACCAGAGCGGCAGCATCGGCGGCCGTGCGCAGCGGCGGGGTCACCTTGGGGGTCGTCTCATACGCA
>CALBLG010000237.1 GCA_937895975.1 uncultured Slackia sp.
CCTCATATCGCACGGCCCACGCGCCACGGTGCGCGTTATCTCTCTCGTCTTTTTATGCTGCATTTACTATAGTGAAGCGAAGTTTATGCATCTTCGAGCATGGCGGCTTTAGCGGGGGACGGCCTGATTTCACGGGCAGCGGTCGGCGCTCGGCGCGGGCGCGCGCGTTCTGGCGGTGAGTGGCTGCATAGGCTATGACCTGCGCGTTTCGTTCGTCGAACGCATCGCTGTATAATCGAGTGCGTTGCACGCGGGGCCGAAGTCTCGGCCATTTCATAAGAGGTGTTCTATGGAGTCTCAATTTCCCCTGAAGCTGGGGTTTTTCGCGCATCGCGCCCTGGTCGACGTGGTTGCCGGCATGCCGGAAGGCGAATTCTTCGGCTACATTTCATCGGGTTTGCCCATGCCGAAAAACGGCGCCTGCTACGTGGCCCAATTCGATGGCGCAAAGCCAACGCGGGCGCGCATCGTGGCGTATGTCGACTATTGCGGGCGCGCGTATGCCTGCGAGAATCCCATGGAAGACGAGCCTTTGCGCGAGGCCGACCTCGTGCTGTATTCCGATGGCGAGGCCTTCGAACCCGAAGATGGGGAAGGCCAGGAGGCAGACCGCGAAGATGACGTGATCGGCAAGCTTGACGTGGTGGCGTCCGACGGCGCGCGCACATGCATGGCGAACGTGCGCGTCGTCGATTTCGACAATGTGAGGGCCGCGAGGTTCGATTACCTTGCCGTCGACGCCTCGTTCAAAGGCGATTTTCATGCGCGCAGCATGGCGGGCTACGTGCCGTTCATGACGGCTGCGTACTTGGCGTTTATCGAATTCGGCCATTGCAATCGGCACGTGCCTGCGTCGCCACAGGCGACCGATGCCGACGCTTTCGACCTGAGCGCCGTGTTCGAGCGCCTGGCTCGGCCCGATTTCTTCGACTCGGTGAATCGCGAAGTGCTCGAGGCCGAAACCCAGTGGGCCGATCGTCCTGAATCGTCGTGCGGCGTCGAGCGCTTCCTGGTGCATGCATTGCGCGAAAGCGGCGTTGTGGGCGTCGATGCGAACGCGTTCGTCGTTGAAGGCGCACCGGATGGCCCCCATGCGCGCATCATTCGCACGGTGAAGTATGCAGACATGTTCTACCTGGATTTTTACTACAACACAAGCAGCGAATGCCTCGAAGACGGCGCATTCAAAAGCTGCGACGCCACGCGAGGGGTGCGCCATAAGCTGCTTTGCGCCGAGGGTGCCCTGAACCGCTTCTTGCTTATTTCGCGCTATCTCGAGGAGCGCGGTGACGAAGCGTTCCTCGAACCCGAATCGGCTATGGGCGATTATGATGAGTCGTTCGCAGAACTCATCTGTCTGCAGGCGCCCGATCCGAGTGACCCGCTTGATGCAAACGGACGCTGGGATATTCACCTTGCCATCGCACACGCGGGCGAGTCGTGGCGGCTTCCGTATCGCTTGCCGTATGAGTTCTGCCTGAATGAGGCGTGCAATAAAGTCGCGTTCAACCTGGCGGTTCCCTGCACGGAGATTATGGCGAGAACTCGTTGGGACGAAAGTGCGGGCGGGTATCGCGATGTCGCCCAAGCCGATGCCAACCGCGCCGAATCTCGCTATGCGGCGCACGCCGCGTTGCTTGCTGCGGCGTGCGCGTTCCATGCGTCGCCAAGCGTCGAATCGGTGAGCGTGAATTGCCTGCGCGACGGATCGTCGAGCGACGTGGTGGTGTCGACCGTGTTCGATCGGGAGCGCTTCTGCATTGCGTTCGCCGCCGATGAAGACCATGCGTTCGCGAATCCATTCGATGTGTTGGGCGATTTCGACGCGCGCTTCAATAGGCGCGATGATGGGCGTTTGACCCCTGTTGAACCGCTTTTTTCGCTGGGCAAGGGCGAGTTCCACGTCGACTTCGAGCACGTGGTGGCGTTGGACGAGACTCCCCTCAATGAATATGGGCGAATGCTGCTGGGCGTTGAGCGTGCCAAGCAGATGAGCATATTCGAAGATGCGTCGCGGCGCAGGTTTGCCGACGAAGTCTCTGCCGCCTTGGACGGTGGAGTTGAAAGCGCGGTTGCGTGTTTGAAATCGATTCACGACCGCAGCGAAGATTTGTTGGTGCGTGATATTTGCACGCGGCTCATGGCGGGCTTCGCTGACGGCGATTTGAGCGAGACCTCGTTTCTTGAAGTGAAAGAGGCATTCACCGACGCCTATGGATTGCGGCCCTTGGCGATGCGCGCTTCGGCGCTCATGCGTGAAGACGACCCGTCGGCCGTGGGGCTTCTGGAAGAGTTGGCGGCCCAGGGCGAATCGCTCGAGGGGTTCGAAGACAACGCCCGGCAATGCTTCCGATATTTCGACAGCTACGAGACGCGCGCGATTTACGCGTTGCGCTGCGGCGACGACGCCAAAGGGCGCGCGGTGTGTCCGCTTCCCGACGAGGCCTTTTTGGCGCACGATTCGCTTGCGCAGGAACTCACCACGTCCATCGTCGGTGCCGACGAGGCTCTCGCGCATGCGAAACGTTGCATGGCGCTTGCTCCGTCGCGAGCGTATTCCTACTTGCGTGCGGCAAGGGCGTATTTCATGAAGGACGATTTCGAGAACGAGGCCAAGATGTGCTGCAAGGCGCTCGCGATGTCATGGAACTTCAACGACACGGGTCTCGCGCTGTATTGGTTGGCGTTTTCGTTCTGGAAGTTGGAGAAGTACGATGCCGCAGTGGCATGCTACCGCAGGTGTGCGAACTTCAACGGCAACTTGGCCATCGAAGCGAAAAATGAGCTCGAGGAATTGCTCGATTCGGTTAAGGGGTTGAAGCGCCATACCACCGAGCAAGAAGACGAACTGCTGCGCGCCGAGGGCGTGCCGGTGGG
>CALBLG010000238.1 GCA_937895975.1 uncultured Slackia sp.
AAAGCGGATGCGCGGAACACGCGGCGGTGTCAGGACGCCGTTGCATCGAGAAAATGGCTTGACGCCGCTCAGAACGTCGTCAATCTGCAAAGGGAAAGCGAATATTTCGGAAGCAACGGAAAAGAAGGGCGGCGAAGGCGAAAACGCTTCTGACAATTCGAAGTCGCCGACGCCCGCCAAGCGATTTATTCTTGCACCTTATTATCGAGAGGCTGCCTGCGCCAGCTCGACGCATATCGCGTATACTTGCCGACGGAAGACAATTGGCGCGATTGCGCCGACGGGATTTGCCGAGCGGCCATGCCGGCGAAATTGATTGAGGAACCACCTGTATGCTGAAATTGCATGTGCTTGCGAGCGGCAGCAAAGGCAACGCCGCCATCGTCGAAAACGCGACGACGGGCGCGGGCGTGCTGATAGACTGCGGAATTTGCAAGCGCGATTTTTTGGCGCGGTGCGAGCAGGCCGGCTTCGATCCGGCACGCATCGAAGCCCTGGTAATAACACACGAGCACAGCGACCACACCAAAGGCTTGGGCGTGGTGCTGCGCGGTTTGGCGAAGCTGGGCTGTTCGCCCACGATATACGCGAACGCCGCGTGCGTCGCGAATAGCGCGCCCCTGACGGATATCGCCAAAAACAGCGACGTGCAGCCACTTGAGGCGAACGGGCGCATTAGCGCCGCCGGTTTGACTATCGACCCTTTCGCGACCAGCCACGATGCCGCAGCGTCGTTCGGGTTCCGCATCGAAGACAAATCCGACGGCGACACCCTGGGATACATTACCGACTCGGGCATCGTGCCGTCGGCCGCGCATGAAGCGCTTCAAGGCGTGCGCATTCTGGCGCTCGAGAGCAACCACGACGAAGCTATGCTGAAAAATGGCGACTACCCCTATGTGATTAAACAGCGCATCGCGTCGCAGCTCGGCCATCTGTCGAACCCGCAAGCCGCCGACGAGCTTGCCACCTTGGTGGCACATTCGCGCGAGGCGGGCCTGCGCGAACCCGAAACGGTGGTGGCCATGCACAT
>CALBLG010000239.1 GCA_937895975.1 uncultured Slackia sp.
GCAAAATGCAGCCAGGCGTCTGCTTCGCGAACGCCGTAATGCGGCGAATGCCTGAAGGTTGCAGCTCGGCGAGCGCAGTATTCATAGTGAGTGCCATAAGAGTCCTTCTATCGAGTGTTTCGGGCGCTATTGTACGGCATACAGAAAAGCCGCCTTGCGGCGGCCTTGGGATTACTCGCGGTCGGCGATGTCGACATACTCGCGCGCGTGGCCCGTTTTCTTGAATGCGGGGCGCATGATGCGCTTGCCCGAAACAATTTCCTCGAAGCGATGCGCGCTCCAGCCCGCCATGCGTGCGCAGGCGAACATCGGCGTGAGCAGCTCGCGCGGAATGCCGAGCGTCGAATATACGCACCCGCTATACAAGTCGACATTCGCGCAGATGTCTTTGCTCTTGCCCGCTTCGGCGAGCAGCTGCGGCGCAAGGCGCTCGATGATTTCCAATAGACGGAATTCAGGCTCATGCTCGGTGCCTTCGACCAAGCGCTGAGCATACTTATGCAGAAGCTCGGCGCGAGGGTCGGAAAGTGTATACACTGCATGGCCCATGCCGTAAATAAGGCCCGTGCGGTCGTAAGCCTCTTTCCGCACGATTTTGCGCAAATAGTCGGCAACCTGGCCCTCATCGGTGATGTCTGCCACATGCTGCTTGATGTCATCGGTCATCAGCAGCGTGCGGTTGTTCGCGCCGCCGTGGCGAGCGCCCTTCAAACTGCCAATGGCGGCGGAGTACGCAGAATACGGATCGGTATCGGCGCTGGTCACGGCACGGCACGTGAACGTGGAATTATTGCCGCCGCCATGTTCCGCATGCAGCATAAGCATGATGTCGAGCGTTTTGGCCTCGGTATCGGTGAACTGGCGATCGGGGCGCAGCATCGACAAAATCGTCTCGGCCGTAGACTGGCCGGGGATGTAGTGATGGATGAACATCGAATCGCCGTAGAATTTATCGCGCATCACGTGGTACGCGAGCACCATGATGCGCGGCAGGCGAGACAGCAGCATGATAGCCGTATCGATTTCGTGCTCAGACGAACGATCTTCGGCGCGCTCGTCGAACGCGTACAGCTGCAGCACCGCGCGGCTCATGGCGTTCATCAAGTCGCGCGTGGGAGGTTTCATGATGTAGTTCGCCGTAAAGCCGTCGGGCAGGTCGCGCTGGGCGGCAATAAGGTCGTTGAACGTTTGCAGCTGTTCAGCCGTGGGGAGCTCGCCCGCCATCAATAAATAAGCCGTTTCCTCGAAACCGAAGCGGTTTTCCGCCACCACATGGTCGACCAAATCGGAAATGCTGTAGCCGCGATACGACAGGCGGCCGCGGTCGGGAACTTTGTCGCCTTCGGAAACGTAATAGCCGTGTACGTTCGAAATGTTGGTCACGCCCACAACGACGCCCGTGCCGTCGGCATTGCGCAGCCCGCGCTTAATGTCATAGGCGGAGTAATAACTGGGGTCGATGGAATGCAGTGCTTCGAAGTCGGTATAAAGCGGCAAGTTTTCCTTCATGGGCGGCAACCTTTCTGGCACCCTCGGCGCCAAACGATTCGCGAAACACCAGTGTACGCCGAGTAAGATTCGAAACGGCCCGCGCATCCGCAAACGGAACACACCCGTAACGCAGTGGCATGATGGACGGGGTTCGGGCAATCGCGGCCTTGGGAATTGAGGTTGCCCAAGGCCGTATGCCGAAGCTCGCTAAATCACGTGAGCGAACAATCCGCTGCGGAGTTTCGGTTCGAACCACGTGGATTTCGGCGGCATAAGGCGCCCCGCGTCGGCCACATTAAGCAGCTCGTTAATTGATGTGGGGAACATTGCGAACGCAACCGCCTCCCCGCCTTTGGCGTCGATGCGGTTCACCTTGCGCTCGAGCTCGCGCAGGCCGCGGATGCCACCGACAAACTCGATACGCTCGTCGGTTCGTGGGTCATCGATTCCGAGGATAGGCGAGAGCACCTTTTCCTGAAGAATCGACACGTCGAGCCCCTCAACTGGATCGTCGTTTTCGAACTCGGGCCTCACGCCGATGCCATACCATTCGCGATCGAGGTACATTCCCACGGCGCCTTTATCGATGGGCTCGAGCTGGCCTTCCTGCTTGTGCAGAATTTCGAACGGGCCTTTTTCGCCGGTCAGTTTATCGAGGAACTGCTCTTTGGTCAGGCCATTCAAATCATGCACGACGCGATTGTACGCAAGTATCGAAAGCTGCGATGAGGGAAACAACACGCTCATGAAGTAGTTGAATTCCTCGGTGCCATCGAAACCGGGATTCGCTTCGCGGCGGGCGAGGCCGACCTTCACCGCGGAAGCCGCACGATGGTGGCCGTCGGCGATATACGCGCACGGCACCTTGGCAAATGCAGCGACCAAACCGTCGTATGCCTTTGCGCACGCCGGTTCCTCGGACGAGCCCGCCATGCGCCACACGCGATGCGTTACACCGTCGTCGCTGGTGAAATCGTACAAGGGAGCCGTTTTCTTCACGCCGGCAACCATCATGTCAATGGCGTCGGAATCGCGATACGTAAGGAAAATGGGGCCTGTTTGCGCATCGAGGGCATCGATATGGCGAATGCGATCGAGCTCTTTCTTCTCGAGCGTGTTCTCGTGCTTCTTGATAACGCCTTCCATGTAATCGTCAATCGCGCAACAAGCCACCACGCCCGTTTGCGTACGCTCGTTCATCGTAAGCTCATACAGATAGAAGCACGGATCTGGCTCCGTCACGAACGTGCCATCGGCGCGGCGCGCATCGAACAGCTCACGAGCCTTCGCATACACCTCGGGCGCATACATATCGACATCGGGGCTAAACTGCGTTTCGGGCCTGTCGATATTCAAAAACGAGAGCGGCTCGCCCTCGACGGCCGCAGCAGCCTCGGTGCGGTCGTACACATCGTAGGGAAGCGCCGCAACCTGCGCCGCAACATTGGCGGCAGGCCGAACAGCGGCAAACGGCTTAACGATCATAGGAAAACTCCCTTGCCTCAAGTGTCAGAGAACAATCCCCGACCTAGTTCAAACAAAAGTCAGCGAGCATGAGTTTTAGGCGAGCAGATTGGCTTGAAAGAGGAGCGAAGCGTACTTCGGTACGCGAGCGACGATTGAAGGCCAAGATGCCGCATAAAACCCAGCGCAGCGTCGGCAGTAAGCGCCGTTCGTCAGAACGGCGCACCAACAACCTATTTGATAACGCGCACGCGGTAAATGCTGGGAATCTGCTTCAACGCGTCGATGGTTTCGTCATCGAGGTGCTCGTCGGTATCGAACATGGTGTAGGCGTTCTCGCCGGCGCTCTCGTTCACCATGCGCTGCACGTTGGCGTTGTCGCGAGCAAGCACAGCCGTGATTTGGCCGATCATGTTCGGCACGTTGGCATGCAGGCATGCAACGCGACTCGCAGCGCGGGCCTTGCCCATCGAACAGGCGGGGTAGTTTACCGAATTGGCGATATTGCCGTTTTCCAGATAGTCTTTTAACTCGGAAATGGCCATATCGGCGCAATTCGCTTCAGCTTCGGCTGTGCCAGCACCCGAATGGGTAGTGATGAACGTATTCTTCATAAGCACGGTCTTCGGCGTGGCGAAGTCGGTGGCGAACCAAGCGATTTTGCCCGAATCGAGCGCAGCGGCCACAGCATCCTCATCAACGATAGTCTCGCGCGAATAATTGATGAGCACCGCATCGGGGGCAAGCAAATTCAGCTGCTCGGTGCTGATCATGCCAACGGTATCGGCCTTCGACGGCACATGAAGCGTGAGGTAATCGCGGTCGCGGCACGCGTCTTCAAGCGTGGCCACACGCTGCACTTTCTGAGAGAGCGCCCAGGCATGCTCCACAGAGATGAACGGATCGTAGCCATACACGTCCATACCAAGATCTGCGCAGGCATTGGCCACCTTCGAACCGACATTGCCCAAACCAATAACGGCGATGCTCTTGCCCTTCAATTCGCGACCGACGAAGGCCTTCTTGGCTTTCTCGGCATTCACGAAGATATCGGGGTCGGATGCGTTTTCGCGCACCCAGTTCATCGACTGCACCACGCCGCGGCTGGAAAGCACCAGCATCGCCAGCACGAGCTCCTTCACGGCATTCGAGTTCGCTCCGGGGGAATTGAACACCACAACACCCTTCTTGGCGTAGTCCTCGATAGGAATATTGTTCACGCCGGCACCGCAGCGGGCGATGGCTCGAATGCTTTCGGGCAAATCGTAGCCATGCAGATCGGTGGAACGCATGAGGATGGCATCGGCCGCTTCGGTCTTATCGACGAACTCGTACCCGTCGCCAAACGTGACCTGACCGTCTTTGGTGATGTCGTCGATAGTCTTGATGTAACGCATGGAATACTCCTTTTAGTGAGCGTGCCTATGCACGCAGGTATACGAAAACTATGCGCGAGAGCGCATGAAAAAGCGGCTCGCATGAGCCGGAATATGAAAAAGGGGCGAGGACTCGCCCTAGATAGATCGCGGGCCCACCGCGTTGCGCGTTTCGAAATCGCGCATGAAATCGACAAGCGCCTGCACGCCCTCAATAGGCATTGCATTGTAGATGCTCGCACGCATCCCACCCACGCTGCGGTGGCCCTTGATGTTTTTCAAGCCAGCGGCGTCAGCCTCGGCGATGAATTTCGCATCGAGGTCTTTGTCGCCCGTGACGAACGGCACGTTCATAAGGGAACGGTCGGCCTTGCGGGCGGTTCCATGGAACAAGTCGCTGTCATCGAGCGCATCGTACAGCAACTGCGCTTTGGCGACATTCAAATCGCGCATGCCAGCAAGCCCACCTTGGGCTTTGATCCATTTGAATACCTTGCCGCACATATAGATAGCGTAACAGGGCGGCGTATTGTACATGCTGCCCGCATCGGCATGGGTTTTGTATTGCAGCATCGTGGGAACGCCCGGCAAGTCTGCATCAGGAATAAGGTCGTCGCGGACGATGACGACCGTGACGCCCGCAGGCCCCACGTTCTTTTGGGCGCCGCCATAGATGAGGCCGTACTTAGCCACATCGATAGGCTCGCTCAAGAAGCACGACGATACATCAGACACCAGCGGCACATCGCCCGTATCGGGCAGCTCGTGATACGTGGTGCCATAGATGGTTTCGTTCTGGCAGATATACACGTAATCGGCATCGGGATTCACCGTGAGCTCGGCCACATCGGGCACATAGCTGAAATTCCCGTCGGACGAATCTCCAACCATGCGCGCGTCGCCGAAGCGCTTCGCCTCGAGGTATGCCTTCTTGCTCCACGAGCCGCTTACCACATAGTCGGCACGTCCGTTGCGCATAAGGTTCAAGGGCACCATGGCGAACTGGGTAGAGCCGCCGCCCTGCAAAAACAGCACCTTGTAATTGTCGGGAATGCCCATAAGGTCGCGCAGGTCGGCCTCGGCCTGGTCGATAATCTCCTTGAATGCTGAAGATCGGTGGCTCATCTCCATTACCGACATACCGCAACCGCGGTAATCCAGCATTTCCTCCGCAGCTTCGCGAAGCACGCTTTCGGGCAACACCGCGGGACCCGCGGAGAAGTTATACACCCTACCCATGTCGATGACCCCCTTTTCTTCAACCGGAGTATTTCAATGCTCAAGTTCGCTATTGTAGTCGAAATGGGAGCAACAGAGTGCACTTTATTACAGTAAAGTAAATTTTACACGGAAGAGTGTTGGGGATTGAACCGACGCACGAAATGACTTTGACCCAAGCAATGCGGGCCCATGGCCCCATGGCGAGGCCTCCGGGGTCGTCCGCGCTCAAACCTGCTCTTATTTCAAAGTTAAGCGCGGCCAGGTGAGCGCATAGCGAGCAAAGCGAGCGGTAGCGAACCGTGGCCCCAGAGGCCTCGCCATGGGGCCATAGGCCGAACGGCTATTCGATTCCCAACACCTGCATAACCAGCAAAGCAACCGTGAGCACCGTCACGATGCCAACGGTGAGCCAAATGAGCCCTCGGCCGACAATGCCGCTGGCATATTTGCCCATGATGCGCTTATCAGCGGCGATAAGCGCCATGAATACCAACAGCACGGGCAATACCAGGCCATTGATGAACTGGGCCGTAAGCATAATCCCCATGAGGTTCAAGCCGGGAATGAGCACCACAACTGCCGAAAAAGCAATGACCGAGGTGAAGATGCCCTTGAACATGGGGGCTTCTTTCCACGTGAAGTCGACGCCAGCTTCCCAGCCGAACGCCTCGCAGATGACGAACGAGGTGGTGAGCGGCAACACGCAGGCTGCCAAAAAGCTTGCAGCCGTTAACCCAGCAGCGAATAAGATTTGCGCATATTGACCGGCGAACGGCGCCAAAGCCGTGGCGGCATCTTCGGCAGAATCGATCGAAATACCCTGGGGGAACAGCACCGCGCCCGTGGTGATGATGATGAACCATGCCACCAAGCAGGCGACGATGGTGCCTGCGGTAACGTCGACCTTCTGCAGAAGCATTTCCTCGGGATCGGTGGTAACACCTTTGTCCACTACATTGCTTTGTGCGAAGAACATCATCCACGGCGCGATGGTGGTGCCGATCATCGAAATAACCAGCGAAATAAAATGCACGCTGGTGGGAACTTGCGGCACAACAGTGGAGACCATCACATCGCCCCAGTTCGGGCTCGCAAGAAACGCCGCAATCACATACGTGACGAACACGAGCGAAATCGCGAGGAAAATCTTCTCTACGCTCTTATAGCTGCCCTTCACCACAAGAAGCCACACGATGACGGCCGAAATGGGCACGCTGACCCATGTAGGCACGCCAAACAACCCCATGCCTGACGCAATGCCGGCGAATTCGCTGAACGTAGTAGCGACGTTGCCGACGAGCAACGCGCCCATGGCAAGCGCCGTAAGTCGAATGCCGAAACGTTCGCGGATAAGCGCGGCGAAGCCTTTGCCGGTAACCGCGCCCATGCGTGTAGCCGTCATTTGTACCACAAGCAGCAGCACACACATCACGGGGATGACCCACAGCGTGGCATAGCCGAAATCGGCGCCGGCGGTCGAATACGTAGAAATGCCGCCGGCATCGTTGCCGGCCATAGCGCTCACAACGCCTGGGCCCATTGCGGCTAGAACGAGCAGCGCGAACGGCTTCTTTTTCTCTTCCTGCTGCGAGGATTCAGCGACCATCTGAGCATCCGATTCCTCAATCGGCGCCAAATCGGGGTTTCCAGCCTTGCGGGCGGCATATTCCGCATCACGGCGTTCCTGCATCACCTCGTCGTACGTCGCATCGCGACGCGCGGCGGCCATTTACAGCACCCCCGCAATCTCGAGCACGATAAGAGTGTACACCGCAAGAGCCGCAGCGCCGCCAACGACGGCCGCGACCACGGTAAGCACCCGACTCGTGTTCTTCTCGCTTTCGGTGCTTTCCTCCATAACCTCCATGGCGTCGTCAACCGTGACCAGGCCAAGCATGCGGCCCGATTCGTCCACGACCGGCAATGCGACCATGTCGTATTTCGAAATATCGGCCGCAACCTCTTCCTCGTCTTCATCGGGAGGAACGCTGATGATGTCGGTATACATGATGTCGTGCAGCTGCGTCTCGCGATGCGCCAGCACCAGCGTGCGCATCGACAGCACGCCGACCAGTTTTTCGGAATCTTCCTCGAGCACGTACACGAAATGCACGGTGGGGAAGTCCTCATCGAGGTTGCGCAGCACTTCAACGGTGTCGAGCACCGTGTCGGTTTCTTTCATGGCCACGAACTGCGTGGTCATCATGCCGCCGGCGGTGTCGTCTTTATACCCCAAAAGGTCGCGGATTTCGGCCGCGTCTTCCACGCCCATCAGACGCAACAACGTCTCGGCTTTCTCGTACGGAAGGTCGCGGATGATGTCGGCGGCATCGTCGGGGTCCATCTGTCCCAGCAGGCCAGAAGCCTCGCGGTCGCCCAAGTCGTCAAGGGTTTCGGCCTGGTATTCATCTTCCAGCTCGGCAATAACTTCGGCCGAACGAGCATCGTCGAGATGTTTGAATACTTCAGCACGCTGCTTCGGGTCGAGCTGTTCGAGAATGTCGGCCACGTCGGCCGGATGCATCTCGTTCAAGCGACGGTGCGTCACCGAAAGTTGCACCTTCGACAAGTCACGGTCGAGCAGGTCCATGTAATTCCAGGCAATGATTTTCTCGTCGATTTTCTTTCCGAACAGCTTTGCGACATTCACGACCGCCTTTTCGAGAAGCGGATGAAGGCCACGCAAAATGCCGCGCACGCCAACCTCGGCGCCAAGCAGGCGCAGCTGCGTGCCCGAAGGCGAGAGCTTCAAGTCGTTTACGCGCACAAGCTTGAGACCTTGCGTGTCAACGATCTGCTGATCGAGCAAATCGCGGGCGAGCAAAACCTCGTCGGGCTGAAGATAACTAAAACGAATGTTGTACGACTCGGTGTTCAGTCGAACGGAGTCTTCGGAAAAATTGTCGACGTACTTTCGCCAGCTAATCATAAATGGCGTGCGGCCTGGACCTTTGAACGCCAGTGATGTAATTCGCGGAAATACCTCGCCTGTCGAAATGGCGAGATCGGATACAACGCCGAGCTTCTCGCCCGTGGAGTCGAACACGGGTTTACCCAGCATGTTGGACAAGTAGAGCAAAGCTTGCCTCCCCTCATGCAGCGCAGCCTAAGGCCTGCAGGGAAAGGCGCGGGCCTCAAGGTTAACGAGCGATGTGTTTTCGAACCTTCAAAATGGCCCTTTTCTCCTAGACAATAAAAAAACCGCTCTCGCGGCACAACTGCTATTGGTTTTATTTCGATTCGATTTGACAATCGAAAGAAAATGGTGCGCCGTGAGGGATTCGAACCCCCGACGTACTGATTCGTAGTCAGT
>CALBLG010000240.1 GCA_937895975.1 uncultured Slackia sp.
TCAAAAATTTCACCGCCCGCGACGAAGACGAACGTCCACCCGCCGATGCCGGTCAGCGCGGTGAACAGCACGAGCGACCATTGAATCGAAATAGTCTCCATGGCTAGTCCTCCTTCGCGAACCAGGCCGCATCAGTGGCGTCAGACGCGGGCGTGATTTCGTCGACGTCGTGCCATGCCGAAATCTTCTCCGACAAGATGTACTTCGTCAGCGGCTTGTTGCCCACGTCTTTGAGCGTGTGCAGCGACTTGGGATCGGCCTCGGCCACAGCCTTGGCGGCATCGGAATTCGCATCGTCCAAATCGCCGTAGAAGCGGGCGTTCGCGCAGCAGGCGGCCACGCATGCGGGCTCCTGCCCGGCGGCGGTCAGCTGGCCGCACAGCGTGCATTTCTCGACGGCCTTTTCCGCAGCATTCCACGAGCGAACGCCATAGGGGCAGGCCATCATGCAATACTTGCAGCCGATGCACTTCTCTTTGTCGACGAGCACCTTGCCGTCGGCGTCGCGGTAGCTCGCACCCGTCGGGCACACGTGCACGCACGGCGCGTCTTCGCATTGCTGGCACTGCACAGGCAGCCAGTATTGCTCCAGGTCGGGGAACGTGCCGTGGGGGCCAACCTGAATCACGCGGTTCCAGTATTCGCCCAGCGCCACGCCATTCTCGTTTTTGCACGCGACCTCGCAGGCGTGGCAGCCGATGCAGCGGTCAAGGTCGACAATCAAACAGTTGCGACTCATTTTTCGTAAAACGCTCCTCCCGTAAAGTCGGTGGGCTCGGGCATCCAGGGCTCGAAGTCGGTGGGCTCATACCAAATGCCCTCGGGGCGCTGCGCCTTGGCAACCTTCACGTGAATGCCGCGCAGCGTGTACGTGCCGAACTCGGGGTTGTAGTAGCCCGTGTTCTTGGTGAGCACGTTCATGTTCTCGGTCGTCCACGACTTGCGGCCGTCAGAGCCGTCTTCGAGGAACTCGGGGTTCCAGAAGCGCTCCATGTACACCGAGTCTTGCGCGATGCCCTTGGTCACGCGCGCAACCGCGTAGATGCCGTCGGAAACGATGGCCTGCGCGTCGGCGGTGAGCTCCTTACCGGGAGCGAACTCGCTCGGGCCGTCGGCCTCGCTCATCGATTTCGCCATCACGGTGTCTTTCGACACGCCCGTGGTGATGTCGCGGAACACGTCCTTGCCGTCGGTACGCGGGCTCTTGATGTTCACCCAATCGCCATCGGCCAGGCCGTACTTCTCGGCATTTTCCGGGCTAATCCACAGCTCGGGGGCCGGGTACAGCTCGCGCAGGTACGGGTTGTTGCGCAGCGTGCC
>CALBLG010000241.1 GCA_937895975.1 uncultured Slackia sp.
GCTTGCTGCACGGGAACCAGATGAAGTCGGGGTGCTTGTCCAGCAAGTTCATGATGTGGCCGTGCGAGAGCTTCGCCGGATAGCACACGCTTTCCGACGGCATGCTCTCGATGCCGGCCTCATAGGTTTTCTTCGTGGATGGGTCGGACAAAATCACGCGCCAGCCCAGCTTCGTGAAGAACGTGAACCAGAACGGGTAGTTCTCGTACATGGAAAGCGCACGCGGAATGCCTACCGTGCCGCGCGGCGCGTCCTCGGCGGCCAGCGGCTCGTAGTCGAACAGGCGGTGGCTCTTGTATTCGAACAAGTTCGGCACGTCGTTTTTCTCGTTCAGCACGCCCGCGCCCTTTTCGCAGCGGTTGCCCGTGATGAAGCGGCGGTGCTTGCCGGTGGCCTCGTCGCGGCCGAAGTCGTTCACGGTAAGCAGGCAGTGGTTCGCGCACGCCTTGCAGCGCACGGTTTTGTGCGTGGGGGCAAGCGCGCGCAGCGCATCGATGCCGAGCATAGAGGTGCGCACGTCGGTCGACCTGCCCGCACGCTCGGCGGCGCGCACGGCAGACTGGTAGCGGTCGCGCGCCAACAACGCCGCGCCGTAAGCGCCCATGTTGCCCGCGATGTCGGGTCGCACGGCGTTCACGCCGGCCAGTTGCTCGAACGCGCGCAGCACGGCATCGTTGAGGAATGTGCCGCCCTGTACGATAACCTTGCTGCCCACTTCTTTGGGGTCGCGAATTTTAATGACCTTGAACAGGGCATTCTTGATAACGGAAATGGCCAGACCCGCGGCGATATCGCCCACGGTGGCGCCTTCCTTCTGCGCCTGCTTCACGCGGCTGTTCATGAACACGGTGCAGCGGCTGCCCAAATCCACTGGGTTTTCGGCGGCGTTCGCCGTCTTCGCGAATTCGGTCACATCCAGGTTCAATCCCGCGGCGAAGCTCTCGATGAAGCTGCCGCAGCCCGACGAGCACGCCTCGTTGAGCATGATGTGGTCGATCACGCCGTCTTTCACGCGCAGGCACTTCATGTCCTGGCCGCCGATATCCAGGATGAATTCCACGCCCGGCAGCATTTCCTGGGCGCCGCGCAGGTGCGCCACCGTCTCGATCTCGCCCGAATCGACGCGCAGCGCCTCGAGCAGCAGGCCCTCGCCGTAGCCGGTAACCGTGGCGTGCCCGATGGAGACCTTAGGCTTGCCGTCGGCGCCCGTCGGCAGCGCGTCATACATCTCGGCAATCGCGCGCTTGGCCGTGCCCAGCACGTCGCCCTTGTTGTTCGTGTAGAACGTCCACAGCAGGCTGCCGTCGTCGCCAATCAAGGCCGATTTGAACGTGGTGGAGCCGGCGTCGATGCCCAGATAGGCCACACCTTCGTAGGTCGCCAGGTCGCCGCGCTTCACCTTCTCGGCGTCGTGGCGCGCCTTGAATTCATCGAACTCGGCTTCGCTCGCGAACAGCGGGGGCAGACGCACCACTTCGCTGCCCTGGATGTCGCCCAGGCCGCGCAGTCGCTCGAGCACATCGGAAAGCAGTTCGGGCTTGGCGGTCTTTTTGCCGCACAGCGCCGCGCCGCTGGCCACGAACAGGTGCGCATTCGCGGGGCGAATGGCGTGCTCGTCATCGAGGTTCAGCGTTTCGCAGAAACGTTTATCCAGCTCAGAGAGATATTGCAACGGGCCGCCAAGAAGCGCCACGTTGCCGCGAATGGGACGGCCGCACGCCAGGCCCGAGATGGTTTGCGTCACCACGGCCTGGAAGATAGACGCCGCAATGTCTTCCTTGCGCGCGCCCTCGTTCAGCAACGGCTGCACGTCGGTCTTCGCGAACACGCCGCAGCGACTGGCGATGGGATAGATAGTGGTATGGCTTTTCGCGAGCTCGTTAAGCCCGCCCGCGTCGGTGTCGAGCAAAGCCGCCATCTGGTCGATGAACGCGCCCGTGCCGCCGGCGCACGTGCCGTTCATGCGCTGCTCGATGCCGTTGTCGAAGTAGATGATCTTCGCGTCCTCGCCGCCCAACTCGATGACGACGTCGGTCTGCGGGATGAACGTTTCAACGGCAGTCTTGCTGGCGATGACCTCTTGCACGAAGTCGATGCCGAGCCACTGCGCAAGCAGCAGGCCGCCCGAACCCGTGATGGCGATGGTCATGGGCGTTTTCGGATACTTCTCAGCGGCTTCGCCCACCACTTCCACGATGGTCGCGCGGATGTCGGCATGGTGGCGGCGGTAGCACGAATACAGGATGTCGTTGTTGTCGTCGAGCACGGCCACTTTCACCGTGGTGGAGCCCACGTCGATGCCGATGTGCAGCGGCGCGGTCGTGGCGACCTGCGAGCCCGCTCCGGCCTGCGTTTCGTTGGTTTCAGCCATTTCAATCCCCTTACATCTTGATTGATTCGCCCGGTTTGATGAACAGCAGGCGCATCGCGATAAGTGCCATTTCTTCTGAGGTCTCGTCCATGCCCGATTCGATCCATTCGGTGATCACGCCCAGATAGGCGCCGGAATAAAACGAAATGTAGTAGCGCGTGAACGCGGAATCGTCGGTGCGATAGCGCTCGTGCAGAAGCGAGCGCACGAACTGTCCGCACACCGCCTCGCGCAGGCGCATGCCGAAGCGCGCGTCGCCGCCGGAGCCGAGCATAGCGTGCAGGAAGTCGCCCTCGGCGCGCAGGTAGTCGAACAGCTCCACGAGCGCAGGAAGCGGGCGGTGGCGCAGGCTGCACGCGGCGATCTCGCGCAGCTGCAGCTTCTGGAATTTCGCGAGCACGCCGCCGAGGCCTTCGATGACCTCGTCCTCGAATGAGGCCAGCAGATTTTCCTTGTCGTGGAAATGGTTGTAGAACGTGCCGCGGTTCAAGCCGGCGCGCGTACAGAGGTCGCCCACGGAAAAGCCGTCGAGCCCGCGCTGCTCGACGAGCGCGATGAACGCCTCGCGAAGCGCGGCGCGTGAGCGGGCAATGCGCGGGTCGAGCTCGGCTGCGGGCGAGCCTGGCGACGCAGGAGCAGTCGGACAAGACTGCGGCGCCGCGGCCGCAACAGTGGATGCCGTCAAGCGGCCCCCTTTCGAATAATCAGGCATATTGAACACGTTGACTACTAATCAACACGTTGTTCAATAGCCCATTATAGAGAGCAAAACGGCCCACCGCAACAACGCCGCTGGTTGCTGACACCGATTTGACATATGGGAAGCAGATACATAGAGGCGCACTATGGAGGATGGCCTAGAACTTTGCACAAAGACGCCGCCTTTTCCGCCCCAAATTCCGATTTATGCCTGCCCTTCCCCCGCCATTCAACCATTGGCGTTAGAGAAATCCAAGGTCGCGTATTCCATGCGTGGCATTTTCCCGAAGATGCAAGATATATCATGCGCACAAATGAAAATTTGGGACACAAACGGCAGGCGCACGATGCGTCGCGCGGCAAACCCCGCTACGCGTCGCACTCGCGCAGGTGTTTGCCCATGCACAGGCCCCATGAATGCTTTCGCTTCACAAGAAAATCCGTAGTGCAGCAAAAAAGGCCGCGATACGCTCGCGGCCTTTCAAGGGAGGGGTTAGGTTATTCGGTCCAAACGGCGCTTCTCGCTGGCATGGGTGCAATCGCGGCCTGCCGCTTGTCATCGCAGCCCAAGGGCAAGCTTACTCGCTAGCTTTCCAGGTCATGGAATCGCCAACGGTGGGCTTGCCCTGCGCGTAATCGTGGCAGTTGTCGCACGCGTCAGGAATGCCGCCGAGCTGCTCGGGAGCGTAATCAAGACTCGAACCGTGAATCGGGTTGTACGGGTTCCACGCGCCCATGCTCTCGAACGATGCGCGCTGGCTATCGCTTACTGCCGGGCCTTCGCCGTACGCAGTAAGCTCGGGC
The DNA here is from genome assembly GCA_937895975.1 of uncultured Slackia sp. Taxonomy (GTDB): domain Bacteria; phylum Actinomycetota; class Coriobacteriia; order Coriobacteriales; family Eggerthellaceae; genus Slackia. The sequence continues at coordinate 3,875 of CALBLG010000241.1, forward strand.
GCATTGCCGTCGAGCTTCGGACCTTGGCCAATAACGCTGTTCACGGCGCTTTCGGCGGCCACGAAGCCGAACGTTATCGCGCGGCCGATGGACGTGCCGGGAATGTGTCGCGGGTAGTTGCCCGAGAAGAAGCTGCCCGAGGCGTTGCCGCACGCGAACAGGCCTTTGATGGGATTGTCGTTCACGTCGAGCACACTGCAGTTCTCGTCGATGCACAAGCCGCCGACCGTCGCGAGCACATTGGAATTCGTAGTGAATGCGAACAGGCGCTCGCCAGTGAACGGCAAGGTCGCCTCCAAGTCGCGTGCGAAATCGGCATCGTTGCCCACCTCGAAGAAGCTCTGGTAACGAGCGAGTTCGGCCTTCAAGCCATCAGGGTCGATGCCCGCGGCCTTTGCTAGCTCCTCGGGGGTCGAGCCTTCGTACAGCCAGCCCTTCTGCTTGAACTCATCGAGCGCATCTTCCATGCCCTCGTACATCGTCTCATCGAAAATATACCAGCAGTTGCGGCCGTAGCCAGGCTGCGCGTTCTGCGCGTTGGAAACCACCTGGAACGGCGCATCCTCGCGCACGAAACGCTTGCCGCGGCCGTTCACCAGAATGCCGAAGTACACCGCGTTCCACGTGCGGAAGTCGGCGAACGAGTCGGGCGTGCCCCAGCGGAAGTTCATCACCGGGTGCGGAATGGGGTCCATCTGCGCGCCGATGGCCAGTCCCATCATATGGCCGTCACCCGTGGTGCCCCATGCCGGGTTCCACCAGCTGGAATGCGCGTAGTCTTCCGCGCGCGTCCACGCCTGCATCATCTCGGGGTTGGCGTCGTAGCCGCCCGTCGCAATAATGACGCCCTTGCTGGCGTTAACCTGGAAGTAGCCGTCGGCATCGCGGGCAATGACACCGGTCACGCTGCCGTCGACTGCGGCAACCAGCTGAACAGCCGGCGTCGAAAAACGCAGGTCAACGTTGTCGTAGGCGGTTTTTGCCACATCCTGCATCTCCAAGCACACGTAGATACCCGAAAGGCCCGAGCGCACGCTGGCATCTTCGGGAAGCGCGGGCGAATCATAGAAGCCGAGCTCAGTGTCGATAAGCTGGGTCTGCGCCGGGAAGCCGCAGGTAGACGGTTCTTGCTCGACCTTCGTAATAACGAAGCCGTTCGCGCCCTTGTCGAGCATCTCCTGCCAGAAATCGGTCGCCTCACCCGAGCGATCGACGTAGGTGCGCGCGGCTTCGGGACGCGTACGGTAGTACGCCGAGCGATAGATTTCGTCGAGCAGAGCGGCTTTATCGATTTCGGTGCCCTCTTGGCACTTCGCGCCCACGGCGCCGAAGCACTCGAAGCAGCCGCGGCCGCGGGTCATCTTCTCAAGAATGAGCACGTTCGCGCCCATGTCGGCCGCCTTCAGGCCGGCGATCAGGCCACCGACGCCGGCGCCCACGACAACCACGTCGAAATCTTCGGTGCGCTTGATCTCGCTCGCGGCGATTTCGCGCGACTCGAACGCAACCGGGCCACGGGGACCGGGGCATTCGGCCTTGCGCGACGGCATCAGATTCACGCCGTCCTTGTAGATGTTCTGGTAGTCGGCGTTCGTTTTGGCGGCGTCAGTCGCGGCAGCATTCTTCTCGGTGCCGCCGGCCGGCGCGCAACCAGTGGCGGCAGCGCCCACGCCCATGGCGGCAGCCGCAGCCAAAGCGCCTTTCATGAAGTTGCGGCGCGTGAAAGTGCCCTTCACTTCGATATCCTGGGTCATCTCGAAATCCTCCCTTTCGAATTCCCTTTGATGTGTACGGTGTAGACCGTTGAGCGCAGTATACGCCGTAGACACAGTGGAGACAACACATATTTTCGGGAAGAATCGCCGTGCCGCAGACGGGCGATGCTACCATCGAGCCGATATTGACCCCAACCCAGCACAGAGAGGACCCATGGCCGGCCAGAGCAAATCCTCCGAAATCGACACGTCTATGCCGCTGACGCGCGAGGCGATTTTTGCCAAAGCTCTCGAAATCGCCGATGAAGAGGGCATCGAAAACGCCTCGGCACGCAAAATCGCGACGAGGTTGGGCAAAACGCCCATGGCTCTGTACCGCCATTGCGATTCAGTCGAAGATATTCAACAGGGGGCGCTCGCGCTGGCGTTTTCGGAAGTCGACACCGCGCCCATCCCCGGCGAGCGCTGGGATGATACCGTGCGGCGCACCACCGCGTCGATTCGCGCAATGTATTTCCGCCACAAGAATGCGCACCTTTACAAGGTTGAATCCACGGCGCTCTCGAGCGGGCTTATCGAGCATACCAGCCGCGTGCAGGCGCTGCATCGCGCCCAGGGAATTCCCGCCGACGTACTCGAGCGTTTCTGGCGCATCATTGACGCGTTCCTTGGCGGGTTTGTCGCGAACGAGGCAAGCGAGCTCGACGTCATGCGCATCGAGGAGTCGTTCGAGCCTTCAACGCTTCCCGAATGGGCGAAAACCGTCGAAGGGGCCTATTCTGACCAGGCATTTCACGATGGGATAGAAATCATCATCGCTGGTATTCGCAGCATGTCGGCCCCCGACCCCTGCGACTGGCACACGCCGAAGGCATAAGGCGGGTTATTCAATCATATTCTACCGAATATCAGGAATTCGGGACAAAATTGAAAGGGCAATCAGCCTATTGGCGATATGCGCCGAAAAATAGGATGGGCTCGTTTGCGCGATGCTCCTTGCAGAATTCCGTGCAGACGAGCCCCATCGACATCTTCAAAACGTCCGCTATGCGTTCAGGGCCTTTGTAATTGCCGGTACGATTTCGGCGTAATCGCCTACGATGCCGTAGTCGCACGAATTGAAGAACAGGGCATCCTTGTTCTTGTCGATTACCACAACCGTGCCCGATTCGTACATGCCCATGGTGTGCTGGGCCTGGCCCGACGCCGCAACCCCAATGAACAATTCGGGCTTTACCGTAACGCCCGATGCGCCGATGTAGGTCTCGCGCGGCATAAGCGGCTCATTGGTCTCGGCCACGGGACGTGTGCAGCCCATCTCGGCCCCAATAGCCTTCTTCAAATCCACGCATAAATCGAAGCCCTCGCGCGTATCGACGCCACGCCCGATGCACACGATGCGCTTGGCAGCGGTGAGGTCGACCGACGATGCCGTCTTCTCGCGGCGCTCCACAACGTGGGCGCCGTGAATTCCAGGCGCGTCCACCCCCGAAATCGCGCACGGGGCGCCATCCGCCGCAGCAGCCTCGAACGTCCCAGACGCCACAACGAGCACGACATAGTCGCCCACGGGTTTTTCAGAGACAATGGCCTTGCCGCCAAATTTGATGTGCGATGCGGCGCCGTCAGCAATCGCCTTCACGTCGACAATCGGCACTGTTCCCAATTCGCCAGCCACAATCGCAGCCGCATTCACCATGCGGCGGCTCGCGCTCACGAGCACCACGGCCGATTCCGCCTTGCGAGCCTCGGCAGCCACGACGGAAGCGGCTGATTCCCTCAAGGCGCCTGCGGCAACCTTCGCGACAACGACTCCGTCCACGCCCGATTTCGCGACAACCTCTGCGCTTTCGGCGTCGAATTGAACGGCCACGATATCATCCGCGCCGAGGTGCTTCGCAACCGAAACCAGCTCGAGCGCGCTTTTTGCATCTTCGGAAAACACAACGCATTTCATACCGAACCACCCTTACAGAACGCCGTCATTGGTCAGCTTCTCGACGAGCTGGGCCGCTATTTCCTCGGGAGAACCCGAGATCATCGTTTTCTGGCGGCCGGGTTGCTCGGGAGCGGCAGTGCCGACCTCTTCAATCGCCGCGCCGCCCATGCCCAAATCGGACGCCGAGAACGTCTCGACAGGCTTTTTACCCGCAGCCAGAACGTCTTTCAGCGTAGGGATGGAAGGCTTGTTGATGGTAGACGTCGTGGCGATGACGCATGGTGCCGAAAGCTCCACGACTTCGACGCCGTCTTCCAAATCGCGCTCCACAACAATCGTCTTATCTTCTGCGTGCATGGCATCGACCGCATTAACGCATGGCCAGCCGAGAATGCTCGCCATCGCAGGCCCCGTGATTCGCTGGTAGCGATCGGCAGAACCCTCGCCGCACACGACGACGTCAGCCTCGACTTTATTTACGAGCCCGCAAAGCAGGCGCGCGGTTTGAAGGGCGTCGGCGCCGGCCGTCGCATCGTCGACGACGCGAAACAGCGCCGACAGGTTCCCGCGGGACATGAGGTCTTTCGTAAGCCTGCTCTGATCGATCTTCGCCGGCCCCGCAGTGAGGGCGACAACTTCTGCGCCAAGTTCGCCGCCAAGATCGCTCGCAGCCTGGATGGCCTGCATATCGTAATCGCTCACGCTCCATTTAGCCTTGGAGACGTCGACCGACCCGTCGTCGGCGACCCTCACGTCTTCGGCGTCGGGGGCGAATTTGCAACACACGGCAATTCTCATATCACGTTCCTTCTTCCACGAAACGGAATTCGCGCATAGAAAGCCGGGGCGCGGTCCCATAGACGCGGCCCCGGCAGGCAGCACGCATTCCGAGAACTAGCAGGGATGCACGTCGTTATCGGTTTCGAAACCGAGCAGGCGCGCGACCGACGCATTCTGGATCGAGGTGGGCGAAACGCCGATGCCGAATCCCACGGTGTCGGCCATGTGGCGCGAGATACCCGAATCGATATTGGCGCCAAGCGTGCCGAAGTACTGGACGCACTCGCTGGTGATGTGGCGCGCCACATCGCTGCAATAGCCCTTGGCCATGGCGGTGTACATGATGGCCTTGTCGTCTTTGGCCTCAATCAGGTTCAGGGCCGTATTCATGAGCGCGCGAGCCGACCCAGCTTGATCTTCAGCTGCACCAGACGCTCGGCCACACCGCCGTAATTGCGAATAGGCTTGAAGTTATACGTGCGAACGCCCAGGTAATCCATGGTTTTTTCAAGCGCTGCCTCGGCAGAGCCGATATTCATCGCGGCAACCGCGATGGGGAACATGCGGCTTACCACGGCAGGATGCTGAGCCTTGCGGTCGACGCAGCCGCCGTTGGTCTTCGCGCCGAAATCTTTCGGGACGCGCACGTTGTCGCAGGTGTATGACGCGTAGAACGGCGCATTGCCGAATTCGGGATTGTGGTGGCAGGTAAGGCCCGGCGTGTTTTTCGGATCCATCACCGCGAAATGCAGCGTGCCTTTGTACAAACCGGAAATCAGCAGCACGTCGGCGATAGTGCCGCCCGAGCAAAACGCCTTCTCGCCGTTGATGACCCATTCCTGGGTTTCCTCGTCGAAATCGAACATGTCGGCCTGCTCGGGATAGTTCGCCTGACCTTCAGGCGAGCATGTCGAGCCGGCGAAGAACACATCGCCGTCGAGAATGGCGTCGAACCATTTCTCCTTCGCGCCGGGCGTGGCAAGCAAGCGCATGGCGAGCAACGGGTGCTCGATGGCACCGATGGCGATGCCGCCGCAACCACGGGCGACCTCTTCGCCAAGAATCGCGAGGGCGTGCCCACGCATGCCAGCGCCACCGAGCTGCTCGGGAATCCATGCGCGCAGGGCGCCCATATCGCCGA
>CALBLG010000242.1 GCA_937895975.1 uncultured Slackia sp.
CCGCCATGGCGATGAGGAACAGCTTCTTCGCGTCGAATTTATTCACCAAGTAAGCGCACATCGCCGAAAACAAGCCCAGAGTGAAAATGTAACCCGTGGTAATAAGCTGGCCCAGTTCGGCGCTTACCAGAAATTCATGCATCACCGCCGGCAGGGCGGCAATCATCATGGATTGGGAAATGCACGCCGCCGTGGTACCGGCCATCATAATGCCCAGCACCAAACGTCGCTGAGCGGCAGGAAGGCCGTCGCGCTCGGCGCTATCCGCAGAAGCGCATGCCGATCTCTCGCCTTCGCGCGCAACTTTGCGACCGCGCACGCTTTCCGCAATGCCGCGCACGCCTTCCCCATTGTTTTGTTCATCGTGATTCATATCCATGCCCGCAATACTAGCAGCGGCCGAGCGACGCGCCACCCGTCCCAACAAACCCACATCGCGCCGAAACCGAATCGCTATACCGTCGCTGCAAGAAAAATTGCCCCCGAGTGGCAAGAATCCCGAGTTTTGCAGCTCATTTCCCGAAACACGCAAGAGAATGCGGAACGAAACACCAGGTCAGGATTCTTGAGAGCCGCAAGACCTAGACCGCAAGCCCGAAATCTTCTGTATTTGCTCTGCAAAGCTCGGAATTCTTGCCACCAAAGGGGCTTTTTCCTTGCGGAGCATGCCTTCGTCAAAAACGGCCCGCTACAGAAAGGGCGCCGGCCTGCGACCGACGCCCCATATGGATTAGACCGCGGAGCCTAGACCATGAGATTTACGCGATGTGCGATTTCTCGACTTGCTCTACGTACCAATTGAGGAACTTCATGGTTGGGTTGCGCAACACCAAGCCCAACAATGCGAACGGCACCAGGTACAGCAGCGTGTAGCCGATTTGTATCCAGAAGTCGCCCTGGTACACGCCGAACATGGCCGCGCGCATGGCATTGATCACGTGCGTGGCAGGCAGCCATACGCTGACGTCTTGGAAGAACTGCGGCAAAATGGCCAACGGGTACGCGCCGCCTCCGCCTGCCACTTGCAAGATGAGCAGGATAACCGCGATGGCCTTGCCCAAGTTCGCAAACGACACCACCAACGTATAGATGATGAACGCGAACACCTGGCCGCCGATCCAGAACACCAGCAAATACAACAGCGGGTTGTTTGCCTGCACGCCCAGGAACAGCATATTGCCCACCGCGAGCAGCGTATCTTGGCAGAACGCGAGCAGCGACACAATGCCGAAGCGCCCCAGGAATTGCTGCGGCAACGAGATGCCGCCCAAATCTTCCTTGATTTTATCGGAAGGCATGGGGCGAATGGTAACCATGATGAGCAGCGCGCCAATCCACAACGCAAGCGTGGTGTACAGCGGCGACATAGCCGAGCCGAAGTTTTCCACCGGGAAGAGCGCCTGGCGATCGACCTGCACCGGGGCGGAAAGCGCCGTGGCGAGCTCGGACGCGTTGTCGCCGAGCACATCGCGCAGCAGCTCCACGTCGCCGCTGCTCAGCGCTTCGGTCATGCCCGCAGACAGTTCGCTGAGCTTGTTGGCGGCAACATCGAGCTCGTCTGCCGAGGCATCGAGCTTCGCCTTCGCGTCCCCAAGCTTGCCCGATACGGCGTCTGCCGAGCCAGAAAGCGACCCCGCCGCAGAATCGAGCTTGCCGGCGCTCGACGACAACAGCGACGCGGCATCGGTCACCGATGAAACGAGCGTATCCAAATGCGGCTTCACATTTTGGTCGTAGTTCGATTTCGCATCGGCCACCTTCTGCTTCGCCTCGGAGATCTGCGCGTCGATCTCCGTGCGCACCTCGCCCGTTGCGCTGCTGTAGCCCATATCGACAGCCGCACCTAAAAGTTGGCTCTGCAGGCCCTTCATTGCATCGCCCACGCCATCGAGCGACGAGGCCGCAAGCTCGAGCGATTCCTTGTATTCGGCAGGTACGTCGCCTTCGAGCCCACGCAGGGCTTTAGCCATGGCGTAGTAGTTGTCGGCCTGATCGCCCATGTCGCTCGCCTGCTGATTCAGCGCGTCTTGCACGCTTTCCTGTGTGGCATTCGCCGAATCGAGCGCGTTGTCGATTTGGGTCGACACGTCTTGCAGCTGGTCCGAGCTCGACTGCAAAGCTTGCGACAATGCGTTCGCGGACACGCGCATGGCTTCGGATATATCGCTCGCCGACGACTTCATTTCGCCCACTTTGCCGGCGACGTCTTCGGCCGACCCCTTCGCCGACGAAAGCAGCGACGACGAGCTGGAAATAAGGTCTTGCGACGAGGTGAGCACCGAAGAGTACGTGCGCATGACCGATGACGCCTTCGTCATCTGCGACGACAACACGCCCACATGGTTGGCCAAATCGCCTATGCGGCCGTCGACGTCGGAATTATCGGCGTACGTCACCAGGCTCTGCGCAAGCGAGAGCGCAGTATCGGACAGCGTTTCGGTGAACACCTGGTTCACCTGCACCGAGATGGTGTCGGCACCTTGGTCGGTCACCTTCGGCGAAATGGCGTTTTTCTTCTCGTTGGAGTAGTAGATGATCTTCGCGTGCTGCACGTCATCGGAATAAAACGTCATCATGTCGCGACTGAAACTCTCGGGAATCACGACCGCCGCGTAATACTTGCCCGACTTCGCGCCGTCGATGGCGTCTTCCTCGTCGGTGAACACCCATTTGATTTGGTTGTTCGCGCGCAACGCCGAAACCACTTGCTCGCCGATGTTGATGTTCACGGGAATAAGGTCGCTCTCGTAGCCTTCATCGACGCTCGCCACGGCGATCTTCAGGTTGCCCGTGTTCCCGAACACATCCCACGCGGCAATCATGTTGTACCACGAGAAAATGGACGGCAGCGCGATAAGGCCCAGCACGATGATGCCCGTCACCACGTTGCCCCGCAGACGCTTCAAATCGCCCACGAACAGCTTCCATACCTTCTTCATCGCGCATCACCGCCTTTCACGTTCGGGCCGCCTTCCGATGCATCGTCGCCCATATCGAAATCGTCAGCGGGCACGTCGAAACCGGAGCCCAATGCATCGTCTTTCAAAAACGCCTCGACCTCTTCCGCAGAGGGCGCCGCGTGCGCGCCGCGCTTCTCGAAAGCCTCCTCGACGCACGCGGGCGCACTCCCCTCAATCGTCCCGACGCCAGAGTCGGGTTGCGACGCCGATTGCGCGACCGCAGCAACGGGCACGCGCACGCGCTCATTTTCGGCGCCGACCGCAACCGACGTGGCATAGCCCACCGTTGGCACGCCATGCTCCATATGCTCGACATCGACTTCCACATTATTGCGGGCCGCGAACAACGTGCGCAACTCCTCGTCGCTCATCGCGTTCAGCGCGGCTTGGCGCTCGAGGCTGTCTTTGACATGCTCGACGATAATGAGAAACGCGATGACCGCGATAAGCCACACGAGCCACACCGTAAGCACGACGACCTTCTTGCCCGGCGACCACAACGCCATGGACATGGTGAACACCACGGGCACCGCAATGCCCACGATCCAAGCGCCGCGCTTGAGGTTCGGGTACATGCGCATGAAACGCTCGGTATGCTCGGCGAGGTATGCGCGGAACTCCTCGTGGTTGCTCATCACACGAATGATTTGCGATGTGCGGTAACGGCGTTCGGGCAGCTGCACCTCCTCGCAATTCACGATGTCGGTTTCGGCAAGCTGCTTGGCGAACATGCGGTTCAAGTTCGTCAAATACGGGCGCGCGAACACGCCGATGGCCAAAAACACCGCGAAGAACAGCGCCAGCATGCCAAGGCAATGCAGCCACGTGTTGCCATAGAAGCCGCAAATGCACTCGCGCATCGCGTTGATGCCATACGTGAACGGGAACACGGGGTACACCGCCTGGAAGAAACTCGTGGTGAGCTCGACCGGGTACAAGCCGGTGGCGCCCGGGATTTGCACGAAAATCAAGATGACGCACAGGCCCTTGCCCACATGCTGCAGCGATGTGGACAAGGCGTACTGGATGGCCAGGTACGTGAGCGAGCACGCCACGGCCGTCGCATAGAACGCCGGCGCGTTAATCGTCTGCACGCCCAGCAACAAACAACCCGTCACGCACACGATGGCCTGCAGTGACACCATGATGGCGAACAGGATGCCGCGGCCCAAGAAACGCTGCGCAACGGTGAGGTTGCGAATGCCGGCCTCGTCAACCTCGACATGCATGATGACCATCAGCATGAACACGCCGATCCACAGCGTAAGATTGATGAACAGCGGCGACATGGCCGAGCCGTAGGCGTTCAGCGGGTAAAGCTGCTCGGTTTCCAACTGGGTGGGCGATTGCATGAAGTCGGCGATTTTTTCCACGTCAAGCTTGCCATCGCTGCCAAACAACTCGTCAAGCGCGCCCGACGTGGACAGCGCCACCACGTCGGTGCGCACGGTGTCGATGTCGTGCTGCACGTCGGCGACCAGGCTGTCGGTTTGGCCGAGCGCGTCGCTTGTGGTGCCCAGCGTGGAAATAAGCTGGTCAAGCACGGCGGAAGTTTGGTCGATCAGCGACGTTTGCGCGGCCACCGTGCCCGAAAGCGTTCCCGTGGTGGTGGCGATGCCGGCCAAGCCCTTGCTCACCTGAGGAATGACATTCTGCGAGAGATTGTTGTTGTAATCGGTCACATACCCGATGGAAGCTTGCACGCTGCTGTTGATGCTGTCGGACGATTTCGCCGTGGCGCTTGCCGAATTGGCGATGCTTTGCGCGAGCGCGTTCAGCGACGACACGTTGTGCGACGCGTTCGTGTTCGATTGAGAAAGCGTGGCGATGGCCGAATTGAGCGCCGCCTTCTGCTCGTCCGACAGGGACGCGTCGGCAGCGGCCGTATCGGCGATTTCTTGCAACCGCTTGATGAGCTTGTCGTTGCTTTCGACCACGCCCTGCGCCGTGCCGCATGCGCCCTCGACGGCGCCCTGAGCCGCGCCAACCTTGCCCGACACAACGCTTACCAGGTAGTTCGCGTTCGACGACGCCGAAGAAACAAGCGTCAGCCCGCTATTGAGCGCCGTCACCGTTTGGGACGAAAAACCCGTGAGGTCGGTATTCACGGTTGCGGCAAGCGCCGATGCCTGCGAAAGCGCGAGCGCCATGTCGCCGATTTCGCGGCGCGCGTCAGAAAGCGACGCCTTGGCGTCGTTCGCCTTGGCGATGGCATCGTTGGAAGCGGCCGACAACTCGGAAAGGCTCGTGCGCGCGTCGGAAAGGTTGCCGTCGACCTTGTCCATCTGCTGGGCCACGCTGGCCTTCGATGCGTCGAACGATTCCTGCGATTCGGCGATTTTATCGTTCAGCGTTTCGGCGACCACCGAAGAAACCGTGGAAACGAACGTGTCGTTGATGGTGTTGTCGAGCGTAGAGGCTCCCGTATCGGTAATCTTCGGCGCCACGGGGTTCATCTTCTCGTTCACGTAATACTCGAGCTTGGGCGCCTGAAAATCGCCGGAAAGCAGCGTGGTCATGTTCTCGCTGAAATTCGAGGGAATCACGAATGCCGCGTACACCTCGCCGGACGACACCTTTGCCATGGCGTCGTCACGATTGGTGAATTCCCAGCCCAATTGCGTATTTTCATGCAGCTGATCGACGATCTGATCGCCCAATTGCAAATCGCCCAGTAAGTCGTTTTCGGCGCCCTCGTCTTCGTTCACCACGCAAATCGTCAAATTGCCCGTGTTGTTGTACGGGTTCCAAAAACCCACCACGTTGAACCAGGTGTATAACGACGGCAGCAAAATGAGCGCCCCCAAAACCACCCAGCTCGCCGGGGCTTTCGCAATTCGCTTCAAATCGCGGCAAAACACGCGAAATACGTTGTGCACGCGCATCTCCTTCAGTCAATCTATCCTGGACCCAGCCTGGCCCGGCCATGCCGCGCACGGGCGCGGCGGTTATTCAACCCGTCGATTCTATCGAAACCCCTTGTGGAAGCCCTAACCGACGATTGTTGTTACACGTTTGTTGCCTAACTGAAGAATTGTACGATGCGCGGGAGCCATACGCGATGACTACGCGAAAGATTCCCTTGATGATTCATGAGGGGCCCGCCGCCGTCTGAGCTTGGCCAGCCGACAAAATGCAGTCGAGGGACCCGGGCGTATGCATGTCGAGATGCTGCGCAGCTTATGGAGACATGCATGCGTCCAGGCCCCTCGACGGACCAGGTCAAACACCGCTATTCAGGCAAACCTTCAATCGCCGCCACCACGGCGTCGACCTCGGCATCGGTCGTAGCCCAGCTGGTGCAGAAGCGAACCATGTTGCCGTCATCGGCCGCCTTGCCCTCGAATTCCACGATGCACACCTCGCCCAAAGCCGCCAGTTGCGCATCGGAGACGACGGCGAATTGCTGGTTGGTAGGGCTTGCGGGCTCGACGAGCAGGCCGCGAGCGGAAAGCGCCGCCTTAATGCGCATGGCCTGCGCCACCGCCGTTTTGCCGATTTCGAAATAGCGCCCGTCTTCGAACAGCTTTGCGAATTGGATGCCCAACAGCCACCCCTTGGCGAGCATCGTGCCCGCCTGCTTCATGGAATTGCGGAAATACGGGGCAATGGCCGAGTTCGTAATGACCATGGCCTCGCCGAACAGCGCGCCGCACTTCGTGCCGCCGATATAGAAGGCATCGGAGAGGCGGGCGATATCGGGCAGCGTCACGTCGTTGCCCTCGGCCGCCAAGCCATAGGCCAGGCGTGCGCCATCGATGAACAGATACATGCCGAATTCGTCGCAGACCGCGCGCAGCGCTTCGAGCTCTGCCAGCGAATACACCGTACCCGATTCGGACGGGAATGAGATGTACGCCATGCGCGGCACCGTGACGTGCTCGGGCACGGGGCTTTCCGCATAGCCCGCCGCGACAGCGCGCAAATCGGCTGCATCGAGCTTGCCGTCGCGCGCGGGCACCGTTTCGCATTTGTGGCCGATATGTTCGGTCGCGCCGGTTTCATGCACGTTGATGTGCCCGCATTCGGCGCACACTGCGCTTTCCCACGGACGCAGCGCATGCGCGATAAACGCCACGTTCGCCTGCGTGCCGCCCACGATGTAATGTACGGCCGCATCGGGGCATGCGGCGGCTTCCTTAATGAACATCGAGGCGCGCTCGCACCACTCGTCAAGCTCGTAGCCCGCATACGCGTCGGCATTGGTCTCCTGCAAGGTATCGAGAATCTCGGGGATGGCCCCATGGCAATAATCGTTGTTCAACCGAATCATGAATGCATGTCCTTTCCTCAAACGAGGCCATGATACAGAAAAAGCCGCAGTGCGGAAACGCACTGCGGCTTTTGGGAACGCCTCGGCGACGATAAGCCAGCCGAAAAGTGAGGGGCGCACGCGTGTCAAAATGCTACACAGCTTATGAAGTCATGCACATGCCGCACCCTTCGACGAACCAGGTCGGGAAACGCTAGAGCAACGACCCCAACAAATTCTTCGCGCCCTCGGCCGCATTCTCGCCCGCGGACTTCACGGCCTCGCCGGCGGCGTCGAGCACCGACCCAGCCGCGTCGGCCGCGCCGCTTTCCAACGCGCCCGAAACCGCATCGGTGACGCCCGAGCCCGAATCGTGCGCCAAATGCGCCGTCAGCACACCGTCTTCCACGGCAATGGATTCGACCGTCCAGTTCGACGCATCCCATACGCTCTTGCCGTCATCGGTCAGCACCACGATTGAGTCCACGTCGGCGCCGCGCACCTCGAGCTTCTTTTTGGCGTTGGACCACTTCTCGCCCACTAAATCGGACGTGTCCACGGTAAGCGTCGCGGCATTCTGCTGCACGCCAGGCGTCGAGATCGAACTCGACGACGTTCCCGCCTCGCGCTGAGCTTGGGTCACGCCGCCTTCGGGCGCCGCGGTCGATTTCGACGCGCCGCCCGAGCCCAACGCCATAAACCCGCACACCGCAACCAAAGCCAGCACCGCCACGATCACCAAACCGAAACGCGGCTTTTTCTTGATGCGGGAATTTTCGGAATACTTCGTTGCCACTGGCTCGGTCGAGCCCGGCGCATAAGGATTGGCCTGCGCATATGCCGCAGGGTCGGGCGTGCTCGGCTCGAATGGATCGCGGGCGTACGAGCCATATGCGGGCTGCTGCACAGGCATGGGCGACGTCGCCGAGGGCGCATCATCGCCCGCATGCGCCGAACCTCTAAATGCCGCGGGTCGAGCCGTCGTCGGCTGCGACGAGAGCGACTGGCCGGCAGCATTCCCCTGCCCCGATACGCGTGCAGGAATAGCCCGCGTCGCGTCGGACGCTGCGCGCGCTGCCACATTCGGCACGACGATATGCTGCGTAGGCTGCGCCGCGGTTGCGCGAGGCATGCGCGTTGTGGGTTGATTGCCGTTCTGGTTCACTCTTGCTTCCCCGCCATCTCATGGGACACTTGCCCCTGAGGCATCTGTCCCAGTTTCCCTGGACGCGCCTTCTTCACGGCGCCACTTAGTTGATACTCTTTTCGGCATCGTAACAGCCGCGCGCAAACCGTTCCGCCTTCGAAATCGACCCGTCACCCGCCCTCCACGGCATCGTCACACCTTATTGAGCCCCAAGCAGTAGCATTTCAAAAACATTTCGAGAAAAGAGGTTGCCATGGGCCTGTTAGACGGGAAGGTCGCCATCATCACCGGCGGCGGAAAAGGAATCGGCTTCGGCATTGCAAGCGCATTCGCCGAGCAGGGCGCGAAGCTGTTCATCACGGGGCGCACCGAAGGACGCCTGGCCGATGCGGCCGAAAAGCTGACTGCCGAATACGGCGCCGAAGTCGCATATACCGTTGCCGAGGGCTCCGACGAAGCCCAGGTCGAGGCAGCCATCACAAAATGCGTCGAGCATTTCGGCAAGCTGGACGTCATGGTGAACAACGCCCAGGCATCCAAGAGTGGCACGAACCTCATCGACCACACCAAGGAAGACTTCGACCTGGCCATCAATACTGGGCTGTACGGCGCATTCTTCTATATGAAGCGCGCCTTCCCCGAGTTGAAAAAAACGAAAGGGTGCGTCATCAACCTGGCAAGCGGCGCCGGGCTGTTCGGCAAACCGGGGCAGTCGAGCTATGCGGCCGCCAAGGAAGGCATCCGCGGCATGACCCGCGTGGCCGCAACCGAATGGGGCCCCGACGGCGTGCGCGCGAACTGCATCTGCCCCCTGGCCATGACCGAACAGCTGGCCGCGTGGAAGGAAGCCTACCCCGACACGTTCGCCGCCACCATCAAGGGCATCCCGCTGGGACGCTTCGGCGACCCGAAGACCGATATCGGCGGCGTGGCGGTGTTCCTCGCGAGTGACCTTTCCGCCTACGTTTCCGGCGAAACCATCACCGTGCAAGGCGGCAGCGGCCTGCGCCCGTAGATGTCACCCGCGACATTCGGATGCGTGCGGCCCCACCAAGGCCCCACCAAGGCCCCACCAAGGCGAAGCGTGCGCTTCGCCTTTCTT
>CALBLG010000243.1 GCA_937895975.1 uncultured Slackia sp.
CGATGGACTAAAGGGTCGCCCCCCCTGATCCAGCCGGGTCATGCTCAAGGCTCGTTAAATCTGGGCCAAGGGACCGATTTTTCGGCCCGCCAAAGGTGAGAACGGTTGCTTAGGGGTTGCACGTGAAAGGGGCTCGCATGGCGTTGCTCGAAAGAAGCGAGGCGCATGGAGAATTGCAGCGCGTCGTCGACTATCTGTATAAGAAAGCTCGCATCGTGGAACGGCTTGATGTGATTCTGGCGGCTGAAACGTTTGACGTGTGCGCCGACATGATGGAAATCGTCGAACTGTTGCCGCCTGGCGCCTATACGCGCGTGGCGTTATGCCAACAATTGAATTCGTCTATCGCGGGCCACGGGTGGGGCTATACATACGGCACGGTAGAGTAGGGATGTTGGCGGAATGGCCCAAGGGAACCGTCCCTTCGACCTACTGGCTGCGCAACCGGCAAGAGGCCGCCCTTTGTTGCGCCTCGCTTCCGTTCGCGAAAAGTTGCGCAACAAACATGCTTGTTAATCTGGGGTTATCTTCTTCGTGAAAATGCGCTGTACGCGCTCATTCTATGAATGGGAGTGCTTTTATGTTGCGCATGGCAGGCTGGCATCGATAGAATACAAAGGCTTGCGTAAATTTGGGGCGGCAGAATGACGTCCCGATTGCATCGAAGAGAAAGCTCATCATGTCAGATTATTCAAACAACGGAGGAACTCCGTTGCCGCCGCGCCGTGGCTCGCATGCCCGTGCGCCGCAGGGCCAGCCAGGGGCTGGGCAACAGCCCCAGCAAGGCCAGGCGTATGGTCGCCATGGCGTGCAGCCTCAGGCTTCGCAACCCCACGACCAGCAGGGCTATCAGCAGTTCCAAGGCTCCTGCCAGCAGTCTTACCAGGGCTACCGACCCCAACAGCAGCAGCCGTTCGGCCAGCAGCAGGCGCCCTCGCAGGGCCAGCAGGCTTGGCAGCAAGAGTCTCAGGGCGCGTATCGACCGGCGGGCGCGGCCTACCAACAGCGCGTGCCCAGCGCGAACCAATTCCACAACGGCTTCCATGCTGGCGCCGGCAGCGATTTCGACAACGATTTCGCCGCATACGCGCCCGAGGCAGACGACGGGCTGCGCCGCGTGCGCAAAAAGCGCCACAAGGGCCGCCGCATTGCACTGGCTATTTTCGCGGTGCTGTTCGTGCTCATCGTGGGCAGCGGCATCGCGCTGGCTGCGTATGTGAACTCGCTCAATACGTCGATGGGCTTCGAAGACAAGCAGGAAGAGGCCGAGCTTAAAGAAGCGTTGCAACCCGCGGAAACGTCGGAATCGGCCAACAGCTCGGCGTTCTACATGCTTATTCTGGGCAGCGATTCGCGCGACGAGGGCGAAACCGCCAGCCGCAGCGACGTCACCATGCTTGCCCGCATCGACCCCGAAAATGGAAAGGTCGACTTGGTGTCCATCCCGCGCGATACCATGGTGACCATCGATGGCCAGGGTACCCAGAAGATCAATGCGGCCTACGCGTTCGGTGGCGCGGCCGGCGCGGTAAACGCCGTGTCTACGTTCGCCGGCGTGCCCATTACGCACTATTGCGAGGTCCATTTCGAAGAGCTCGAGCGCGTGGTCGACGAGTTGGGCGGCATTTGGGTGAATGTGCCTGAAAGCTTCGATGCCGGCAACGGCGGCATGTCGTTCAGCGCTGGCGAGCAGCGCATGAACGGCGAGCAGGCCCTGGCGTTCGCCCGCGAGCGCTACAATGTGTCGGGCGGCGACTTCGGCCGCGCCCAGGCGCAGCGCATCGTGGTGCAGGCCATCATCAAGCAGGTGCTCGCGGCGTCGCCCGCGCAGCTGCCCAGTTTGGTGAGCTCGCTCGCGTCCAGCATCAGCACCGATTACGCGGTGACCGACATCATTGCGCTGGCGCAGCAGTTCCAGAGCAAAGACCTCACCATGTATTCGGCCGTATGCCCCAGTTATTCGCTCACTGAAGACGGCGTGAGCTATGTATGTCCGATGTTCGACGAGTGGCGCGATATGATGTGCCGCGTGGATGCGGGCCTCGACCCGAACGACACCACGGCCGAAATTCCCCAGGCCCAGCAAAGCAATTTAAAGCTCGGCGCGGCCAGCAATTCGCCGGCACCGCGCAGCTACGAGGCGCTGGCGGCCAACGCGGGCCTCACCACGAACGACGTGGCACCCGAACAGCAGTAAATGCGGCAGCGCCTTGGCGCACCGCTTAACAAGAAAGGTAAACCCCATGACTCTGCTTGAGCTCCTGAAGCTTCTGCGTAAGCACCTCAAGCTCGTGATCGTGCTGCCGCTGGTGTGCGCGTTGGCCACGGGCGTGGTGAGCTTCATGTTCCTGCCGAACACCTACACGGCCACTACCAGCATGTATGTGTTGGTGAAGGGCGATTCGAAGAGCACCTCGATGTCCACTGACCTGTCTGCATCGCAGATGATCACCAACGACGTGGCGCAGCTCATCGACAGCGACCGCGTGACGAAAGACACTGCCAGCGCGCTTCAAATGAAGAGCCTGAGCGATTACAAAATCAGCGTCACCAGCCAAACCACTACGCGCGTGATTTCCGTTTCCGTGAGCGGCCAAGATGCGCCCAGCTGCGCGATTATCGCGAACCAGCTGGCCCGCGACGTGTCGAACGTGGCCCAGGAAGTTATGGACGTGCAGTCGGTCAACGTGATTGACGAGGCCGAAACGCCTAACGCGCCCAGCGGCCCGAACCGTGTTATGTATACGGCTGTGGCGTTTCTGGCCGGTCTGTTTGTGGCCGTGGCCATCGTGGTGCTCATGGATATGCTGAACACCCGCGTGCGCAGTGCCGAAGAAGTCGAAGAGATGCTGGGCATTCCGGTTATCGGCCGCATTCCCGCGATGAAGGAGTAGAGCGATGGGTAAGAAAAAGAAGCAGGCCGCCGACCAGATGGTCGTGCAGAATGCGGCCAAGACGCTCTTCGCCAACATCCGCTTCGCGAGCGTCGACAACCCTATTCGCACGCTGGTCATGACGTCGTCGGTGCCGAACGAGGGCAAGTCGACGGTGTCGGTGAATTTGGCCACGGCCATTGCGGGCAGCGGCAAGCGCGTGCTGTTGGTCGAGACCGACATGCGTCGCCGCACGTTGGCCGACATGCTGGGCGTGCATACGCGCGGCGGCCTGTATGCCGTGCTTTCCGAGCAAGCCTCGCTGCGCTCGACCATCACCACGACGAGCTATGGGTTCGATTTCCTCGATACCGAGCCGCACATTCCCAGCCCGGCCGATATTCTGGCGTCGAAGCGCTTCGCCGCTTTGGTCGACCAGCTGTCGCGCGAGTACGACTTCGTGATTTTCGATACGCCTCCGGTGGGCACGTTCGTCGACGCTGCTGTGCTTTCCACGCTCGTCGACGCCACGGCGCTCGTGGTGCGCGAGAACTTCACCCGTCGCGACGAGGTGGCGAACGCCTATGAGCAGCTAAACAAGGCTGGCGCGAACGTGATCGGCGTGGTTATGAACCACTGCGCTACCGAGACCAGCGAGTACTATTACGCGTACTACAACAAAGAGGGCAAGCGTGTGAAGAAGCACGACGCGGCGCCTTCGGAGCCGGCTCCTATGCCTGGCAAGCGCGGCGCGCGCAGCCATGCGGCGAATACGCCGAGCGACACGTTCTAAACCAGAGTTAACATTGAATGCGATGCCCGCAACTGCTAGAGTTGCGGGCATATTTATGACGGAACCAGTGGGTGGGACAGGGGGTCAGTCCCTTTGCCCCATTTTTGCTAGGCGATTATGGGATATGGAAGTCCTTTTGCAAAATGGGACGAAGGGACCGACCCCTGTCCCACACGAGAAAGGAAGCCACGTGCGCGACATCCATTGCCACATTCTGCCGGGCGTAGACGACGGCGCGAAAGATTTGGACGAAAGCTTGGCGATGCTCGAGGCGGCCAAGCACGCCGGCATCACGAGCATCGTGTGCACGCCGCATTGCCGCGACCCGTATTTCGACTACGATGCCATGTGGGATGCGTACGAGCTGCTGGTGGCGCACGCAGGCGGCTTCCCTTTGCAGATGGGCTTCGAGGTGAACCATCGCAAGCTCATGGAGTTGGGCATGCAATGGGCCGAATACCTGCATTTCGATGGTAGCAACGAGTTTCTGCTGGAATTGTCGAGCCACTGCACGGCGCACGACTTTGAGCAATACGAGCGCACCATCTATGAATTGCAGGGCATGGGCTACGACGTGATCATCGCGCACCCCGAGCGCTATAAAGCCATTCAGCAGGATATTTCGATCGCCGAGCGCTTGGTGCGCATGGGCTGCAAGCTGCAGGCGTCGGCCGATTTCGTGGCCGGCGGCCGCCTGGGCAAAGAGAAGAAGCCCGCGAAGAAGCTGTTCGACGAAATGCTGTACCGTTATATCGGCAGCGACGCGCATTGCGTTGAGCATTACAAGTATTTCGCCCAGGCGCAGAAGAACTATCGTTGCCGCGGCGCGCACGCGCGCTAGGCGGCGGGTGGGCGAAATTGGAATGACCGCCTGGGACGGCGTCCCGGTTTCGAAGGGCGCTCCAATTTTGCAAAAACCTTGTGAAGCCGAGAATTTGCATTTTGCCTGTCGGGCGCAGGCGGTTTCTCTGTGATACAATGCCCAAGTCTGTGCTCCAAACGAGCGCCGGCTCCGCGCGGAACGCCGTGCGGATAGTATCTGTAGGCCCCCGAGACATGTTGAGTTCAACCACCATGACGAAGGGTCCCTGTACTTGAAAGGGGTCCGTTTTGACCGAAATCAAGAACACGAATGTCATCGATTTCGAGGACATCTCCGACGACGAGATGAACAAGATGATCGATGGCACCCTGACCGAGTTCGACGAGGGCGATCTGGTCAAGGGCACTGTCGTGAAGATCGAGCATGACGAAGCTCTGCTCGACATCGGGTTCAAGAGCGAGGGCGTTATCCCTGCTCGCGAGCTCTCCATCCGCAAGGATGCCGATCCCTCTGAAATCGTTGCCCTGGGCGACGAAATCGAGGCCCTGGTTCTCCAGAAGGAGGACAAGGACGGCCGCCTGATCCTGTCCAAGAAGCGTGCCGAGTACGAGCGCGCCTGGATCAGCGTCGAAGAGAAGTTCAAGGCCGGCGAGACCGTCACCGGCGAGGTTATCGAAGTCGTCAAGGGCGGCCTCATCCTCGACATCGGCCTGCGTGGCTTCCTGCCTGCTTCCCTCGTTGACCTTCGCCGCGTGAAGGATCTCGACGCCTACCTGGGCACCGAAATCGAAGCGCGCGTCATCGAGATGGACCGCAACCGCAACAACGTCGTGCTTTCCCGCCGCGTGCTGCTGGAGGAAGGCCGCAAGAACGAGCGCGCCGAGATTCTCTCCAAGCTCGTCAAGGGCATGCGCCTCAAGGGCACCGTTTCCTCGATCGTCGACTTCGGCGCTTTCGTGGACCTGGGCGGCATCGACGGCCTGGTGCACATCTCCGAGCTGTCTTGGAACCATGTCAACCATCCCTCCGAGGTCGTCAAGGTTGGCGACGAGGTTGAGGTTGAGGTTCTCGACGTCGACCTGCAGCGCGAGCGCATCTCGCTCGGCCTGAAGCAGACCACCGAGGATCCGTGGCTGAAGCTCATCGAGAGCTACCCCGTGGGCTCCATCGTCGACGGCAAGGTCACCAAGGTTGTTCCGTTCGGCGCTTTCGTCGAGCTCGGCAACAACGTCGAGGGCCTGGTGCACATCTCCGAGATGGCTGCCAAGCACATCGACACCCCGGCTCAGGTCGTCAAGGTCGGCCAGGAAGTCAAGGTCAAGGTTATGGACATCAACCCCGACCGTCGTCGCATCAGCCTGTCTATGAAGGCTGCTGCTCACGACCTGGGCTTCGAGGTTGAGGTCGACGAGACCATCCAGGCTCCCGAGCCGCGTCAGCCCAAGAAGAAGGCCGATCGTGCTCCTAAGGCCGAGAAGCCGGCTACCGAAGAGGCTGCCGAGTAAATCTCGCCTGGTGCAACGTTCTTGATCGAAGGCTTGGGATGGTTGAACCCAGGCCCGGTTGAAACTTCGCATGGTTTTTAGAAAGCCGCTCCACGCTGGTGGGGCGGCTTTTTTGTTTGCTCGAATTGCCTAAGAAAACAAAAAAGCCTAAAGAAGCAAAAGAGACAAAAGAAGCCTAAAGAAATCAAGGGGCCATGTTGCGGTCTTGCGCAGTTGCGTAATTCGCGCATTCTTCGTGATGACGTGCTAAAATTCAACGGTTATTGGCATAGATGGTTGCGCCGGGCACGGCGCGGGTGCGCGTGAAGGGTGCGCGCGCTTGAGGGAATGCGGGTGAGAATCCTGCGCTCTACCAGGAACCGTATACGCTGATGAACGGGTTGGCTTGCGATTGCGTGCGGAACGGAAGCGCCTGCTTTAGGGCGAAGCGTTAAGTGCGGAATTGCAAACCGGCGAGTAAACCGCGGGCACGCGGGCCGTTCAGGCGAGGCAAAGTCGGAATACTCATCCATCGCACGAAGCCCTGGAAGTGAGGTACCGATGAAATTCGGACCTAAGTTCGCGCGCCCTGATATGCGCGAGGAAGCCCGTTCGCAAGCGGGCGGTATCCCGGGAGGGATGCTCGAAAAATCTCCTTTGAACACAACCATATGGCAACGCATACTCGCGGTTTTCATGGCCGTCGTGCTCGCGGTGTCCATGACGCCAAGCCGTGCACTGGCCAATGAGGGCGACGCTTCTGATGGGGTTCAAACTCAGGGCCAGAATCAATGTTCGGCGGCAGATGGTTCGTCGTGGCAAGGTGCGCTTGACCAGGAGGAAGGGAATTCTGAAGCGCTGGCGGCAAATGCGGACATCGATTCTGCGAAGAGCGAAGCGGTCGAGCAACCCAGCGCTGACGACGAGCCTTCCGTAAACCAAGAGTCGGAATCTGCAGCGCAGCAGGGTGTTTTTTCGGCCAATGGCGTTGCGGTTCAAAGCGCCAATGATGGCGCCGCCGCACAGGCGAATATTTCGTTGTCGTCGAGCGCCAAGGTCTACATACAGGATGCGAAGGACAAGGACAACTCCTATTCGACGAAATCCGGTGCGCTCAAGGCGGGCGACACCCTCTGGGCCAACATGTACGACGAGGATGAGGACGACTGGTACGGCGGCGAATCCTCGGTCGCTAACCCCGGTACGTGGACCTACACGTGGCTTGCTGGCACGTCGGCAAGCGGCTCGGTCTCCGATTACACCGAGGTCGTCGGCACGTCGCAGTCGCTGACCGTCACCGATGCGATGGCCGGCAAGTACTTCATCTGCAAGGTCGCGGCCGACGGCAAAGACTATTACGGTCCTGCCAAGAGCTACGGCGAGGGCGTCAACGCCAACTATATTCCCGGTCCGGTGCTCGCTGCCGGACAGGCGGAGCTGCGCAAGGTCGAGCTCGACAAGAAGTCGCCCTCTGTCGGAGATACGATTACCGCGACGGCTTATACCGACTCTTCCACAAAGGTCACGGATGACATCAACGTCACCTATACGTGGAGTTACGCGGATAGCTCCTATGGCGATTACACGCCCATTGAGGGCGCAACGGGTAACACCCTCGAGCTGACCGGTGCGTACAAGGGCAAATACATCAAGGTTTCGGCGACGGCCGGCGTCAACACCGTGTCGGTCGAGACGTCCGACCCCGTGCTCGCCAAGGGTGCCGTCAAGCTCGCCGGTGTCGAGCTCACTGCCGGCTCCACCGAGATCGGCGCGACGCTCACCGCCAAGGCCTACACCGGTTCGAGCTACAGCCCCACCTATGTGGACAACTCCAAGGTCACCTATACCTGGAAGAAATACAAGGGCACGTCCTCGCCGAGCTATTCGACCACGTGGGAGACGATCGAGGGCGAGTCCGGCCCCACGCTTACCGTGACCGACGACCTCGAGGGCTGCTACGTCACGGTTTCCGCGAACGCGGGCGCGAACGATGTAACCTTTGGCAGCTATTCCGACGGCTACGGTGTCGGCCCCTTCAAGCAGGCCGGCGCGGTGGACATCTACTCGGTCATCCTTGCGCCTGCCGGCAGCGCGTCGGGTAGCTATGTCTACTGCGTGGGTGACACGGTCCAGGCGCTCGCCAAGGAAAAAGGCGCGAGCGACTACATCGACGAGTCCAAACTTAACTTCCAATGGAAATCCTCGGATGCTAAGAACGGGGAGTACGCCGATATCGCCGGCGCGACGTCGAACGAACTCAAGCTTGACAGCTCGCTTGAGGGCAAGTTCGTCAAGTGCGTCGTTTCCTCCAAGATTGGCTCGAGCAGCTACACCTCGCGCGCGACCAACATGGTCGCCAAGGCGGGTTCTGTCAACATCACCTCGCTCACGCTGAGCGCGACCGGTAAGGTCAATGTCGGCGATACGTTGACGGCGACGGCTAAAGCCGGATCGAGCGACGTCACGGACGATGAGCATGTCGCCTGGTCCTGGTACACGAGTGACGACTCCGGCCGCAATGCCGTATGGACCAAGGTCGCCGGTGTCACGGGCAACACGCTCGACATCACCGACGCCATGCTCGGCAAGTACATCAAGGTGTGCGCGAACGGCGGCTACGGCGACAAGTCGGAGAAGGCCGGTCCTGTCGTCGAGGCCGGCGCGGTCACGCTCCACCATGTCGAGCTTTCTGGCTCGGCGAAGGTCGACAACACGCTGTCCGCAGATGCCTACGTGAGCAGTTCCACCAAGGTTTCGCCGACGGACAAGGTTCACTACCAGTGGCAGTACGCCGACACCAAGACGACCACCGATGCTCTGTTCAAGAATATCGATGGTGCTACGGACAGCCCGTCCTATGTGCTGACCGAGGCGATGGTCGGCAAGTATATCCGCGTCAAGGCTACGAGCGACGGTAGCGTCGTAAGTACTGAGAAGCCTTACGGGTCGGGCATCACGAGCGTCGACCCGCTCGGCCCCGTGACCCTTGCCGGCCAGTACGAGCTCTCCGCGGTTGAGGTCAAGGACGTTGCGAGCACGATCCTCCAGGTCGGTCGCACCATCACGCCGCAGGCCAAGGTTGCGTCCGGTTATTACGACAAGGACGCTCCGGCGGACGCCAAGCTCACCTACGCCTGGTATGCCAAGGGTGCGGACGACGCCGGGTGGACCATGGTCACTGACGGCGTGGCCGCCGATGGTACGCTGGCGATTGGCGATGATCTCGCCGGCAAATCGCTCAAGGTCGAGGCTTCTGCCCTCGCGAACATCGTGAGCTGGACCTCGGGTACCACGGTTGCCAAGACGGGGGAATACAACCTCCTGCGCGTGATCACCACCCCGCAGGCCGCGAGCACGAACACGCATCTGATCGCCGGTGACATCGTGACCGCCGAGGCGCAGTCGCTTCGCGCGGACGGCAGCACCACCAACGGCATCAAGGTTTCCGATGATGTGACGTTCACCTGGTACGTCGCAGATTCGAAGGACGGCGCGTTCTCCAAGCTCGGCGGCATCGACGGCGCGAGTGTCACCGTGCCCGACGCCGCTGCCGGCAAGTATCTCAAGATCGTCGCCGCGAGCGCTTCCTCGAGCGTCGAGACGGTGA
>CALBLG010000244.1 GCA_937895975.1 uncultured Slackia sp.
GTTCGATTTGAACAACCTGAACTGGAGCAAAGTCATTATCTGCACCGATGCCGACGTCGACGGCTACCACATTCGCACGCTGATCCTGACCATGCTGTACAGGCTGGTTCCCACGCTGATCGACGAGGGCTACGTCTACATCGCAGAGTCGCCGCTGTACGAAATCAACTGCAAGGAAAAGACGTACTTCGCCTACACCGAGCTCGAGAAGAACACCATCTTAAAGGAAATCGGCGACCAGAAGTGCTCGATCAACCGCTCGAAAGGTCTTGGCGAGAACGACCCGGACATGATGTGGCTCACCACCATGAACCCCGAAACGCGGCGGCTAATCAAGGTGGAGCCCGAAGACGTTTCGAAAATGGAAACCATGTTCAACCTGCTGCTGGGCAACGACGACGAGGGCCGCAAGCGCCACATCGCCGAGCACGGCAAAGAATACCTCGACCAGCTCGACTTGCAATAACGCATGCCTGGGCCGCTCGGGCGGCGCAATTCGATAACCCATTCAACGCACCAAGGGGAAACCGTGGCAAAGAAGACGAAGAAGGAACAAAAGAAAAGGCACGTCGACAACCCGAACGTGATTGGCCTGCATTCCGAGGTTGTGGAGCAGCCCATCACCGAGACGCTCGAGTCGAACTATATGCCCTACGCCATGAGCACCAACGTGTCGCGCGCGTTCCCCGAAATCGACGGATTCAAGCCGTCGCACCGCAAGCTGCTGTACACCATGTACAAGATGGGCCTGTTGAACGGCGCGCGCCAGAAAAGCGCAAACATCGTGGGCCAAACCATGAAGCTGAACCCGCACGGCGACGCGGCGATTTACGAGACCATGGTACGCCTGGCCACGGGCAACGAAGCGCTGCTCACGCCGTTCGTGGAATCGAAAGGCAACTTCGGCAAATACTATTCAAGCGACCTGAGCTATGCGGCGTCGCGCTACACCGAGGCGAAGCTCGCGCCGATTTGCGCCGAGATTTTCAAGGACATCGACAAAGACCCGGTGGATTTCATGGACAGCTACGACGGCGCCATGAAGGAGCCGCGCCTTCTGCCCACCACGTTCCC
>CALBLG010000245.1 GCA_937895975.1 uncultured Slackia sp.
AGCTCACTCGGTATAAGATATGGCAAGACGAACTCCATATCCATACGCCATCCGATGTATGTTCGCACCGGAGAACCTGTAACAAATACTTACAGTTTTGCACGAAAGCTGATAAAATATATTACAGGCTGATTGGAGGAACGTAATGAACGAATCGAATACGGTAATCAGATCGCTACTTCAAGACTTTCACGCAACGGTTCTTCCTGCGCACCTGAAGCAAATGATAGATCGCGACTTAAGCCTCGGACAGCCTTTTAGCCCAAAGCCTGGCAATCTTGTGAAAGTTGTTGTCGGCATGCGTCGATCCGGCAAAACTTACCGGCTCTTTCAAGAAATTCGCAATCTGCTCGATAGCGGCATTCGCCCCGACCAAATCTGCTACTTCAATTTTGACGATGATCGGCTGCGCCCCTTCACCCCTTCGACAATCGACAACGTCCTGGAAACGTTTTATGAACTGCATCCTGAAAGCCGACGCACCGGCGCATATTTCTTTTTCGACGAGATTCAGGAAGTGCCCCAGTGGGATATCGCCGCTCGTCGCATCATCGACACCGAAAAAGCAACTGTGTATGTAACCGGCTCGTCGTCTCGCATGCTCTCCACGGATATTGCAACGGAATTTCGCGGCCGTTCGATTTCCTACGAGCTCCTTCCCTTCAGCTTCCGCGAATACGCACGCTTTCATGGCGTTAACGCTCCTGCGCAGCACGAGGAGTTCAGCAAAGAACAGGCATCCGCACTGAAAAGCGCTTGCAAACAATATCTGATTCAGGGTGGTTTTCCAGGCATTCAGCAGCTTGACGACAACGAACGAATTAACGTGCTGCAAAGCTACGCCCAGTTCACGGTTGCTCGCGACGTTGTCGAACGCCACGGGTTCTCGAATGCCGCGTACGCTCAGAATCTTGCACGCATTGCCCTTGCATCAAGTGGTAAGGATTTCTCCATCAGCAAAATTGACAAGATGGGCAAAAGCGCAGGTTACACGCCAGGTCGAGCTAAAATTTCCGAGATAATCGATGCGTTCGAAGATGCGCATATGCTGCATCAGGTGTATGAGTTCTCACATTCCGTCCAAAAGGTTAGAGTCGGAGGGTTCAAAATCTACGCAGAAGACCCGGGCTTGCTATGCGCTTTGGCTCCAGCCACAAGCGACGGCCTGACGCGCGCGTTGGAAACAGCGGTGTACCTGGAAATGAGGAGGCGCTCATCTCATCGCATCGGGTCGATTGCCCTCCTCAAACTTAAGTCTGGCAAAGAAATAGACTTCATCGAAGGCGATGAAGCTTTCGATATCGCATACGATCTGATTCAGGTTTCGCTTGACATAAGCAACGAGGCAACAAAGATTCGCGAAGTGTCCGCTTTGCAAGAAGCCATGGCCCGCTTCGGGAAAGATACCGCCACCATCGTGACTCTTGACGAGGAAACGCGAATAGAAGTTGAAGAAGGCACCATTAACGTAATTCCCGCCTGGAAGTGGCTGTTAGGATAGGGGGGGATAAATCCGTGCTGACCTGATCATTCTTGGCTCGCAGTGGGAAATTACATGGTTTTTTACGTGCTTGGGGGCAATGTGATGGAGATTCGTCGCGTCTTACTCGGAAGTCGTGACTTGACGAAAATGCTACTGTAATAGCACTGGGAACTCCCGAGCATCGGGAGTTCCCAGTGCTATTCAGAAATGAACAGGTTGCTTATTCTGCATCCACGAATACAACCTCGTAACTTTGCCCAAGCTTTTCGCCTACCTTGGTGACGTATTGGCCCAGCATTGTTTTCGCGCGCTCTCTAGCAGTATTCATGAGGGTTTGGTCGTTTTCGGCGGTTTCCCTCATGTTAGCCTGCGCCGCTTCGTATGCCTTAGATTGATCGAGCGTTGTGATGTTGGCAAGCCAGCCTTTGTCGTACCAAACGTCGGAAAACGAATCCTCGTTGGCATCGGGTTGACCTAAAACTTGCGCTGGTGGAACGGTGATGGTTACACGCCCGTTCTCATCTGGGTTGCCGATTTTCACTTTTGATGCGTCGATGCCAAGTTGCACGGTTCCGTCGTATTCGAACCATGCTTTCTTCCAGTCAAGGTTAATTGCGCCAAAGAAGTAATCGGTTCCGTCGTCGCGAATTTCTGCAACATTGTGATACGTGCAATTCATGGTAGCAAGCTCGGCTATTTGCTTGCATCCGGAGGAATCGGGCTGTGGTTCTTCTTGCGCGCACCCGGAAAACCCGAAACAAAGAGCAGCAGCTGCGGCTATTGCGCAAATAGTTTTACTCAGCTTCATTGCTATCCCCTTCCTTGTTGAAGTCAGTAAGAGGCTTGAAATCTAATTGATACTCATTGTTGAGCAGCGGTAACGTAAGCGCTCTGATGGTTTGCTCGAGGCTTTCTTGGGCTTCGCGTGCTATTTCGTCGTTATTCACGTCGTTTGCAGCATCCTCGCGGCAAATCGCAATCACGTCTTTGATGTTAGCGGTAGCACTTTCGGGAAGATAACCAAACTCCGTTTCGTTCAAAACCGGCTTTTCAATGGTGACTTCCGGCAGGTAGGCTGTTGCAGTTTTTTCATCTTCGTTTATGTTGAATTCGATAGCGGACATGTTGTACGAAGCCCTGATATGGGCTTCGTACTTCACGCGATAATCAAGCTTATCGCCCCAAAACAGCTGACTATGTTTTTCGGCGATACCGTGATACACATAGTTAATGGTCGAAAGGCTTTCAATGTTCACGGCTTCTTTAAGGTCAGATTCCGTGAGATATTCCGTTTCATGTCGGTCGAAAAACATGGGCCACACGACGCCGGCAACCAGAATCACGCAAACGACCATGGCCAGCAAACCGACAAGCTTTGCTTTCCACGACATTTTGCGCAAGGGTTTTAAAAGCTTTTTCACCATGCCATCTGTCTTTTCGGGCATAATCAACCTCCCGCATTATCGCCTGCCAAGCGAACCAAAGAATTTGCCAATGCTTGCCGCTCCGTTAGCAATGGTGGAACCAACTTGCGCAGCGCCTTCGACCGCAGCAGCTCCTGCTTTAGAAGCCGCATCTGCGGCGACGGCACCAGCCTGTGCAGCGCCATCAGCAATAGTAGAACCAGCACGAGCAGCACTTTCGGCGGCAATAGCTACACCGCCAATTGCCGCTTTTCCAGCAGTTGCGACTCCGCTAGCAACTATTTCGCTGGTTTTTTCTACCCCATTCGCTATTGCTTTTGAGGCATCTTGAATAGTGGAATGCTTTTCAACTTCCGGGGTTCCGGGTTCGATTCCCGACATTGGCAGCTCGCGTAGGTATTTACGCAGGTTCTCGGCGCTCGGCTTGAAGGTTGCATAAGTTAACCCCCCGGAAATGACGCCACCCATCACCGGGACAAATTTCGCAGCGCCTTTGGCAAATGTCTCTTT
>CALBLG010000246.1 GCA_937895975.1 uncultured Slackia sp.
TAACGTGCTCGAGTACGACGACGTGATGAACCTGCAGCGTAACGCCATCTACAACGAGCGCAACGCGATTCTCGACGGCAAAGACCTATCGACGCGCATCGAGGAAATCGTCGACGACGAAGTGGACGCCGTTATCGAGGAAAATTGCCCGGCCAAGCTTCCCAGCGACGACTGGGACATGAAGGCCGTTGACACGTGGGCGGCCAACATGACCGGCGAGGCAAACTTCAAGGTAGAAGACGTCGATCACGACGACGATTCCGAGGTCGTTGAAGAAGCGCTTGGGAATTACCTGATGGATACGTACCACGCCAAGGAAGAAACCCTGGGCGCCGATGTAATGCGTCAGCTGGAAAGCCAGGTTATGCTGCGCATCATCGATGTGCGCTGGATGAATCACCTGCAGGCCATGGACTATTTGAAGACGGGCATCGGCCTTCGCGCGTTTGGCCAGCGCGACCCGTTGGTGGAATACAAGGAAGAGGCCCATCGCGCGTTTGCCGAGCTCACGAGCTCGATGTACGAGGATTTTCTGCGCACGCTTCTGCGCCTGCGCATTGCGGCGCCCGTCGAGCAGGAAGAGGCCTCGCCGCTTGACGGCAAGGTGAGCTACTCTTCGCCCGAGGCCGCGCTTTCCGAGAACTCCATTGCCGGTCGTCGCCCGGCGCCGCAGGGAGCGCAGGGCGCGGCGGCCCAGCCGCAGCCCAAGCCGGTCCCCGCGAAGCCGAAGACCTATCGCAAAGACGAGGACGCCGATCCGTATGCGAATGTGGGTCGCAACGATCCATGCCCCTGTGGCAGCGGCAAGAAGTTCAAGAAATGCCACGGGATGAATAGGTGAGGAAAGCCAGCGCAAGCTGGCTTTACCTTCTGCGGCAATTAACGATTGCGGCGGGACGAGGAACTGTTCCCCGTCCCGCCGCCGTTTGCCGACTTTTCAGGACCCGTGTTTTTTATATTCCGAACGGTTGAATCTCCCATGGCTGATAAAGAGAACTTGAACATCGATGAGGTGGCTGAGCGCTTGGCCGCCGCGCACGAATACTTGCATATCGAAGACTCGCGCGCCGAGCTTATCGATTTGGACCATCGCACCGCCGAGCCCGGTTTTTGGGATGACGTGGCCCATGCGCAAGAGGTGTCGAAAAAAGCCAGCGCGCTGCGCGACACGCTGAACGCCTACGATGTGGCGTGCGGGTTGCTCGATGACGCGCGCGCTGCCGAAGAGCTTGCCGACGAAGATGAGGGCTTTGCGGCCGAGGTGCAGATGTGCCTGGGCAAACTCGACGACATGCTCGACCAATTCGAGATCGATTCGTGGTTTGCCGACGAGTTGGATTCCTCCGACGCCATCATCTCCATCAACCCGGGGCAGGGCGGCCTCGAGGCCCAGGACTGGACCGATATGCTGTATCGCATGTATACGCGTTACGTCGAGAAAAAAGGCTGGAAGCTCAAGGTGCTCGACGTGGTGCCGGGCGAAGGCATTGGGCTCGATCGCGCGGTTGTCCAGGTGGAAGGCAAAAACGCCTACGGCATGCTGCGCAGCGAACACGGCGTGCACCGTTTGGTGCGCATTTCGCCGACCGACATCAAGGGTCGTCGCCAAACAACGTTTGCCAGCGTCGAAGTGATGCCCGTGATGGCCGACGACATCGAGGTGAACCTGAACCCGGCCGACGTGCGCGTGGACGTGTATCGCTCCAGCGGCCCGGGCGGCCAGTGCGTGAACACCACCGATTCCGCCGTGCGCCTGACGCATATCCCCACGGGCATCGTGGTAACGTGCCAAAACGAGAAAAGCCAGCTGATGAACAAGGAATCGGCCTTCAAGGTTCTGCGCGGCAAGCTTTATGAGCTTGAGCGTCAGAAGCGAGAAGAAGAGCTCGACGCCATTCGTGGAGAGAAGCGCGAGAACGGTTTCGGCAGCCAGATTCGCAACTACGTGCTGTATCCCTACCAGTTGGTGAAGGATTTGCGCAGCGGCATCGAGACGAGCAACGTCGACGCGGTGCTCGACGGCGATATCGATGAATTCGTCGTGGGTTATCATCGTTGGCGCGTGTCCCAATAGAATGGGCTGCATTTTTGCGCTACGATGAACAATAACTGCGTGATGAAGCGTCCCGCATGTGCGGGGCGCTTTTTTCTGGGACCGAAGAAAGGGGCCTTCGTGAATCTCGAAGAGCTGAAGGGCAAGGCCGGCGATATCCGCGTCGATATCGTGAAAATGGTGGCCGAAGCGGGAAGCGGGCATCCGGGCGGTTCGCTGTCCGCCGCCGACATTCTGTGCGCGCTGTATTTCGGCGGGGTGCTGAAGCACGACCCGACGAATCCGAAAATGGAAGAACGCGATCGCTTCCTTCTGTCGAAGGGCCATGCGGCGCCTGCACTGTATGCAACGCTGGCCGAGGCGGGCTATTTCCCGAAAGAAGAGCTGGCCACGTTGCGCAAGCTGCACAGCCGCCTGCAGGGCCACCCCGATTGCAAGAAACTTCCCGGCGTCGAGGCTTCTACTGGTTCGCTTGGCCAGGGCTTGTCCATCTCGGCCGGCATGGCGGTTGGCCTGAAGATGAATGGCTCCGATTCCACCGTGTTCACCTTGATGGGCGACGGCGAATGCCAAGAGGGCCAGGTGTGGGAGGCTGCCATGTTTGCGGCCCACAAGAATCTTGACAACCTGGTTGCCATCGTCGACCACAACCACCTGCAGATCGACGGCCGCATCGAAAACGTGTGCTCGCCCGAAGATCTCGGCGACAAGTTCCGCGCGTTCGGCTGGCAGGTGTTTCAGTGCGACGGCAACGACATGGAAGCCGTGCTGGCAACGCTCGAAAGCGCCAAGGAAGCTCGCGGCGGCAAGCCGTGCGCGATTATCGCGGAAACCACCAAAGGCAAAGGCGTTTCGTTCATGGAAGACCAGGCCGGTTGGCATGGCAAGGCTCCCAATGCCGAGCAAACCGCCGAAGCTTTGGCAGAACTCACCGGCGAGAAGGAGGCCTAACCCATGGCAGAGAAGAAAGCCACCCGCGCCGCTTACGGCGAAACCCTGGTCGAGCTGGTCGAAGCCGGCGCCGATGTCGTTGCCGTCGAGGCCGACCTGTCTGGCTCCACTACCACCAAGAAGCTGGGCGAGGCTTACCCCGAGCGTTTGGTGAACGTTGGCATCGCCGAGCAAGACATGGTGGGCGTCGCCGCTGGCCTGTCGCTTACGGGGCATACGGCGTTCACGGGGTCGTTCGCCGTGTTCGGCACGGGCCGCGTGTACGACCAGATTCGCAACACCGTGTGCTATGCGAACCTGAACGTGAAAATCGCGCCCACGCATGCAGGCATCTCGGTCGGCCCCGATGGCGGCAGCCACCAGATGGTCGAGGACATCGCGCTGATGCGCGTGCTGCCGAATATGCGCGTGCTGGTTCCCGCCGACTACTACGCCGCGAAGGCTGCCATCAAGCTGGCCGCCGAAACGCCGGGCCCCGTGTATGTTCGCATGGGCCGCGCGTCGGTGCCGTGCGTGTATGAGCCGGGCAAAGAACTCGAAATGGGCCGCGCCTATGTGCTGCGCGAGGGTTCCGATGTGTCCATCGTGGCATGCGGCGTCGAAATCGACGAGGCGTTGAAGGCCGCCGACCTGCTGGCCGCCGAGGGCGTTTCAGCCGAGGTCATCGATGCATTCTGCATCAAGCCGCTCGACGAGGCCACCATTCTGGCGTCTGTCGAGAAGAC
>CALBLG010000247.1 GCA_937895975.1 uncultured Slackia sp.
ACTCGCGACCTCCGACGTGACAGGCCGGCGCTCTAACCAACTGAGCTAACACCCCGTTTTTCAAACTTCGCCCTTCTCAAGGCAGCCAGGATAGTTTACACAGACTCGCAGTTTCAGGCAAGAACTTTTTTGAAAAAATTCTCGCAGCCAGAAATCGCGCCTACACGCCCCGCAAGCAACGCGCTTCAGCGGATCGAAAAAACCGTCCCCTTTAGCCCGCTCTCGCCCCGCTCCCGGCTATTTTGCCTGAAGCGCTCCCGTCGACGCATCGAACGCCACGTTCGCCTGCAGGTAACCCTTGCCCTTCATCCAATCCAAAATTGGATCGACCATCTCGGCCGTAGGCAGCGCAGCCTCGGGGTAACTGGAAATCGGATACGTGTCGGCTACGATGCCCGGCAAGTTCG
The DNA here is from genome assembly GCA_937895975.1 of uncultured Slackia sp. Classification (GTDB taxonomy): domain Bacteria; phylum Actinomycetota; class Coriobacteriia; order Coriobacteriales; family Eggerthellaceae; genus Slackia. The sequence goes on from CALBLG010000247.1 coordinate 408, forward strand.
CCTTTTCCACCAACAGCTGGCGGAAACTCTCGGGGTCGGCCTCGATGGCCGCAACGGCATCGTTCCACGCCGCGCGCACGCCCTCAAGCGCCTTTGCGCCGCTTACCAGCCACGCGCTGCGCACCGCAAACACCGACTGGCTCACATTGCCCACGCCCTGAGTGTCGTCGGCCAACGTCACCATGCCGTTCGCCTCGCCCAGCGCAAGCAAACTGCCCGGCAACGCCGCCGCGGCCACTTGATTGTTCGCCATGGACTCGTAACGCACGGGAAGCTTCTTGATTTCCTCGTTCACGATGTCGGCATCGGCAACGCCCGCAGCTTCCATGAGTTTGTCCATCACGTATTCGGGCACGGTGTTCGAGCCCACGCCGATTCCCTTACCCGCAAGGTCGGCCAAGCTCTTAACGCCCGAATCGGGCGACGTTTGAATGCCGAAGCGCCCCTGCTCGGGCGTAGCGCCCAGCGTGACCCATTCGAGATTCAGGTCGATGCCGCTGGCAACGAGCGACGCCGACACCATGATGTCGGTCATGGCGCCGTCGATTTCACCAGCGGCAAATGCAGTGGATAGCTCCTGCGCGCTTTGGAACGTGACAATCTCGACGCCTGTACCATGCTCGCCATACAGACCCTTCTGCTCTGCCACCCAGAAAGGAAGCGAATCTTCGGTCTGCATGGTGCCGATCTTCATCGAAGCTGCCTCGACGTCGTCGTTTTTCGACGAGCAACCCGAAAGCGCCAAGCCAGCGCTGGCCGCCGCGGTCGCGGCGAGCGCAACGAAATTGCGGCGCGACAATGCGGCGCCAGAAGTATGCGAAGTGTGCATAAGTGCCCTTCCCTTTTCCTTATAACGGCGTTCTGCCGTCGATAGTATCGGCCGGCGCCGACGCGCGCAGCATATCGCGGAAAGCAACAGGTTTCCTCCACGTAAAATGTTGCGGGAGGGGTTTCATGAGCAATGAGTTGCGAGATATTCGAACGCCGATGTTGCCGCATTTGCGCCATCGGCTACGGCGGTCACCACCTGGCGAAGAGGCTTTTTGCGAAGATCGCCCGCCACGAACACGCCGGGAATGTTAGTGACACCATCCTCGCCCGCAACCACGTATCCGCCTTCGTCGAGCGATACGCCGCCTTGCGCCGCCAACGTCGATTTCGGTTTTGTCCCCACGGCAATAAAAAGCGCATCGGTCAAAATAGTGCGCGCCGCAGCCGAGCCTTTCTGTCGCACGACGACCGACCCGACATGCGGCATCGGGGAATCGCCGTCGGCCGCATGCACGGCTTCCACGACAGCATTCATAAGCACCTCGACATTGTCTAGCCCCGCAAGCGCATCGGTATACACGGCATCCGCGCGAAACTCATCGCGACGATGCACGAGGTATACCTTCTGGCAAATTCGCGCCAAATACAGCGCGTCGCCCACGGCCGTATTGCCGCCGCCAACCACCACGGCCGTTTTGCCGCGGAAGAACCCTCCGTCGCATGTGGCACAATACGAAACGCCGCGGCCGCGCAGCTCGGCCTCGCCCGGAATGCCAAGCTCGCGCGGCTCCGCACCCATTGCAAGCACCACGCAGCGCGCTTGATATTCATCACCAGACACACAGGTCAGAGATTTCTTTACACCGTTAAGTTGCAGCGATTCAACCTCATCGGAAATGCGTTGCGCACCAAACCGCTCGGCCTGCGAGGACATGGCGAATGCGAGTTCGAACGCATCGATGCCCTCGGCGAATCCGGGATAATTGTCGAGCCGCTCGGTCTGCGCCATCTGCCCGCCCGGCCCCATGCTCTCGAATACGGCGCACGTCAAGCCGGCACGCGACGCATACAGCGCCGCCGCCATGCCTGCCGGGCCGGCGCCCACGATGGCTACGTCGAATTGTTTGGATCGGCCGCCCATCAGATATCTCCTTTTCCTATGGCAAGGGCGGCAAACGCCGAAGCAATTGCCGCCCTTTTTCGTCATGAATATCGGTTGCTCGCGAGTTCATTCAAGCAATCGCTTTCAGTCGCGCTCCAAAAGCGCAAACCGAAGCTCCTACCAATAATTAATCAAGAAGCGCCAGAACGCTCGCCTTCGGCTGCGCACCCAAAGCCGACTTCTTCACCTTGCCGCCCTCGAACACCATAAGCGTCGGCACGCTCATAATGCCGTAGCGCTGGGCTATATCGAGCGATTGATCGATATCGACCTTGTAAACGGCCGCCTTGCCGGCAACCTCGCCCGCCACCTCGTCGATAACCGGCGCCAGCATTTTGCAGGGGCCGCACCATGTCGCGAAGAAATCGACCAGCACGGGACTTTGCGCCTTAAGCACCTTCTCTTCGAATTCTTGGGATGAAACGACCTGAGCCATATTCGGCCTCCTTCGAGTTCGCGCGATTCGCTTCGCGCACTCCTGTAATTGCTACCTGCAAGATAGCATATATGCCACACTTTGCAAGCATTTCACCGAAACGTTGACGTAACGACACGCCGCGCGCGCTTGACCCGAACGCTCGAATTGTTCACCATGGAAACAAATTACACCCGACGCACGCGCGCGGGAAGCTCGAACTTGAAGGAGCGACCATGAAATCTGCTTACGTTTACGACACGTCCGACCGCGAGCCAGCCTATGCCGGCGCGGCCACGACGAACGTGAACCTGATTCTGGAAGGCGGCGCCATGCGCGGGCAATTCACTGCGGGCGTGCTGGATTTTTTCATGGACCAAGGCCTGTGGTGCGAACACGTGATCGGCACCAGCGCCGGAGCCTTGAACGGCTACAACTACGTGGCCGGCGAGCTGGGCCGCACGTGCTTCTTGAACACGAAATACTGCGATGACCCCCGCTACCTGTCCATGAAGAACTTCGTGCGCACGGGCGACGCGCTGGGGCGCCAATTCGTGTTCCACGACCTACCCGAGCGCTTAGAGCCGTTCAATTTCAAAGCCTTCCGCGAATCGCCCATGGAGCTGACCACCGTGGCGAGCGATTTGGAGACTGGCGAAGCCGACTACCACGTGATGCAAACCGCCGACGACCCGCGCGACATCGAATACCTGCGCGCATCAGCCAGCATGCCGCTGGTGTCGCACATCGTCGAGGTCGACGGCAAGAAGCTGCTTGACGGCGGCCCGTGCGACTCGGTGCCGCTGCTGCATTCGATGCTCATGGGCACCACAGACAAGCATATCGTGGTGCTAACGCAAGACGCCACATTCGTGAAAGGCCCCAACAAAACCATGCCGTTGATCAAGCGCGTGTATTCCGACTTCCCCTATTTCGTCGACCGCGTCGAGAACCGCCATTTCGAATACAACCGTTGCTACCGCTGGGTGCGCCGCCTGCACGACGAGGGCAAGGTTTTCATGCTGCAGCCCCGCGAACCTGTAACGGTGTCCAGCATGGAGCGCGACGCCGACAAACTGTTCGCGCTCTACGAGGAAGGCTTGCAAGTGGCCGCCGAGAATTGGAACGCCTTGCAGGAGTATTTGGCGAAATAACGGCAAAAACCATCTGAAGCGCATATGTGCAGCGCGTTAAATTGGCGTCAAAGCGGAAACGCTTGGCGCCTTTTTCGTACCTGGCAGCTTTACCATGGCGGCACTACGAAGAATCGCTAAGTTGCCCGAAGAAGGTTCGGGTTCGAGCCAAGGAGGCCCGCATGGAAGATTTCAGCTCTATCAAACTCATCGCCAGCGACATGGACGGAACGCTGCTCGACGAAAACTCGTGCGTGCCGCCCGAGACGTTCGACCTCATCCGCGAGCTCGATGCCGCGGGCATACGGTTCGTGGCCGCATCGGGCCGACGCTACGACACGCTGCGCGCATTTTTCGAGCCCGTCGCCGACCGCATGGATTTCGTCGCCAGCAACGGCGCCCAGGTGTTCGTGCGCGGCAAGCTGGTCGACCGCGAGGTATTCTCGCACGCCGCGCTGCGCCGGCTGTTTGATTTGGTGAAGATGTTCGACAACCTGCACATGGTGGTATACGACCGCACGAACAGCTACCTGCTCGATGAACCTTCGCGTTTCGACGCCGAATTCGACAAAGACCTGCCCAACCCCGTGATGCTTCACGATTTGCCCTCGCCCGACACGAGCATCGTGAAGGCGTCCATTTTCTGCGACGACGCACAAATGGACATGGCGTACATCTTGACGCGCGAGCTCGAAGCCGACTTCGTATTCGCGCCGTCGGGCGTGAAATGGATCGATGTGATGCAGCGCGGCGTGAACAAAGCCACGGGCATCTCGCAGGTGTTGGCCGCACATGGCGTATCGCCGTCGAATGTGATGGCCTTCGGCGACTCCATGAACGACTACGAGATCCTGCGCATGGTGGGCCACAGCTGCGCCATGGGCAATGGGCGCTGGGCCGTGAAGCAAATCTCAAGCCGCATCATAGGCACGAATGTCGAGCATGCGGTGCAGGACGAGCTGCGTACGGTGCTCGATGCGCGAAAAAAGAAGCCGTCTCTCGAATAGTTCGAACAAATATTCGAATTTTAACAGCACGCTTATACCGTTTTGAGCGATAATGGGAGCAACTGATTGCTGGCGTTGAAAGGCGTGCGAATGAACGAAATCAAATGCCCCCATTGCGGCGAAGTGTTCCAAGTTGACGAACGAGGCTTCGCAGACATCGTGCGCCAAGTTCGCACGCAGGAATTCGACAAGGAAATCGCCCAGCGCGAAGGGCTGCTGAAGCAGCAAAGCGAGCAAGCCGTCGCGCTGGCGGTTTCAAAAGCCAAGCAGGCTGCGCGCGACACCGAAGCCCAACGCGACGCCCGCATCGCCGAGCTGGAAGCGAAGCTTGCAAGCGCCCTGGAAAACGGCAAGCAGGCCCTTCAAACTTCCGAAAAAGAAAAACAACAGCTGCAACAGGCCGAACGACAGCAGGCAGCCGCCAATTTGCAGGCGGCTCTCGCCGAAAAGCAGGCGGAAATCGCGAAATTGCAATCGCAAGTCGACAAGCTGT
>CALBLG010000248.1 GCA_937895975.1 uncultured Slackia sp.
CGTTTCCGTTGAACGAGATGCTGCGCAGGTATGGGTCGTAGTAGTTGTCGTTGTCGATCGAGCACGTGGGAAGCACGAAGGCCGTGCCGCCTATGGCCTGACGCGATTCGATGTCCACCTGGCGGCAGCCATCGGCGCGAATTTTCACGGAAAGGTCGCAGAGGTATTTGATGTCGTCGGTCGCGTTTTTGGAGTCGCAGAACTTCTCGATGTCAACGAGGACGATTCCCTTGTCATTTGTCGTAACCGTTATGGCGTCAGCGTCGGTGTCGAGGCTTTTCAGCGTGACCTTCGCGCCCTTCACGCCCGGCTTGCCCGCTATTCTGACGTCTACGACTTTGATGGCGATTTCGGAAGGTTTGGCGATTTCGAACTCGAACGTGCCCGCGTCTTCGGCGTAGGCGACATAGGGCGAGGCCACGCCTGTCGGGTTTTGCTCGTCGGGGATGCGCTGGCCGGCGACGATCGGCATTACGGCCGACGCCACGAGCGATGTCGCGCCCGCCAGAAATGCTCGTCGCCCGAATGCGTGTTCCCTGTGGGCCGAGACTGCGTTCTGCATGATTTCCAATTGCTTTTCCGGAGTGTCGGCCATGGCGTTCCCCTAACCATATTGTGATGTTTGGAAAATCATTACCTCATCCCCAAAAGGCGGAATCGGCAAAATTTCTTTCAATTATGCTACAAAACCTACCCCGCCAAGTGAGGCAGTGGGTTTTATTGCTAACTTTTCGAGTTCGATTTGCCTCGTTCGGCACGATAGGGGGCTTTTGGAATGGGTCATCGGTCGGCGAATGAGCTGCTACTTTGGGTAGGCAACTCATTCCTAGCACGCCGATTGCTGATGTGCGGAACGCGGGAGTTCCGTTTCTGCCATAATAAAGGCCCTGGGCCAGCACATACAGAAAGGCGCTCAGCCATGAACACACACCGCCTCCTTGCGATATTAGTTGCCGTCTCCCTCGTATTTTTGGGCGTGCCGGCCATGCCAGCCGAAGCGTACGCCGCATCGAGCAGCGGTGCGGGCTCTCAACAGCAGGGCGATTCGCAAACGCCCTGGAACGAGCAGATCGACGAAATGCTGGCCGCGGGCGATTACGAACAAGGCGAGGTCGTTGCCGCCATCGCTCCCGAAATCGACCCCGAGCTCGTGGCAAACTCCGGCGCCCTTGCCGGCACCGAGTGGACCGAGATTCTGAACATCGATGGCGGCACCTACGAAAAGGCGCTCGGCGAAACGCTTCCCAAATCGGCGCTCGAGGGCGCTCAAGACGACAACGAAACCGTTTCGTCGTGCGACGTGGAAGTCAGAAGCATCCTTCTGGTGAACAAAGGCATGACGACCAAGCAGCTTCTGGAAGAGCTGTCGCACGACGCGCGCGTGCTGTACGCAAGCCCCAACTACGCTTACGATGCCGACGAGGGCGAGCTGCCTGTAGACAATTCCGCAGTCGAGGGTGATGAGGCCATCGATGCCGTTGAGGCTGGCAAGTCTGGCGAAACCGATGTTGAATCCGATGGCAAAACCGATGGTGAAGCTGATGAGCCTGATGGTGGTGCTGACGCCGAACAGTCCGACGATGCGGCTACCACGGGGCAGGGCGGGGACGCCGGCTTAGCCGAGGAAGCGCTACTGGCAACTGCGCAGCCCAATGCGGCGGTTGCGACGCAGGCCGCGTCGTCGTTCGCACCTTCCGTCACGCGTGACGTTACAGCTTCGGCCGACGCCACGGGGCTGCAGTGGGCTTCGAACGGCAAAACGTCGGCGTTCAAGGGAAGCTTCGACGCGAGCACCGTGTTGGGCGTTTCCTCATGGAACACCGGTGCGAAAAACGCGTCGGGCATCGTGGCCGTGTTCGACACTGGCGTCGACTACACCCATCCCGACCTTGCCGGCAATATGGCCGATATGAGCGCCTACGTGGCTACAGCCGGCGGCACGTCGCACGGTTACAACGCCGTGACGACATCGGCCGAGCCGCTCGACGACAACGGCCATGGCACGCACGTGGCGGGCATCGTCGCCGCGTCCACCAACAGCTACGGCGTAAGCGGCGTGGCGTGCGGCGTGAAGATTTTGCCCGTGAAGGCCGGCGATTCCAACGGCAGGTTCAAATCGTCCGACATCGCGCGCGGCTACGACTACCTGAAAAAGGTGGTGCAGGCCGGCGCCGACGTGCGCGTGGTGAACAATTCCTGGAGCGGCCAGTTCAAAGACCCGGCGGTGGCGCTTGCCGTTACCGACCTCGGCGAGATGGGCGTGCTCAGCGTGTTCGCTTCGGGCAACAACGGGGCGCTCATCGACGGCAAGAACTACACGGCGGCGAGCCTGGAATACAACGCGTATTCCATCGTGGTGGATTCGCTGAACATGGACGGCACGGCTTCGGCGTTCAGCAACCGCGGCAAGAATTGCACCGACATCTTCGCGCCGGGCAGTTCCATCATCTCTACCACGAAGACGAGCTCGACGGGCGCATACATGCCATCGGTCATGCGCAGCACCACGTCGACGTACGTCACGTTCAACGGCGCGAACACGCTTGCGGCCACCAAAGAGGATGGCACGGCGATTCTGGCCGCCACCGACGCGGCGCACGGTTTCGATTCGGAAGGCGGATGTTTGTCGCTGACGGGCGCGCAGGTGAATTCGGCTGTCTCGCGTGCGCCTTACAGCAGTGCGAAAAGGCGCATCGTGCTGAATGTGCCTGTGGATGAGAATAACCTTGCTGCCGCGAGCGCCGTGGGCTGCGCTGTGAACATGACGGGCAAAACCGCCTTGAAGGGTTGGATCGAAGTGCTCTGTTCCGGTACCGATGACATGTGGCTGTCGAGCACCGACGAGGTTTCGACGATCGACAGTGGCAACTGGGCCACGCTGTCGCTCGACGTCGCCCAGGCGTGCAGCAGGCATAACCGGCAAGTTGCGCTTTTCCGCGACGCGTCGGGCAAGGCGTACATCAAGGCCGCCGTATGTCTGTCGGGCGCGGTGAATAAAAGCACGGGCGGCCTGAAGATCGACAGCGTTGGCGTGGGGTCAACCACGTGGCATTACGGGCTGATGAGCGGTACGTCTATGGCGGCGCCCGCGGTTTCGGGACTTGCGGCTGTTTTAATGAACCAGATTCCCAATTACTCTTCGCTTGACGCAACGGCGAGGGCCTGGAAGGCGCAGTATGTTCTGCTTTCCGCAGCGCGCGGAGTTGGTTCGCTTGGCGAACTGTGCCAAACGGGAGGCGAGGCGAGCGCCGTGGGGTTCGCTACCGCCATCGCCGCCGACAACGATCCCTATATCGGAAAAATCGAGTTCGAGGACGACTCTGCCGGGGGATACACCACGGTCACGATGCGCGGAATTGGTTTCGGCAGCAAGACGGGTTCGGTCGATTTCAGCATGCTCGTCGGCAACGATATAACGTATGTGAGCTGGTCAGACCAGAAAATCGTGCTGCGCATACCGCTCGTGAAGGGCAACGGCAAAATCGATGCGAGCGTCACCAACACGTCGGGAAAGACGTCCGAAGTCGCGTCTACCAGCACGCTTGGCAACGAGGATAACCCCAACGAGCCCGATGAGCCCGACAATCCAGATAAACCGGTGAACCCGCCGGTGCCTGATCCCTCCGCGCCGACTGACCCGTCGAACCCCGGCGGCTCGAATAATGCGGGCGGCGGCAACGGCGTCGGCAGTGGCTCTGGTGACGGCCCCAATGCCGCTGGCGCTTTTGCGGCTACCGGTGACGCGTGCGCGCCTATGGCAACGACGGCGGCTGCGTGCGCCGCTGCCGCAATTGTGGTCGTGTGCGCAGCGCGCTTTGCCGCGCGCAGGAACCGCCTGTCGTACCATACGCACTAGGCGGCTTCCTCGGTTGCTTCTCGGGTTTGCCTGTGCGGGCGAGGGGCCTTCAAAATGTGCTTATGTGCCCCATCAAAACTTCATGCGGGTGCTGCTCTTTGTTGCGCAGC
>CALBLG010000249.1 GCA_937895975.1 uncultured Slackia sp.
TTCCATCGTTGGCCATGGTGGGCCCTTTTTATTCATGGGTTAAATTGCGATTCATCGCCGGGCCCTGCGCCGCGCGCGGCCCAATTCGAACTTCGCTATGGTACCACGACTCATCTGCGCACGTCGCCGCAACCGCACCCATGGTATAGTTGCGAACATGAATTCCTACACCACCATAGACGGGCGAGCGGTCGCCGAAATAGAAGAGAAAAAGAGCCGGTTCATCGCGAGCCTCGCGCATGTCGAGACCGAAGAGGAAGCGCTGGCGTTTCTCGAAGAGATTCGCGCAGCCAACCGCATGGCACGCCACAACGTATACGCCTATGTGCTGCGCGAAGGCGGCGCAGGAACCGCGGGGCGCGTGCGCTATTCCGACGACGGCGAACCGCAGAAAACGGCGGGCATGCCCACGCTCGAAGCGCTGCAGCATGCAGGGCTCACCGACGTGATTTGCGTAGTGACGCGCTACTTCGGTGGCGTGCTGCTGGGCACGGGCGGCCTGGTGCGCGCATACACGGGCGCCACGCAGGCGGGCATCCAGGCCGCCACGAAAGTGGTGGTATCGCGCTGCGTGGACATCACGGTACGCATCGAATATCCACTGTACGACCAGATGACGCGCATTGCGGCCGATTGCGACGCGAAGGTGCTCGATACGCAATACGCCGAGGCGGTTACGCTAAAGCTGCGCATGCTCGATGGCACGCAGCAGCCCCTGCTCGACAAAATTACCGAGCTTTGCCGCGGGCAAGAGCAAGTGGAAGTCGGCAAGCCCATCGACGCGATGTTCTAGGGGAAAGAGAGAGCGACCCGCAAACGGTGGGCCAAAGGAGGCTGCCCCCCTTGGCCCACCACGCAACCGCATGCTGCCCCGCCGACCCTAATCCACGCCTAGGGCTTCGGCCAGTTCCAGCCACTCGTCCTCCATGGCTTCTTTTTTGGCGCGCAAGTCGTTCAGTTCGACTTGCAGCTCGCCTAGACGCACGAAATCGGTCGGGTCGGCGGCGGCCATCTCGGCCTCTTTCGCCTTCACCCTATCGCCCGCTGTGCCCATTTTGCGGTTGATGCTGGCCAGGCGCTTCTTCATTTCGCGCAGCTCTTGGTTGGTGAACTTGGGCGCGTCGCCTGAGGCCGCAGGCGCAGAATCGTCCGTACTTGAAGTTTGTCCCGCAATGTCGGCGAACGTGCGGCCGCCCGCTCTCGCGGCGTCGCGCGCATCGAGCAGCTCCAGGTACTCGTCCACTCCGCGCGGGCAATGACGCAGGTGTCCATCGATAAGCGCGAACTGGTCATCGGTCACGCGCTCCATCAAATACCGATCGTGGGTCACCATGACCAACGTGCCCGCCCACGTGTCCAGCAAATCTTCCAGCACGGCCAGCATATCAGTGTCCAAGTCGTTGCCGGGCTCGTCGAGAATGAGCACGTTCGGCTCTTCCAGCAAAATAAGCAACAGCTGCAGCCTGCGCTTCTGGCCGCCCGATAAATCGTCGATGCGCGTATACAAATGTTTCGACGAAAAGCCCAAACGCTCCAGCAATTTTGCCGGCGTGGTTTCCTTGCCGTCGACCACAATGCGGCTCTTATGGCGCGAAAGCACCTCTGTTACACGGTATTTTCCCAGTTCATTCAACTCGTCAAGCCGCTGAGACAACACGGCGAACTTCACAGTTTTGCCGATTTTGACAAAACCAGAGCTTGGCTTCAGCGAACCATCCAAAATAGAGAGCAGCGTGGTTTTGCCTGCGCCGTTTTCGCCCAAAATGCCATAGCGGTCGCCCGGGCCCACGTGCCAGTCGATATGGTCGAGCACCGTTTTGTCGCCGAATTTTTCAGTGACGTTGGTAAACTCCACCACCTGTTTGCCCAAACGCTGCATGGCCATGGCGCGCAACTCGAGCGTATTGCGCACGGGGGGCTCCCCCGCAATAAGCTCTTCCGCCAGCGCAACATGAAACTTCGGCTTGGTCGAACGGGCCCGCGCGCCACGCGACAACCACGCCAGTTCCTTGCGCATCAAATTCTGGCGACGCTCCTCGGTCACGCGCTCGATGCGCTCCCGTTCCACACGCTGCAGCACGTAGGCGGAATAGCCGCCCTCAAACGGGTCGACCTTGCCGTCGTGGACTTCCCACATACCCGTGCACACTTCATCGAGGAACCAGCGGTCGTGAGTAACGCACAGAAGCGCGCCCGAATTGCGCGGCCAGCGGCTATTCAGATGCTTCGCCAGCCACGCAATGGCGCGAATGTCCAGGTGGTTGGTAGGTTCGTCCATCATGATGATGTCGTAGTCGCCGATAAGTAGGCGTGTAAGGTCGACGCGGCGGCGCTGGCCACCCGACAGGGTGCCCACCTTCGCGCTCCAATCGATATCAGCGATGAGCTCTGAAATGACCTCGCGAACACGCGGATCGCCCGCCCATTCGTATTCAGGCGCGTCGCCCACCACGGAGTAGCCCACCGTGGCATCGTCATCGAGGGAATCGGTTTGTCCGAGCACGCCCACGGTGAGCCCGCGCGTGCGACGCACCAGACCGCCCTCAAGCTCTACCTGACCAGCAAGCACGCCGAGCAACGTGGATTTGCCGTCGCCATTCTTTCCGACAATGCCAATGCGGTCGCCCTCGTGCACGCCAAGCGTCACATCGTCGAGCACGAGTTTCGCAGGATATTCAAGATGGGCGCCTTCGCACCCCATAAGAAACGCCACCAGCGCATCCTTCCTTTTCGTGTAACCCATCGAGTTTAGCACGAGAAAAAAACGGGCACCAAAACCTGCCAAAACGCTCAGAGCATTTAGCGGGCTTTCGCGGGTCAAAAGCACAGTCCCTTTGACCCTTGCGTTGCTAACAGGTTTTGGCAAAAGAAAAGAGGCGAAAGACGGCAGGCGCAAACTCTATTCCGCAGGCTCGAGCACGCGCTGGTACATCTCATACAAGCTGGGCAGTTCGCGCTTTTGGCTGACAGGTTTGAACGTTTCCTTGTCGACGAGGGTAAGCACCGTTTCGCCCACCACGCACGGCTTCTCGCGTTCGACATCTTGGCCCTTGCGATATACCTCGCACGTATACGTGGTTTTCACCGGGGTGAGCTTCGTCACCTTCGTGCGCACGAGCGCCACGTCGCCGTAGCGCAGCGGCGCGCCGTATTTCAGATGCACGTCAACGACCGGCGACATAAGCCCCTCGGCCTCGATACGTGCGTACGGATAGCCGATCTTTTCCAGGAAATCGGTGCGAGCAACCTCGAAATACAGCAGATAATTCGCGTGATAAACAACACCCATGGCATCAGTCTCGGCGTAGCGAACGGGAATTTCGATTTCGACGATCATGTATTTATCTCCTATGTAATAAGAATCGCGTTATCTGGCACGAATTTCGTTTTCAGGGGGCCATTACGGCGTTCAGCCCTCCCTTTTTGGCGTAGTTGTCAAACATACATTGCAATTACGCCAAAACAGCGCTTCGAGAATCACCTTTTCCGCGCTTCATAATGGCATATGCCCCCTAAATTAGAATTTCGTGCCAAAATCTTCATTTTCAGTTACGTGAGCAAAAAACAATCGGCGGCACGTATGCCGCCGACAATGCGCAACTCAGACCTACAACGTCCCCAAATCGTAGGGGGTGGTTTGGTACACGTAGTAGTTCAGCCAATTCGTGTAAATCAGCTGGC
>CALBLG010000250.1 GCA_937895975.1 uncultured Slackia sp.
TCCGCGACGTGTGCCACTTGTGGAGCGTCGCTATCACGGCCTGGACGTATGCCACGCCGCTTTTTTATCCCATCGAAATTCTGCCCGAGTGGGCCGCGCCTATCATGAAGTTCAATCCCATGTACCATTACGTGACGTATTTCCGCGACATCGTGCTGCAGGGCGTTGTGCCGGGGCTTGGCGAGAATCTGCTGTGTCTTGGCGGCGCGCTCATTACGTTTGCGATTGGCCTCTTGATTTTCCGCAAGACGGAAAAGAAATTCATCCTCTACGTTTAAGGAACGGTTATGCCCGAGAATGTGAACACCTCAGCCCTGGCATGCAGTGGCCTGAACGACGAAAACGACCATCGCGATCTGATGGTGGATGTTGACCATGTGACCATGATTTTCAACATGGCCAACGAACAGCTGAACAACCTGAAGGAATACGCCATTGCGCTCGCGCGCCGCGAGCTAATGTTCAAGGAATTCCGCGCGCTCGATGATGTATCGTTCCAAGTAAAGCGCGGCGACGTATTCGGCATTCTTGGCACAAATGGCTCAGGCAAATCGACGGTGCTAAAAATTATCGCTGGCGTTTTGGAGCCCTCGAAGGGCACATGCACGGTAAACGGCAATATCGCGCCGCTCATTGAGCTGGGTGCGGGCTTTGATATGGAACTTACCGCACGCGAGAACATCTATCTGAACGGTGCGCTGTTGGGTTATTCCAGGAAGTTCATCGACGAGCACTTCGACGAGATTGTCGAATTCGCCGAGGTGGAGAAGTTTCTCGATATGCCCATGAAGAACTACTCTTCCGGTATGGTCGCTCGTATCGCATTTGCAACGGTTATCGTGCCCGAAATCCTTATCGTAGACGAAGTGCTTTCTGTCGGCGACTTCATGTTCCAGAAGAAATGCGAAGACCGCATCAACAAGCTCATCAAAGAACATGGCGTAACGGTGCTCATCGTGTCGCACAGCAACGACCAGATTGAACGCTTGTGCAACAAAGCGGTGTGGATTGAAAAGGGCCATTTGCGTATGGCTGGTACCGCAAAAGAAGTGTGCCAGGCGTATCGTATCCTGGGTGGGCATACGGGTAGTGCAGAATCGGAAGCAGTCGTATTCAAGGTCCTTGAAAGCCCCGTGAAGCCTGATATGTCGCGCGTGACATCCATCGTGGCCGACACGCGTTACGGCATGGCGGCGAAGCTCATGGCGCGTTGTTACCCCAATGGGGCTGACGAGGTTATTCTGGTATCGGGTGAGCGCGATATGGATGCGTTCTTGGCAACGGGCCTTGCCGGCGCGTTAGATGCGCCGGTCTTGCTTGTGCAGGGGGATGCCGTCCCTGATTCTACTGCGCAAGAGATTAAGCGCTTGAAACCTTCCAAGGCACTGTTCATTAACAGTGGCGATATGCTCGAGGGCACCATCAGCGCGGCTCTGCAAGCAGCCACCGACGATATGCCTATTGCCGTCGAAGAGATTTATGCGACCGCATATGACGAGCTGTCGCTCAAGGTTTTTCGCTATGGGCAGGGCAGGTCACTCTGGGGCAGCGACGCCCTTATTGTATGGGTTGGTTGTACGGGCGATTTGATTTCGTTCTCCAGCCATATAGCGCGCGCGAAGTGTCCTGTTTTCCTTAAAGATGCGGAAGCTAAGTTTACGAGCGGCCAAT
>CALBLG010000251.1 GCA_937895975.1 uncultured Slackia sp.
CGCGCATGAAACCCACGATATGCTCGAACGCGGCATCGGTGATGGCCTGCGCAGCACGCATAGCCGAAAGCTCGCGCTCGTCCTTCACGGCGCGCAGGCCCTTCACGAAGCCATCGGTTTCCACGAAATCGGGCTTCCATTTCGCTTCGGCGAATGCACGCTCGAGCTGGCGAAACTCGCCCAGCGTCATAGAATCTTCCAAACCGAAACCACATACGTGATCGCCCTTGGGCGTGCCGTTGGCCGCATGAAACGCCGAGAACGACTTTTCCGCCCACGTCGCATGTCCGCCACCGCATGCGTCCACGACCCACGGCGTGCTGGCCGCCGCACGCTCGCAGGCGTCGGCGTAGCGCGAGTCGGTATGAAGAAATGCCTTCTTAGGCGTGACGAATGCGAGATGCGCCGGCTCGTCGTCGAACACATCCTCGAATTCGGTAATCCACTTTACGTTCGAGATATCCCTGCTATAGAAATCGGCGATGCCTGCGGCCACCATTGCCGCACGCATACGCTCGAGCCTCGATTCCGCCATGATGGCCTTCTTTCTAATTATGATTGCGGCCTTCGCCATTTGACGGGCCGCGCTGGTCGTTTGCGCCCTGATAATGTCGCTTGGCGTTGGGTTTGCCGCGCCCGCGCCCGCCGCGACGGCGCCTGCGTTTGCTCGTATGCGGCGCACCAGCCTGACCCGCTTCGCCATGCGACCCCGACTTGCCCGTTTGCGAAGAATTTTGCTTTGAGGAAGTCCCCGCAGCTTTATCGGACGATTTCGCGGCAGCAGCCTTCGCGCTCGAAGCCTTGCGAGATTCGGACGACTTGCCGCCCTTGCGCGGCGCACTCCCACGCTCGGCAGCCGAACGCGGCCTGCCGCTTTTCGCATGGCGGTGCTTCTTTCTGCGACGTTGCGCATCAGCCTCGACCTTTTTGGCCACCGCGTCGTCTTCTTCGGGCTCATAGACGCCCGCACGCGCAAGCACCTTCGCCACGAAACCCGCCACCGAGCCCGTCGAGCGGCCTTGCACATTGATTTTCGCGCGCGCCACCTCTTCGTACAAAGGTTTGCGCGCTTCCCACAGGCCCTCGATGTCGCAATCGTGGGCAAGCAACGGACGCGTGCTCAGATTATGAATGCGCCCGAGCGACGTTGCCTCGCTGGACTCAAGCATCACCGCAAATCCGCGACGCTTCAGCAACGCGCGGCTTTGGGGACTGGCAACGATACCTTCGCCGCACGAGATAATAGACGGCCCCATTTCGGCGCATTCGGAAAGCGCTTCGTATTCCAGTTCGCGCAGCTTGGCCTCGCCCAGCTCGCCGAACAGCTCGGCGGCCGATTTGCCGTGCTTGCGCTCCAGGTAGGCGTCCACATCGACGCAAGCCACGCCCATGTCGCGCGCCATGCGCCGGGCAACCGTGGTTTTGCCCACGCCCATGAAACCCACCAGGAACACGTTCTTCTTCAATCTGCCCACGCGCGTCACCTGGCCGCGAGTCTCAAACGGCGCGTATACGCGTCGAATGCCGCATGAATGTCGGACATTGCCGCGCCGCCAAATTTCTCTTGATACGCCGAAGCCAGTTCGAACGCGATATTCGCCTCGATGGCAACAGCGACGCCGCCCACCAAACACGGAGAATAGTCAATCGACGAGCTTTCGGCCTTGGCCAGCGTCTCCAAATCGATACTGTCAACGGGCGTTTGCAAAGCGGGGCTCGGCGCAACTTCGGCGCGCATCACAATGGGCATGCCCGTGGTGAAGCCGCCCTCAATGCCGCCCGCCAAATTGGACGCGCGCCCGAAGCCGCCTTCGCCAAGAGCGATTACATCGTGGGCCGCCGATCCGCGGCGACGCGAAACCTCACGGGCATCACCGAACGACACGCCCGTCACGCCCTGCGCGCAATACGCCGCCCGCGACAGCCGCGCGGCCATGTTCGCCTCGCGAAACCCGCCCATGCCGGCAGCGACGCCCGTCACCACAACGGCAACCTGGCCGCCCAAGGTGTCGCCCGCGGCCCGGGCCGCAGCCACTTCCTCTTCCATCGCGCGCGTGGCCTGCGGCGACGGGCAGCGCATGCGCGACGTTTCGATTTCCAGAGGGCTATAGCTGAAGCCCTCGAAATCGGCAGCCGCCTCGCGCATGGCGGCATCGCCCACGCGCGTCACGTATGAATGGATTTCAATGCCGAAATCGGCCAAAAACTCGCGCGCGACCGAAGACGCCGCCACAAGCGTCGCCTCGGCGCGCGCCGACGAGCCCTCGGAAACCGCCCGGCAATCGTCGGCATCGGCTACAAGCAAGCCGCACAAATCCGCCGAGCCAGGGCGCGGAATAGATGCCTGGCCAGGCGCTTCCTCGCTTAGCGAAGCGGCATAGGCGGCGTTGTCGATAGCCAGCGTCAGCGGAGCGCCCGTCGTGCGCCCCTCGGCCGAAATACCCGAAAGCACGGCGACCCTGTCGACCGAACGCACCTCGCCGCACGAACAGCCGCGCGCCCAACGGCCCAAATCGGCCTCGATGGAATTCGCCTGAAGACGCAAGCCGGCCGGAACGTCGTCGACGATGGCGACAAGGCTCGCGCCGCGCAACTCCCCTGCGGTCATGTGCTTCATAGCTGCTCCCAACATGCTGTTCCTATTCGAACAACGATTCTAGCACGCGCAAAGCCGCGCCCCCGCCATAGCCTCGTTCGCTGCGAAATCACCTTCCAGATGGCAAAAAGAAAGCCGCGCAACGGCGGCTTTCGGGAATTGCGCCACTCGCCGAGCGACGCATTATTTTTCGGGATGCACGTCTTTCATGAACAGCGCCTCGACATGGCGAAGAATCAACGTGTGCTTCAAATCCACCGATACCAGCGGCTCAACCATGAATACCGGCATGCGCAGGAAATGCCCGCCCCACACATCGGTAATCAGCTGGTCGCCGATGCACAGCGTCTCGCGCCAGTGGGCGCCCAGCTTGCGCAGCGCCGCGAAATACGCGAACGGCAGCGGCTTGATGGCATGCGACACGATGGGCAGGCCCAAACGCTGCGCCCATTCATGGGCGCCATGGTGCCAATTGTTCGTCAAAATGCACGCGCGCACGCCGGCGGCCGACAGTGCATCGAGCCATGCGCGAATATCGTCGGGAACCTGATGCGTATCACGAGGCAGCAGCGTGTTGTCCAGGTCCATCAGCACGCACTTCACGCCCCGCGCCGCGATATCGGCAACTGGGTCGATTTTCGTCACGCGCGTGAAAAACCTATCGGGCTTGAAAAACGGCATATCGACCTACTGCAAATGCTCGGCGATGGCGGCCTGATGTTCATCGTAGGTTTTGCTGAACTGGTACTGCATGTTTCCGGAGTCATCCTTCCAGAAAATGAAGTAATAGTCGTCTGAATCGTCGGCCGGGGCGCACACAGCCTGCAGGCAATCGATGCTGGGCGAGCAAATGGGCGTCGGCGGCAAACCAGGATTCGCGTACGTGGAATACGGGGTGTTCGCCTGCACTTCGGCGGCCGTCGGATCGTGGCCCACCTCATAGGCCGTAGTGGCGTCAGATTGCAGATAGCCAAGCGTCTCGGCGTTGCTCGGGGAAAGGCGATTGTAGAACACGGCAGCCACCTGAGCGCGAATCTGCTCGTCGCCGCTCGATTCCTTCTCGACGATAGACGCGAGCGTCACGGCATCGTACACCGACAGGCCGCGGCTTTGTGCATACGACCAATCCAGGCCAGTCGTTTCGGCGCGGAATTGGTTCAGCATGGTTCGAATGATGGAATCAGCCGTGTCGGTTGCACTGACGGAATATGTTTTGGGAAACAGGAAACCCTCGAGCGAATTGGTGCCCGCATCGGCCAAGAAGTCGTAATCGGCCGCGTAAACGCTGGCATCGGATGCCGCAGCCGTGAAATCAGCGGCAGTCACGTTGCCGTTCGTGGCCGACTCAACGGCCGATGCGATGTCGGAAAGCTTATAGCCTTCGGGAATCGTAAGCGACACAGTGCCGAAATCGCCCGTAGCCACAGCGTTCACAACGTCGTCAAGCGTCATGCCGCTCGGAAACGTATACGACCCGGCCTGGAATTGGCCGTCAAGGCCCATCGACTTCGCGCGGGAAAGAAATGCCGCCGAATCGGGCACCACGCCAGAATTTTGCAGAATGGTCGCGACGTCGTTCGCAGACGTGCCGCTGGGGATGGTTGCCGTGGCGGTCGACTCAACAACCACCACCGAACCATCGACATTGTCGCCCGAGCAACCCTTCAAAGCGCTCGAAATACCAAAAATGGCAGCTATTACGACGACGATCGCAACGACGGCCCCTACAATCATGGGAGCTTTGCTCTTGCGGGGACGAATATGGGACGTGTCATACGTACGGAATTGGCGCTCGCCCTGCGCATGCACCATGCGCGCGCGATGGTTGGGGTGGTTAGAGTAAGTAACCTGTCTGCGAGGCATATTCGTTTTTCTCCCTTAACTCACGCGACGCGCGCGCAAGACGCAATTCCTAATCTTGGAAATCCAGCCATGCCTGAAGAAACAGACTGGCCGCAATCATGTCTACTTTACCGCGCATCGCACGTTCGTCCAAACCTTCTTCGCGCAAAATGCGCTTAGCCTCGCGAGAACTCAAACGTTCATCACAAAACGCCAAAGGCAGCCCACATGCTTTCGCGATTTTCTGGGCTTTCTCTCGAATTGATGCCGCTTGGGGGCCCTCCTCGCCCGCCATCGTCATGGGAAGGCCGCTCACCAGCTGTTCGATTTCCCAATCCTCGACGATGCGACGAAATTCGACACCGTGATTCAGCACCACATCGGCTGGAAGCACCTTCAGCGGCGTAGCGATTTTGCCCGCCGCGTCGGAAACGGCCAAGCCAATTCGAACTTCGCCAATATCAAGCGCCAAAGTACGCATGAAAGTCCTTTCCATCCCTTGTCCCGTTTTGGCGGATGCGCTTCCGCCTCGGTCAAGTCCTGACTCGCGCAAACAGCACATTAAGTGCTGTTTGGCTCGTGCGGAATCTACCGGAATCGCACCCGCCAAAACGGGGACGTCATAGCCCGTCGCGCGGTTCGCGAGGCCGTTCGCGACCGTCTGAATTCAAACTTGTTCTTCATTTTAAAATTAAATGAAGCCAGTCGAGCGCATAGTGAGCGAAGCGAACGGTAGCGAGACGTGGTCGCGAACGGCCTCGCGAACCGCGCGACGGGCGGCGAGTACGAAAAGGCCCCGACGAGCGGGGCCTTCGATTGTTATTTCACGAGCATCTCGCGCGCGGCATCGAGCGCGGCATCGAGGCCCTCGGCATCTTTGCCGCCAGCCTGAGCCATGGTCGGCTTGCCGCCGCCACCGCCCTTGATGTTGCTGGCGATAGCCTTGATAACCTGGCCCGCGTTAAAGCCAGCTGCCACCGCTTCGTCGGTGCCGGCAGCCATAAGCACGGGCTTGTCGTTGTTGATGGTGCCAATAACGCAAGCGCCCGGCTGCTTCATGCGACCGCGCAGAACGTCCCACGCATTGCGCAGGCCGCCAGCGTCAAGGCCGTCGATGCGACACACCACCAGCGGGTAACCGGCATCGAGGACGTTGTCCAGGTGCTCGGCGATGTTGCCTTCGGCCGCGCGCTTCTTGTTGGCCTTGCGCTTTGCCTCGAAGTCTTTGATGGTGGCGATGTTGGCCGCCGTACGCTCTGACACATCGAACAGAGGAACGCGCAGTTCAGCCGCGGTTTCCTTCAGCTCGGCCTCGACCTTGTTCATGTAAGCCAGGGCGTCGAAGCTGGTCACGGCCTCGATGCGGCGCAGGTTCGCGCCAACGCTGCTCTCAGACACGATTTTCACGAAACCGATTTCGGCCGTGTTGGCAACATGACAGCCGCCGCACAGCTCGCGAGAGAATTCGCCAGCCTCCACGACGCGCACCACGTCGCCGTATTTTTCGCCAAACAGCGCCGTAACGCCCGATTCGCGAGCGGCTTCGAGCGATGTCTCATAGGTGTTCATGGGCACGGCGCGCATGATTTGCTCGTTGGCCACGCGCTCGACCTCGGCCAACTGCTCGGCCGTCACGCCCTCGAAGTGCGTGAAGTCGAAGCGCAGGCGGTCGGGACCCACGTAGCTGCCGGCCTGTTTCACATGATCACCAAGAACCTGGCGCAGCGCGGCATGCAGCAGGTGCGTGCAGGTGTGGTTGCGCGCGATGCGCTTGCGGCGCAGCTCGTCCACCACGGCGCGCACGGTGTCGCCCACGTGCAGCTCGCCCTCGATCACTTTCACGTTATGGCAGGTGAGGCCCTTTTCGGGAGCTTTCGTGTCAACGACCTCGGCCTTGAAGCCCTCGCCTTCAAGCACGCCGGTGTCGCCAACCTCGCCGCCCATTTCGGCATAGAACGGCGTAAGGCCCAGCACCACTTCGGCGGTGTCGCCCGCGGCGATCTTCTCGACGCGTTGGCCCTCTTTGATCAACGCGCGCACGCCCGAACTTGCGGTCGTGCGATCGTAGCCCACGAATTCAGTCGCGCCCACTTCTTTCAGCACGTCGGCATGCACACCGCCGTATGTGCTCCACGCGGCCTCGGCGTCTTTCACGTTGGCGGCGCGGGCGCGCTCGCGCTGGGCTTCCATGCAACGCTCGAAGCCCTCCATGTCGACCTTCACACCGCGGTCGGCGCACATTTCCTCGGTAACCTCGACCGGGAAGCCATACGTGTCATGCAGGGTGAACGCCTGCTCGCCGGAAAGCGTGTCGCCCTCAAGTTTCTCGAACGCCTCGGCCAAATACACCTGACCCTGGCGCAGCGTGGCGCCGAAGCGTTCTTCCTCGGACAGGATGACGCGACGAATGAGCTCGCGATTCTCGACGATTTCGGGATACACGTCGCCCATCAGCTTCACGATTTCATCGACGTACTCGTTCAGGAACGGGCCCTCGATGCCCACCATATGCGCCTTCTGGATGGCGCGGCGCAGCAGGCGGCGCAGCACGTAGCCGCGGCCCTCGTTGGACGGCAGAATGCCGTCGGCGATCATGAACGTAACCGAACGGCTGTGGTCGGCGATGATACGCAGCGACTTGTCGACGATGGGATCGACCTTGTATTCCTTGCCAGAAAGGCGCTCGCCCACGCCCACCAGGCTGCGCAGCACATCGGTGTCGTAGTTGTTCGTCACGCCCTGCATGATGGCGGCAATGCGCTCCAAGCCCATGCCGGTATCGATGTTTTTCGATGGCAGCGGCGCCAACGTGCCGTCTTCCTGGCCGTCGAATTGGGTGAACACGCAGTTCCAATACTCAAGGAAGCGGTCGCAATCGCAGCCGGGTGCGCAATCGGGGCTGCCGCAGCCAACCTCGGGACCCTGGTCGAAATAAATCTCGGAGCACGGGCCGCACGGGCCGGTGGGACCGGCGCGCCAGAAGTTGTCTTCCTCGCCCAAACGCGAAATGTGGCTGTCTTCCACGCCCAGGTTCTTCCAAATCTCGATAGTTTCATCGTCGTCTTCGAACACGGTGAAATAAAGCTTCTCTTTCGGAAGGCCCAAAACCTCGGTCGAGAACTCATACGCCCAGGCGCACATCTCTTTCTTGAAGTATTTGCCGAAGCTGAAGTTGCCCAGCATCTCGAAGAACGACAGGTGGCGCGCATCGCCGATGTTGTCGATGTCGTTAGTGCGCACGCACTTCTGCACCGTGGTGGTGCCGATGAACGCTGGGTCAAGCTCCTTTTGATGCAGGAAATAGGGCTTGAACTGCACCATGCCCGCGCTGGTCAGAAGCAGGCTGGGATCGTCGGGAATAAGCGACGAGGACGGCAGGCGCTTGCAGCCCTTCTCCTCGAAAAAGCTCAAGTACTTCTCGCGGATTTCCGCAGTGGTCATGTACTTCATTGAACAGGTCTCGCTCTCGTGTTTGCCTTGATGGGACACGCGCCCATCGAATATCAACTGGCCTATGATATCCAACGAGCACGCCCGCGTCACGCAATTGGCGCCCACGTCGCGAGAATTCTATGAATCACCTGCAAATTGCTTTATGATAAAGCCACTTATCGAAGCGCCTTCGCGCTTGCTTATCTCTCTACAGAACGGAATCACCATGGCCGATACCGATGCCACTGCCCTAGTACCCCTCGACGGCGCTGAATGGGAAGAAATTGCCGAAGACAGCTGGTTTTGCGGCGTATACCGCTATCGCTTCGATTGCGAAGCGCTGGTGCGCAAGAATGACGCGGGGCGCTTCGAGTGGGCAATTCGCCTGATCACCAATGCGAACGGCGTGCCCGACCGCGAAGAGGCGGGCACGTACGCGAGCCTCGCGCGAGCCGAAAAGAAGATTCAAACGCTGTTCGCCGAATTCATGGAGCTGCCCGAAACGCAGGACCCGAAAGCCGCCGAAGCCGAAAAGGCAGCGGCCGCAGAATAGCCGCGAGCCAATTCGTCGTCAGGCGTCTCTCCCTGTCTGCCGCAACGTCCTAGACGCTTGAGTCGGGGAAGAGGGCGTCTGGCCCTATTCGACTACGCGGCAATGCAAAAGCGGAAATTCCTCCCTGGTTTGAACGCCTGGAGCGCCGTGAAGGCCAGGGAGAAAATCCCCGCTTGTTGCAGGCGAGCTATTCCCCCTCGTCGTTTTTCTTGGCGCCCAGGTCGAGCGCCGATATAAATGCCGGCGGCGTGAACGGCTTGCTCGGCGTGGGAGAAATCGCGTCGGCCATGGCGTCGGGCGCACCGTCGCCTTCAAGCTTCGCGGGCTTCCCGCGGAAGAACACGCCGTCTTCGGCCACAATTTGGCGTCCCGTGATTTTCTCGAAGTAGTACACGAACACCGTTTTGGCGATGGCCACGAACGGCACCGAAAGCAGCATGCCCACGATGTTGCCCATAAGGCCGCCCATCGCACCGCCAATAGCGCCGCCGGTAATCAAAGCCACAATTACCAGCGCCGGGTGTACGTCGACCGAGTTCTGCATGAGTTTCGGTCCGATGAACGTATACACGATCTGCTGGATGCACACCGTAAGCACAATGGCAAGAACCGCCGTAACGGGGCTCACCAACAAGGCCGCCACCGCTGCAACTGCACCGCCGATCCACGGGCCCACCACAGGAATCAGGTTCAGCGTGCCCGTGATAACGCCCAGCGCCGCCGCATTCGGCACGCCCAAAACGGCGAAGCACACGCCGCAACCCGCGCCAATAATCAAGCATTGCAACGCCGTCGCTTGGATGTAGCCGCCCATGATGCGCGTGAACGCGATGCGGAACATGTCGGCCTCTTCCTTATGCTTCGGCGGCACAAGGCGGTCGACCTCGCGGTCGAGCGCGGGCAGCTCCATAAGGCACCAGAACGACACCACCAGCGAGAAGCCCAGAATCATGCACATATTGGCCACGCCCGTGCCAAACAGCACCACTCCGTTGGCCGACTGCCTCGCGATGGCCGACGCCCAATCGGCCAGCGACTTGCTGCCCGTGTCGATCCAGCTGCGCACGGTGTCGTTTTGCAGCAGCGTCGCATAGCGTTCATACAGCGAGTTCGCCCAATCGGTAAGGCCCTGAACATAGCTGGGCAGCGCGGCGAACATATTCGCAAACTGCTCGTTCACGCCGAACACGGGCGAGAACATCACCACCACAAGCGCCCCGACGAACGCGAACAGCCCCAAAAACGCGATGGTGGTGCCAAGGCCGCGACGAACGCCGCGCCGCTCAAGCCCATCAACCGGGCCGCGCAGCACCAGCACCAAGATAACGGTCCACACCAAAATGGAAACCGGCATGGCCAGCACGTCCAACACGAAGCCGAACGCGTAAATCAGCGCCGCCGCGCCAATCACCATCCACACTTGGAAGAAATGGCGACGCGCATCATCGGTGCGTTCGGCGGATGCTCCTTCGAGTTTTTCGGGGCCCTTGCGGGGCTGGTTCGCAGACGTCGACAATGCTGGTTAGTCCTCCTTGGCGGCATACGTGAAATAGCCGCCCGCGGTTTCGGGCTCGGGCTGGAGCTCGGTTTCGGGCTGTGCGGCAGCGACCTGGGCGACCGGCGAGGCGGCCGACTCAGACATCTGGCCAACCGGAGCTGCGGCGGCGACAAACTCCACCGCGCCCGCAGCCTCGCCCGCAGCAGCCAGCTTGGCCGATTCGTCGGAAGCCTTCTTGGCGCCAAACGCGCCGCGCAACTTCTCAGACGCCGCATTCACGATTTTCAGCGGGGCGTTCGCCACGGTGTCCACGGCCTCCGTGGCCGAAGCGGCCGACCCCGTAATGGCATCGACGTTTTCCAAAATGCCATCCAAGCGCATAATCTCTAGGTTGGCGGCATCGACGGCAAGCGACGCGCGCTCCACCAGCGGGTCGACGCGATCGAGCGCCGGCCTAATGGCCTCGGTCATGTCTTTCGCATCGGACGCGACCTTTTTCACGTCTTCCAAAATGGGCTTCACATCGGCCTCGAGCGTCTCGACCGTTTGGCGCGTGCGGCGCAGCACCAGCACCAGCTCGATGAGGGCCCACACCAGAGCAATGCCCACAACCACGAATACGACAGGAAGAATAACCCCCGAGATGAAGCCTGCATCCATTGCATGTCCCTTCGTTTGGCGCGCGCGGCGCTTTGATTCATATACTTGAATAATACCAGGATGAGCCCGCCGCCGCGCGCGCATCCTGCCCCGTTTCGACGTTGTTTAAGATTCGTTTTTCAGCTTCGCTGCATCGCGCGCTCGCGCCGCGGCCCGGTCGCGCGCCACGGCCTCTACCCGGTAGCCCTCCCAGCCCGACTCGCTGGGATGGTAGAA
>CALBLG010000252.1 GCA_937895975.1 uncultured Slackia sp.
GAGCATGGGTTTTAGGCGAGCAGGTTGGCTTAAAAGAGGAGCGAAGCGTAGCAGCGCTACGTGAGCGACGATTGAAAACCAAGATGCCGCATAAAACCCAGCGCAGCGTCGACTGTTTTCGCCGTTCGGCAGAACGGCGAAACCACATTACTTATGGTAGGGCTCGCCGCGCGAGATTTTGAACGCGCGGTAAATTTGCTCTAGCAGCACGACGCGTGCAAGGTTATGTGGAAGCGTGATTTTGCCGAACGACATGCTTTCATCGGCTACATCGCGCACACCCTGGCTTACGCCGCCCGAGCCGCCCACGACGAACGAAATCTCGCTGACGCCCGAAAGCGCAAGCGCGTCCATGCGCGCCGCAATGCCTTCGCTGGAAAGCTGCTTGCCTCCCACATCGAGCAGGATCACATGCGAATGGTCGGGCAACTTTTCAAGAATCGCGCGGCCTTCTTTCTTGCGCGCGCCCTCTTCCCCGCCAACTTTAGCAGGGTCGCAATCGGGCACCTCGTCCACGCGCACCTTGGCATAGCCCTTCAGGCGCTTCAGGTACTCGTCGCACGCCTCTTTCCAAAATCGCTCCTTGAGTTTCCCCACAGCGACAACTTGGATTTTCATCGGCCCGCTCCTTTCCCCTTGTGTTCTATTGAGTTCGATTGTAACAGGTGGAGCGAGAGCGGTCCCGTCTCGTTCGCAGGTGGGACAGGGGGCTGTCCCCTGTCCCACTTTCACGCCCACTTGACCTACAGCGAATCGCGCAGTGCCTTCAATTTGGCCAACGCATCGCCGCCCAAGCGTTCGGCAACCGTATTCTTTACGGCGGGTTTCGGCGATTCGTCCAAATGGAACTCGTGATCGTTCACGGCGACCGCGCGACTAAAGCCGTTGGCGCTCATGCGGTCGACGCCGCCGCCGAACACCGTATTTTGAATAGCGGCATCGCTGGAAACCACCATGGTTTCAATGCCGCGGGCGCGAGCATCCCACGCAAGCTTCTCGATAACCTTGTCGGCAGAATCGCCCGCGCGCGAGAACATGATGCGCACGCCGGCGATTTTTTCGAAGCTGCCGTCGGAATATTCGTTATCGGCGCCATCGAACACGATGATGGCCTCGAAATCGCGGCCCGCGTACATCACCACGTCATCGATAAGCGCCTCGCGAGCGCGATTGAACGCGTCGGTATCGTAGTCGGGGTTAGGACCCGGGTTGCGCATCTCGCGATAGCGTGAACCACTGCGCAGCACGTTGTAGCCGTCAACGAGCAAAAGGCGTTTGCGTTGCTTAGCCATGGTCGAATCGCACCTTCGCTATTCGCCCTCGGCGGCGCGCACGGTGGTTTGGCGCATCCACTCATACATGACGGCCGTGCATGCCTGGGCCACGTTCAACGAGCCCACATGGCCCGCCTGCGGCAGCTTCACCAGGAAGTCGCATTTCTCGAGCGTGAGACGCGCAAGGCCCTCGGCCTCGTTGCCCATCACAAGCGCGATTTTGCCGTAGAGCGGCGCCTCCCACACGGTATGCTGGGCCTTCTCGCTGGCGCCGGCCACCCAAAAGCCCGCCTTCTTCAGGCGATCGATTGCCGAGGCCAAATTCGTGGCCTGAGCGCAGCGCACGTGGTTGATAGCGCCCGCCGAGCTTTTGTACGTCGCAGCCGTCACGCTGGCTGAACGTTTGCCCGGAATGATGAGGCCGCTTGCGCCAATAACGTCGACCGAACGAGCGATGGCGCCCAGATTGCCCGCATCGGTAATATGGTCGAGCAGCACGACGAGCGCCGCGCCGTTATTGCTTTCGGCGTCGCGCTCGGCAACCTTCAAAATGTCGGTAACGCTGGAATACTGGTACGGCTTCGCATGCGCCATAACGCCTTGATGGCTGCCGCGCTCGCTGCGCTCGTCGAGCACCTTGCGCGGCACGGTTTTCACCGGCACGTCGAACTGCTTCGCTTTGCGCAGGATGTCTTTGATCTGACCATCTTGCTGCACGTTGTCGGCCATCAAAATGGAAATGAGCGGCATCTGCGCGCGCAACGCCTCGATGACCGGGCGCTTTCCTTCAATATAATCTGCCACGTAGGCTCCTTCGGTACACAAGTCGTAACGGGTAGTTCTCGCTGCGGTCGCATAGGCCGCTGACGACCGTCTGAGTTCAAACTTGATTTTCATTCAAAAGTTGAACGAAGCCAGGCGAGCGCATAGTGAGCGCAGCGAACGGTAGCGAGCCGTGGTCGCCAGCGGCCTATGCGACCGCAGCGAGAACGGCAGATTGTGCTATTTCGCCTTCACGCGGGCACCGGCAGCAGTGTCTTCCACCACCAGGCCAAGCTCGCCCAATGCATCGCGAATAGCGTCGGCCACAGCCCAGTTTTTCGCGGCGCGCGCTTCGGCACGGGCGGCGACAAGAGCCTCGGCGGCTTCTTTCGTATCGCTGCCGGCGTAACCCGCTCGCTCGGTGGCAAGCGCGATAATTTCCTCGGGCAGCTCGGCCTCTTGCTCGGGCAATTCAATGCCCAGCACGTCCATGGAGCGCTCGATAAATTCAGCCGCAGCAACCACGGCGTCAGCATCGACCGCACCATCGGCGGCATCGAGATACGAGTTCGCCTCGGTAATGAAGCCGAAGAACGCCCCCAGCGCGCCGGCGGTGTTGAAGTCGTCGTCCATGCACGTCTTGAACTCGGCATCGGTCGCAGCGATGGCGGCGGTCAGCTTGTCAGCCAGCGCCGCATCAGCGGCGCCCGTTACGTGGGCCGCAGCCCAGCGCAAGTTCTGCGCCGTGCCCGCGATGCGTGTCAGCGAGCTTTCCGCACCCTCAAGGCGTTCGAAGCTGAAATCGAGCGGGCTGCGATAATGCGTTTGCAGCATAAGCAAGCGCAGCGCAGCGGCCGAATGCTTTTCAAGCACTTCCTCAAGCGTGAAAAAGTTGCCCAGCGACTTCGACATCTTCTCGCCATTCACCAGCAGCATGCCCGTATGCATCCACGTGTTTGCGAAGCCTTGGTGCCACGCGCACGTGGCCTGAGCGCATTCATTTTCATGGTGCGGGAACGCCAAATCGCTGCCGCCGCCGTGGATATCGATGGGGGTGCCCAAATAACGGTGCACCATGGCCGCGCATTCCGTATGCCACCCCGGTCGGCCCTCGCCCCAGGGGCTTTTCCAGCTAGGCTCGCCGGGCTTGGCGGCCTTCCACAGCGCGAAATCGAGCGGGTCGCGCTTGTCTTCGTTCTCTTCAATGCGCGCACCAACCATGAGGTCATCGATATTGCGGCCCGATACCTCGCCGTAGCGCTTGTCGCTGCGAACCGAGAAATACACGTCGCCATTGTCGGCGGCATAAGCATGCCCCTGCTCGATGAGCGTTTTGATCATAGCGATCATGGGGCCGATTTCCTTGGTTGCACGCGGACGCACATCGGGATCGATCACGTTCGCGCGGCGCATCACGTCGATGAACTTGTTCGAGAACTCCGTCGCCACCTCGGCGGCCGTGCGGCCCTGCTCATTGGCACGGTTGATGATTTTGTCGTCGACGTCGGTGAGGTTCTGCGCGAACGTGACCTCGTAGCCGCTCGCCATAAGCCAGCGACGAATCACATCGAAGCTGATGAACGTGCGGGCGTTGCCGATATGAATGTTGTCATACACCGTGGGGCCGCACACATACATGCGCACCTTGCCGGCCTCGATAGGCTCGAATTCGGCCTTCTTATGGGTTTGCGAGCTGTAAATTTGCACGGTTCCTCCTGGTTATTCCGAGAACGTCTCGTCGTCGGCAATCTTTTTCGCGGCAAGCGCGCCCACGGTTTTGCCCTCGGCTTGCGCCTGCAGCAACGTTTCCAAACGGGCGACCCGCGCCTGCAGCTCCACGACGTCGGCCGTGGTGGGGTCGGGCAGGCATTCGCGGCGGGCAGCCGCGTCTTTTTCCTCTTGCTGCACCAGTTTGCCGTTGCGCACCACGATGCGTGCAGGCACGCCGACCACCGTGCAGTTCTCGGGCACATCTTCGACGACCACCGCGCCGCCGCCGACCTTGGAATTATCGTGGATGGTGATGCTGCCCAGTACGGCCGCATTCACGCCCACCATCACGTTATTGCCGAGCGTCGGGTGGCGCTTGCCGGTTTCCTTGCCCGTACCGCCCAGCGTGACGCCCTGGTACAGCGTGACGTCGTCGCCGATTTCGCACGTTTCGCCAATAATCACGCCCATGGCGTGGTCGATGAAGAAACGGCGGCCAATTTTCGCGGCGGGATGAATTTCCACGCCTGTCACAAAACGCGTGAATTGGCTGGAGATGCGCGCGAGGCTCTTCAGGCCATGGTTCCACAGCCAATGTTCAACCACATGGCTCCACCGAGCATGCAGCCCCGGGTAGGTAAGCCAGATGATGAATTTGCTTTGCGCAGCAGGGTCGAGCCGTTTGACGTTGTTCACGTCTTCGACAATCGTTTTAAAAATATTCATAGCAGGTCTTTCGATGTTGAGGCGAGTACTTTTCGGAAAAGAACCGTCATCAACATCGCTTCGCGAGCAAGGCCACAGCCTGGGCCGACATGCCCTCTTCACGACCCTCGAAGCCCAAATGCTCGGTTGTGGTGGCCTTTACGCCCACCTGTTCCACATCGATGTCCATGGCGCTTGCCAGATTTGCGCGCATTTGGTCGCGATAGGGCGAAAGTTTGGGCGCTTGGGCCGAGATAACGCTGTCCACATCGGCGATGTCGAAGCCGAGCGAGCGCACATGGTTCGCCACATGCGCCAGCAGCACCATGGAATCGGCGCCGGCGTATTTGGGGTCGGTGTCGGGGAACAGTTTGCCGATATCACCCGCACGCGCGGCGCCCAAAAGGGCATCGGCTACGGCATGCGCAAGCACGTCGGCGTCGGAATGGCCCAAAAGACCCTGATGATGAGGAATATCGACACCGCCCAGAATGAGCTTGCGGCCCTGCGCGAACGCATGGACGTCAAAGCCCAGGCCCACGCGCATGTTCATAGCGTCCGTCACGTTTAATCCCTTCGTCCTAGACGAAATCGTATAGTTCCGAACGATTATACCCGTCGATACGACGAGTGGGTCAAACGGACCGCCCCCTATCCCAGTTTTGCAGAAAGATTCTTCCATCCCAAGCGCAAGTGGGACAGTTGCCTCTGAGGAAGGCGTCCCACTTGTCATTCGCGGTTAGGCCGACGGAACCTCGGCCTTGGCCAGGCTCATATTCAACATGGCGTAATCTTCAGGCACCGTAAGCTTGATGTTGCTGCGCTTGCCTTCGACCACCAGCACCTTGCCGCCCAAACGCTCGATCAACGACGAGTCGTCGGTACCTACGAAACCCTCGGAAAGCGCCGACGCGTGCGCGCGGCGGTACACGCCCGCGCGGAACACCTGCGGCGTTTGGGCATTCCAAAACACGCGGCGGTCGGGCGTGCCCACGATGCAGCCGTTTTCGACAACCTTAAGCGTATCTATAGACGGCGTGGCCACGATGGCGCCGTCGGCGTCGAGCGTGCCTTTCAGCGTGTTGATGGTATGCGCGATAAGCTCGGGCGAGATAAGCGGGCGCGCGCCGTCGTGCAGCACGACGAACTCGTATTCTTCAGACGCGTATTCCAAGCCCGAAAACGCGCTTTCCTGGCGCGTGGAACCGGCCGGCGCCATGGTGATGGGCGTGACGAACGGATACGGGTCGATGGCTCGGCTGCGATACTCGGCCGCGCGATCTTCCGGACACACCACGACGATTTCCCCCACGTCCTCGACGGCATCGAACGCGGCGATCGACCACGTAAGCATGGGGCGCCCCGAAATCTCGACGAGCTGCTTGCCGCCTTCGTGGCCAAAACGCTCGCCCGAGCCGCCAGCCAAAATGATGGCCGCCGTTTTCGGGCTCTTCGACACCTTGCCCGAGAAACGCACCGTTTTCGCGCCCGTTTCGTCGAAATCCAGGCGGGTGGCCGCGTCTTCGGCCACTTCGACCAGCGCGGTGGGCACATACACCGGATCGATGACGCCGAACTCGGCCGCACCACCCACGGTCTTCACATTGTCGGGCGTGCTCATGGGCTCCCCTTTCATACGGAAAAGGGGCGTCCGCAGACGCCCCTCGCGCAACGCCGTCGCCGGCGCCCTCGGTTTGATTAATCGGCTGCGCCGTCGCTCGACGCGCCACCGCCGGCGCTTGGGGCCCCGGCATGGGACAAATCGAACTGAGGTAGCAGCGATTCTGCTTCTTGCGCTATGCTATCACGTTTTCGCGGAGCGGGAATCTCTCCCGTGCCCGGCGTAAACGTCAGCTCGCCGTCTTTCACGTCGACATCGATGACCGACCCCGCATGCCACGTGCCAGCAAGCAGCTGCTCGGAAATCGGGTCTTCGAGCAAACGCTGAATCGCACGGCGCAGCGGACGGGCGCCCATCGTGGTGTCGGTGCCCTCTTTGGCCACGAATGCGCGCGCGGCCGGCGACAGGTTGATCGTCATATCCATGGCGATAAGGCGGTCGCGCAGCTCGGCAACCATCAGGTCGACGATTTGGGCAATCTGGTCTTCTGTCAGGCTCTTGAACACGATGATTTCGTCGAGGCGGTTCAAGAACTCGGGCCTGAACAGCTTCTTCATCTCGCTCATCACGCGGCTCTTGATTTCCTTGTCCGACAGGCCTTTCTGCGAGTCGGGCGTGAAGCCGAGCGGCGCGGTTTCGGCAATCTGACGAGCGCCCACGTTCGACGTCATGATGATGACCGTGTTGCGGAAGTCGACCGAACGGCCCTGCGAATCGGTCAGGCGGCCCTCTTCGAGAATCTGCAGCAAGATGTTGAACACATCGGGGTGCGCCTTCTCGATCTCATCGAACAGCACGACCGAATACGGGCGCTGGCGCACAGCCTTGGTAAGCTGACCGCCCTCGTCGAAGCCCACGTAGCCCGGAGGCGAACCCACCAGACGGCTGACGCTGTGCTTCTCCATGTACTCGGACATGTCGAAG
>CALBLG010000253.1 GCA_937895975.1 uncultured Slackia sp.
TAGGTCGCCAGCGAGCCGATAAGGCCGATGTTCGGGCCTTCAGGCGTCTCGATGGGGCACATGCGGCCGTAGTGGGAATTGTGAACGTCGCGAACCTCGAAGCCTGCGCGCTCGCGCGACAGACCGCCAGGGCCCAGAGCAGACAGACGACGCTTGTGCGTGATGCCTGCGGCCGGGTTCGCCTGGTCCATGAACTGCGACAGCTGCGAAGAACCGAAGAACTCCTTGATAGCCGCAACGATGGGGCGAATGTTCACAAGGCTCTGCGGGGTGATTTCGTCAGGCTCCTGCATGCTCATGCGCTCACGCACGACGCGCTCCATGCGGGACAGGCCGATGCGGAACTGGTTCTGAATCAGCTCGCCAACCGTGCGAATGCGGCGGTTGCCGAAGTGGTCGATGTCGTCGACCTTGTAGCCCTCTTCGCCCTCGTGCAGAGCGACGATGTAGCGCATGGTGGCCACGATGTCGTCGATGGTGAGCGTGGAGTCATCTTTATCGGCATCAAAGCCGAGCTTCTTGTTGGCCTTATAGCGGCCGACCTTGGCCAGGTCGTAGCGCTGCGGGTTGAAGAACAGGCCGTCGAGCAGCGTGCGGGCCGAATCGATCGTAGGCGGCTCGCCCGGACGGAAGCGCTTGTACAGCTCGATGAGGGCCTCGTCCTTGGTGGTGGCGGGGTCGCGGTCGAGCGTGCGCAGCACCATTTCGGAGCTGCCGAGGATATCAATGATGTCTTCGCGGGTTTCGGCGATGCCGAGAGCACGCAGAAGCAGCGTGGCCGGCTGCTTGCGCTTGCGGTCGATGCGCACCGACAGGATGTCGCGCTTATCGGTCTCGAACTCGAGCCATGCGCCGCGGGAAGGAATGACCTTCGCGCCATAGATGGTTTTGTCGGACGTCTTGTCGCGCTCGGCGCTGAAGTAAATGCCGGGCGAACGAACCAACTGCGAAACCACAACGCGCTCGGTGCCGTTGATGATGAACGTGCCGCGCGGGGTCATAAGCGGGAAATCGCCCATGAACAGGTCGTTCTGGACTTTGATTTCGCCGGTTTCGCGATTGATGAAGCGAATGGTGGCATAGAGGGGCGCCTGGAACGAGACGTCTTTCTCTTTGCACTCGTCAACGGTGTACTTCGGATCGCCGAAATGATGCTCGCCGAGCTCGACGCACATATCCTTGGTCGAGTTCTCGATGGGGCACACATCGTTGAAGGCATCGGTGATGCCTTCTTCCATGAACCATTTGAAGCTGTCGGTCTGGATGGCGATGAGGTTGGGGACGTCGACAATGCTAGGGATCTTCGCGAACGAATGACGCTCCCTGTACATGCCGGCGCCGGTCTTTTCTGCCTTGGCCACAGGTCTTCCTTCCTTTAGGGTAAAAAGACGGTATTCTTACCGCTTCAGAGGCCCTTTTGGCGCACTTCCACGGCTAATTACGCAAACGAAAAATTTAAACACATTGAGAAATTTAGTCAAGACTTTTTTTTACGAACTGTGTTGACTTTCTGGTTTCATAGCCGAACAGTAAAAGCTGGAACAGGCAAAACGGGATGCGACATACTTTTAGTTACTTAGTTACTTTAGGTTAGTTTCAACTAGAAACCAGAACCTTATGTGCCAAACGATCAAGAAAAAGGGCCGTTCGCTAGAACGACCCTTCAATGGCACCGCTTGGAAAAGCGGCGTTTCGGTATGTCGACGTTCGCGGTTCCAGGAGGCTTGGATTTGGGAAGATTTCAGCCCCAGAGAGAGGAGGAACCGCGAGCGTTTACATCATATGTTCGATTCGCGCAGGCGCGCCGTCGAAAGCGTGGTCGAATGCAGGAAGATCTTCGGCCTGGTCGGCTTCCGCACGCGAATCCAACAGCGTGGCAGCAATGGTGCAACCCACGATGATGGCCGCACCCAGAATGCCCATGGGCGAAAGCACCTCGCCCAGCGCGAAGAACGAGATGATGGCCGTAACTACGGGCTCGGAGCACAGAATGACCGAAACCGTGGCAGCCGGAATGTGCGCGAGCGCCTTGTTCTGCAGCCAGAACGCCAGGCACGTGCCCGCTACCGCGAGAAACGCGACCGACACCCACGCGCCCGCCGAAATCTCGGTGAACACGGGAGTCTGCTCGGTGGCAACCGCGCCGCCGAGCGAGAACAGAAACGCGCCGCCGGTTTGCACCGCCGACATGGCTGCGGGGCCGATTTCGTCCAAACCGCGCTCGGAAAGCACGATGCCCAGCGCGAACAGCGCCGAAGAGCCCAGGCCCACGAACTCGCCCATGCCGAACGACAGCGCGCCGCCGTTGCAGCACAGCAGGTACAGGCCGGCGAGCACGGCCATCTGCAGCACCACGGTGCTCAGACGATACGTGCGACGCATAAGGACAAGCGCGATAACCGGAGTGAACAGCATGGGCAGCGAGATAAAGAAGCCAGCGTTGGTGGCGCTGGTCATGTCGACCGCAAGCGCGCTGGTGATGAACGCCACCGCGTACACCACGCCGACGGGCAGCCACACGCGCGGGCTGGATTTGCGCAGACCCGCAACGATTTGCTTGCCGAAAAGCAGCATAAACAGGGCGAACGCCAAGCCGAAACGCAGGGTTTGGCACCACAACGGCGAAATCTCGTCGTAGGCGATTTTCATCACGACGTTATCAGCGCCGTAAAAAATAGCCTGCACCACGACGAATGCCGCGAATACCATGTTCTTGCCCTGTGTCACTTTTGGTCGTCCTCTTTCTTCTGCGTCTTCATTTCAAGCGCAAGTGGCCCCAAGACCTTCGCATGAAGGCTTCGAAACCACTTGCATTTTTTGGGTGTCTACGGGAATTGAATCGTCGTTTCGGCGGTCGCCATCGCCTATTCCGACTTCCCGATGTCACGTATGTTACGAGGTTGTTGAAATAAAGTAAAACTAGAGTATTTTGTAATGAGTAAAGAATTCCTTATATCACCTTGATTTAAGGAAGCATTGTCGAGTAAAGACCGACTGCGGAACGAAACAAAAGTCAGCGAGCGGAAGATCGGCGCTTCGAATCGCCTTGAAAAAGGAGCGACGCGTACTTCGGTACGCGAGCGACGAGCGAAAGGCAAGGCGGCGTACCAAGCTTTCGCGCAGCGTCGAGTGTTCCGCCATTCGGCAGAACGGCGGAACATGAATTCGAAGTATGAAGCGTTTGTGCTGGCGGCCGAAACAGGCAGCTTCAAAAGCACGGCCGAGCAGCTTGGCTACACGCAGGCGGGCATCAGTTACATGATGAACTCGCTGGAATCGGAAATGGGCACGGCGCTGTTCACGCGCGACCATTCTGGAGTGCGCCTGACCGAGGACGGGCGCAACCTTCTGCCTTGGATTCAAGACGTGTGCACAAGCGAACGAGCGCTGCAGGCGCGCCTGGGCGAAGTGCGCCATTTGGAAAGCGGCACCGTGCGCGTGGCGGCGTTTGCGTCCACGGCCATTCGCTGGCTGCCGGGCATCGTGGACGAATTCACCAAGGC
This sequence comes from uncultured Slackia sp., assembly GCA_937895975.1. GTDB lineage: Bacteria > Actinomycetota > Coriobacteriia > Coriobacteriales > Eggerthellaceae > Slackia. The sequence continues at coordinate 3,504 of CALBLG010000253.1, forward strand.
GCATCCCAAGGTGCAATTAGAGTTCGCATGCTTCGAGAACCAGGAATCGCTCGAAGAGGGCGTGCTGCACGGCGATTTCGACTGCGGTTTCGTGGTTATGCCGCCAACCGAGAAATTCTTCGCCCTGCCGCTGGTACAAGACCCTATATATGTTGCGCTTGCGCCGCACCACCCCTTGGCGCAAGAGGAGTTCTTCCCGCGCGAGGCGCTGGCCAGCGAGCCGTACATCAAAATCCGCAACCCCGGCTACACCGAGTTCGACGCCGTGTTCGACCGCCACGGCGTGGAGCCGAACACGCGCTTCGTGATGGACAACGACTTCGCCGTAATGGGCATGGTGAACAAGGGCCTGGGGTTCAGCCTGTTCCCGAAGCTTATTTTGCGCAAGGCTCCGTTCGAGCTGGCGCGCATCGAGCTGGAAATCCCCACGCATCGCGAGCTGGGCATCGTCATGCGGTCGTGGGACCGCGCGTCTATGGCCGCAAAGGCGTTCGTGGAAACCGTGCGCACCTGGGTCGCCACTTGGGAAGAGCGCGCCCAATTCGACGAGCGTTGGGACAATTTGGGATAGCAGACGCGCAAACCACACGATGGCAAAGAAGAAGCCGCCCCAAGGGGCGGCTTCTTCTTACGACTGAATAGTATGCTTTGCCTATTCCATCGGGTGCGTGTCGATGGCCTCCGCGAAGTATTCCTTCACCGGCTGGGGACCCACGTCTTTCAAGTCGTCCTCGCCGATGTGCCAGCACTGGGTTTTCGGCAGGCCCTCAATCTTGTCGGCCACAAACACCGGATCTTTGCCGGCGTTTTTCTGCTCGGTGTAGTCGTCAAGCGCCTTGATGGCCCATTTGCCCAGCAGCAAAATGGCGATGAGATTCACGATGGCCATAAAGCCCATGAAGATATCGGCCAGGTTCCACGCCAAATCGAAGCTGTTCACGGCGCCAAAGTAAATAACCACCAGGCACACCACGCGGAACACGGTAAGCAGCACCGGGCTATCGTCCTTGATGAAGCGCAGGTTGCTTTCGGCGTAGAAATAATTGCCGATCAGGCTCGAGAACGCGAACGCGAAAATGGCGAACGTGATGAGGTGAATGCCCCACTCGCCCACCGAATTGTTCACGGCCATCTGCACCAGCGGCATGCCATTGAGCGCCGTGGCCGTAGCCGGGTCTTGCACGTAGAACACGAGCACCATCATGGCCGAGCATGTGCAAATGAGCAGCGTATCGATATAGACCGACAGGCTTTGCACCAGGCCCTGCTTCACGGGATGCGAAACGCTGGCCGTCGCGGCAGCGTTCGGCGCGGAACCCATGCCGGCCTCGTTGGAGTACAGGCCTCGCTTGATGCCCAGCATAACCACCGAGCCGGCAAAGCCGCCCGCGATGGACTGGAAATCGAACGCCGAGGCGAACATCAGCCCGAACACGGCAGGCAGCTCGGTGATGTTGCTGACGGTGGTCCACACGGCAATGGCGATGTAGATAAGCGCCATAACGGGAACCACGACCGACGTGATGATGCTAATGCGCTTGGCGCCGCCGAAAATAACGATAGCCGTCATAACCGCCAACACGATGCCGCAGGCCACGGCCGCCTTCGTGGACATTTCGCCATCGCCGGTGTAATACGTCAGCGAGCTGGCCGCATTAAACGCCTGCAAGCCATTGAAGCCGAACGCGAAACACAGGATAAGCAGAATGGCGAACACTATGCCCAGCCAGCGTTTGCCCAAGCCCTGCTCAATGTAGTACGCAGGACCTCCGCGGAATTCGCCGTCTTTGCCACGAATTTTGAAAATCTGAGCCAGCGTAGACTCGACGAATGCGGAAGCGGCGCCCACAAGCGCCATGAGCCACATCCAGAACACGGCGCCCGGGCCACCCGTGGCGATTGCCGTGGCAACGCCGGCAATGTTTCCCGTACCAACACGGCTGGCCGTAGACACCATAAGCGCTTGGAACGACGAGATGGAGTGCCCGCCATCGACATGCTTCTTCTCGGTGAGCTGGGTAAACATGTCTTTGATGTAGCGGATTTGCACTGCTTTGGTGCGAATGGTGTACCAAATGCCCGTCGCCACAAGCAGCGCCAGCAAAATGTAGGTATACATAAAGCCGTCGATTTCGCCTGTGACATCGATAAGGAATGCGTTGATGTCCACGGTGGGGCCTTTCCCTGCGAAGAAACAGAATTGCAACATTTTACTCCTTTGCACAGGGAGCATCGCCCATGAAACCAGCGCTTTATAGGGTGTGGCCCGCGGCCGGCAGCACGCTTCGCCAATTCAAGCGCGCGTCGCCGCAAAAGGCTGGCGCGAGACGCACCGCGACTTATTCGACATGCTCGCAGGCATATCGCCCGCGAAGCGGTATGGTGTATGAAGCACACGAAATGGCGAGGCTCGCAAGGGCATCGCACCGCAGCGAGGAGCTCCTATGCCTCATCATCCTTACGAAAAGCACCCTGGCTTTGCCGCCCAAACGCGCCGAGCCCTTGCCGCATGTTTGGCAACGCTGGCAATCCTTGCGGCGATGCGCATCACGGGCGTCACCGCCGCGCAGCCGGCATTCGCCGAAGACCTCGGCAGCGATTCATCGTCCTGCACGCTTTCCGACGCCGACCGCGAGGCCTACGCCGCCGACGGCTCGCTTGACGACCGCATCGCGTACATGGAATCGCTCGGACACGATTCGGCCAATTCGAGCCTTATCGAGCAAGCTCAACAGCGCGAAAGCGGCGTAAGCCTTCTAAGCGCCGTGCCCAGCAGCTCAGGCGCCGGCATGCCTACGACGGGAACCGCTCGCGTACTGGGTGTGTGCGTGGAATTTCAGGATTTGAAATTTGATGACGCCGAAGCGCAGCGCACGTCCCTTCAGCAAATAATCGAAGGCGGCGGAACCTCGACCTATCCCTACGAAAGCCTTCAAGCCTACTACCAGCGCGCATCGTACGGCAAACTGTCCATCCAGTGCGACGGGGTGCTCGTCTACACCGCCCAGCACGACCGAAGCTACTACACCAACGATGTGCTGGAGCTGTTTTGGGAAGTCGCGCGCGCCATCGACGACAACCCCGAAGCGTATGGCAACATCGATTTCAGCAACCTTGACGCAAACCACGACGGCTACGTCGACGGCTTCTATCTGATGTTCGCCGGGCAAAGCACCGGCTGGGGAAGCGTCTGGTGGCCCACCGAGCGCAACATCGACGCTATGGCCGAAAAAGACCGCAACCCCGAGCTGGGACACGGTACCAAGGTGAAGCTTTCCGCCAGCGTGCTGCTGAAACCGACGGGCTTCGCCGACACCACCACACGCACCATCATTCACGAAACGGGCCACATGCTGGGCCTTCCGGATTACTACAGCTACACCCAAGCCGGAGGATCGACCGGCGGCACGCGGGGCATTGGAACCCTCGACATGATGGACAACAACATTGGCGACCACAATGCGTTTTCGAAATGGCTGCTCGGGTGGTTCGACGAAAACGACATCACCCGCGTATATGTAAGCGAGGATGGCATTAAAATTCGCCAAGGCAGCAATACCTTCGAAAGCGAAGAATCGATCGAACAGGCCCTTGAAGCGCTCGACTACGATGATCCATGGAAGACTGGGGGCTTCATCGCCGTTTCGAACGACGAAAAAATTCTTGAATCATTATTCTGCTCGTTCTACATGCTGCAATACGATCAGCCCACTGGCAACCAGAGCAAAGCTTTTAATCCGTCGCGCAGTGGCGTGCGCATCTATCGCGTGCAGGCAAGCCTCTGGCAAGACAACTTCAATTTCGAAAAGTCGAACAACTATGCTGACAACCAGCACGATCAGCTCATTGAGTCAATCGTGCCTGCCAGTAACGACCAGACAGGAGTCAACTACGCCAATTTCTTCAACGAGGGCGCATGCATTTCGCCCTCCACCACGCCGTCTACCAACTTCCTCGAAAGCGTTGCATTCGGCTATTCGGGCATCCGCATCGACGTAGGCACAAGCGAGCAATCGCAGGGAACGGTGCGAATCTCGTGGCAATCCGCGCCCGATGCACCCGAATTCGCCATCACGGCGCCCGAGGGATTCCAGCTTTCCAATATGGGAACGTTCACGCTCGACATGACCGCCGCCGCGCAAATCAATTACGAATGCGGAGCTTCGCCGAAACTGGTCGTTGACGGGGTCGAACACGGCGTGACGGCCAACCTGACAAGCGGCAGCACCGAATTCTCATTCAGCATATCGCTAAACCCCGGCATCATCCGAAAAAGCTCGAAATGCGCGATCGTTTTCCCCGAAGGCTACTTCATTACGGGATCGCAAGGCGACGCCCCTACGTATTCAAGCGAAATCACCGTGCCGTTGCCGGTTGGCGACCTCGCAGATATCGATGCGAGTGGCATCTACGAAAACCTTGACACCAACCCAGGCGCACAAGTAGCCATGTCGAGGGCTTTCAACGTGCAAGAAACGTCATGCTTCATACGTGCAGAAAAAGTGGGGGCGGGATCGGAAACACGTTTCGAACTTTCGCTGTGCGCGCTTTCAAACGATGGCACGGCATGCGAAAAACGCCGCATCGACACAAGTGGCATCGAACTTGGAGTTGGCGACATGAACTCGATCAAGCTGCAGGCGATCGCGCTCGGCGACAACATCGCGGTCGCTCGACTGTCCAATGCGAATGACGCGGGCGGCACGACGACCTATATTTGGATCGACACCGAATCGGGCAATGCGCTCGCAAGCAAAACCCTCGCCTACGAAAGCCCCTCGAGCGTTATGCTCGCAGTGCAAGACGCATTGGCCATTGCCTCCCCCGCGAGCGATGACCAAACACATTGGAACCTTGTTCGATACGTAATCGACCACGGAACCGTTTTCGAGGCCAATGCCGAAGCCGAAGGAGACAGCACCTGGCCAATCGATCGCGTATTCAACGCGGGCAACGGCTTAATCGCATTTTCGAACAACGGCTATTTGCGAGGCACCACGGTTAAACTGTATTCCGAAAACGATATCGCATCGCTGTTCGGCGGCGACGAGCGAGCTGCGTCGCGCATCTTCGCGGACCTCGAACCCATCACCACAGCAACGCTCGGTAATGAGACAACCGACAGTTCGGGCGCAACAATATACCCGCCGCTCTATCCCTGCGACGTGCAGGCGACCGAAAACGGTATATATGTCGCATACGCGCAGAACATGTATGACGAGCAAGGACGCGTCCTGCTGCCAAAACCGCGCGTCGTTAAGTTCGCAAGCGACGGAACGCCGCAATGGGACACGATTATCGCTAAAGCCGAGAGAAACGCCGCAATGGGCACATTCCGCCTGGATATCGCAAGCAACGGCGCCGTGTCGCTTTCGAGTTGGGGTGCCCTAACCGACCTTTCCTCCGACGTAACGACCGTATACCTTCTCGACGATTCTGGTTCATGCGTTGGAAGCGAGTCTTCGCAAGGAGGCACCGGTGCCTGGATTGGACGGGCTTGGCTTTCAATCAACACAGCCGTGGAGGAACGCACCGATCCGGCAGACGGCAGCTGGGCCGCTCGGACGCATTGGTTCCGCTCGAATCCCATAGGCAGCGAGCCGCAACCCGACCCCACGCCGGTTCCCGACCCTAGCAACCCGACGCCCGCTTCAACGGAAACTGGCAACACTTCTAGCGGGGCGGACGCAGCCACCGCCGAGTTCGCCAAAACGGGCGACAACACCTTGACCTTGACGATTGCCGCAGCCCTCGCATTACTCGCAGCAACAACGGTGCTCGCATCCGCGGGCGGGGCCATTATCGCGATCACGGCGCACACGCGCAGCAAAAACCGATGCTAATACGAAAAAACCGGCCTTTTTGGCAAGAAAGGCCGGTTTTGGGGCGCAGAAGCCCTCTTCAAGCGGTTTATTTAGCAATGTTGATATCTTCATGCAATATATAATTTGCTTTTTAAAGATTATATATTGCATTATATTTCCCAAGCATCAAATTTTCGCCCCAAAACCGGCTTTTCTTGCCAAAAATATGGGTTTTGAAAGTTTGAGCATGGAAAACGCCGAAACGAGCAGCGCAGAGGCGGGCTGCGTCAACAAGAAAGTCCCAGGCGCGAAAAAAAGAAGCGCCGGGGGCCGGCTGACCGGATTCCTGAACGCCTGGAACGTTACGAGAAAGTCTGGCCAGTCGGCCCCGGCGCGGCGGGACGAGACAAACAAGCAGCTTCGAAAAACTCCACGACCCTAGTTCTTGAAGCTATGAATCGGCGCGGGAATACGACCGCCACGCGTAACGAATGCCTCGCAACTGGTCTGGTTTACCGGGATGATGGGCGCATATCCCATAAGACCTCCGAATTCGGCCATATCGCCTACGCCTTTGCCTTCAACGGGAATCACGCGCACAGCCGTAGTCTTCTGATTCACCATACCAATGGCGGCTTCGTCGGCGATGATGCCCGAAATGGTGGCGGCCGTGGTGTCGCCCGGGATGGCAATCATATCCAGGCCCACCGAGCACACGCACGTCATGGCCTCAAGCTTTTCAATGGTGAGGCAGCCATTGGCCGCCGCATCGATCATATTCTTGTCTTCCGACACCGGAATAAACGCACCCGAAAGGCCACCCACATAGCTCGACGCCATGATGCCGCCTTTCTTCACCTGGTCGTTCAGCATGGCAAGCGCTGCCGTAGTGCCCGGAGCACCTACCTGGGCCAAGCCAATTTTTTCAAGCACCTCGCCTACCGAGTCGCCCTGCGCGGGCGTCGGCGCCAGCGACAGATCGATGATGCCGAACGGCACGCCCAAACGTCGGCTAGCCTCCTGCGCCACAAGTTGGCCCACGCGCGTGATCTTGAACGCGGTACGCTTAATGGTTTCGCACAGGAATTCGAAATCGCGGCCCTTGGCCTCGTCGAGCGCGCGGCTCACCACGCCCGGACCCGAAACGCCTACGTTGATCACGGCGTCGCCTTCGGTTACGCCATGGAAGCCGCCCGCCATGAACGGGTTATCGTCGGGAGCATTGCAGAACGCGACGAACTTCACACAACCGTACGAATCGTTGTCGGCGGTAGCGTGCGCGATGTCTTTAATGATGTGGCCCAGAAGCTCGACGGCATTCATGTCGATGCCCGTTTTGGTGGAGCCCACGTTCACGCTTGAGCACACGATGTCGGTTTCGGCAAGTGCCTGCGGCAGCGATCGAATAAGCAGCTCCTCGGCGGGCGTCATGGCCTTGTTCACGAGCGCTGAATAGCCGCCCAGCAGGTCAACGCCCACTTCCTTGCCCGCACGATCGAGCGTATGGGCGATTTTCACGAAGTCTTCCGACGTTTTGCATGCCGAGGCACCCACCAGAGAAATAGGCGTTACCGTAATGCGTTTATTTACGATGGGAATGCCGAAATCGCGCTCGATGGCCTCGCCCGTGGCAACCAGATCGCGCGCGTGCTTGGTAATTTTGGCATAGATGTTGTCGCACAGCGTATCGACGTTATCGCACGCGCAATCCAGAAGGCTGATGCCCATGGTGATGGTGCGCACATCGAGCTTTTCATGCTCGATCATTTTATTGGTCTCGTGGACCTCTTGGATATTAATCATCGGGGCCCCTTATTAAATTCGGTGCATGGCGGTGAAGATTTCCTCGCGTTGGGCGCGTACGCGCACGCCGATTTCCTCGCCCAGGCTTTCAAGCTCAACGGCCATCGCGCCGAAGCTCTCGTCGGCATTCGAGTAATCCACGATCATCATCATGTTGAAGAAGCCGTCGATAATGGTCTGCGAGATGTCGAGCACGTTCACCTTATGCTCCGACAAATACGTACACACGCGGGCGATAATGCCCACGGTGTCTTGGCCGACCACAGTGATGATGGCTTTGTTCATTGCGCACCTTTTCTTCCAAAATACAACTGAGCACTTTAGCGTAGTGTAGTACACGCCGCGTTCTTCGACGTGCAGTTTATCGCCGTCCCACGTATAATGCACGAGTTTGCATACGCGATTCGACGGGCGGCGCACGAGACGCCGCCGTTTGGACAGGAGCATAGATATGAGCACCACGCCTCAGACGCCTGACGCGCGCGAGAAATTCGGCTCACGCATTGGATTCATCCTCATCTCGGCCGGCTGCGCCATCGGGCTGGGCAATGTATGGCGTTTTCCTTATGTGTGCGGCGAATACGGCGGTGCTGCGTTCGTGCTGCTCTATCTGGTGTTCCTTGCCATTCTTGGCCTGCCTATTCTAGTGATGGAATACGCCGTGGGGCGCGCAAGCCAGAAGAGCTGCGCGCGCAGCTACAACATATTGGAGCCCGAGGGGACGAAATGGCACCTGTATAAATGGTTCGCGTTCGCGGGCAACTACATTTTGATGATGTTCTACACCACCGTGGCCGGCTGGATGATCGCCTATGCGTTCAAGATGGCAACGGGGCAGCTTGTTGGGCTGGGCGACTCAGCTGCCGCCAGCGCAGCAGGCGCGGCCGAGCAGGCATTTGCCAGTCTTTTGGCCGACCCATTCCAAATGCTGTTTTGGATGGTAATCATTTGCGGCATCGGATTCTTCATCGTAGGCTTGGGTTTGCAGAATGGCGTCGAGCGCGTGACGAAGGTGATGATGGCATGCTTGTTCGTGGCCATCGTGATTTTGGCCATCAACTCGGTTTTATTGCCGGGGGCACAAGCCGGCCTTGAGTTTTACCTGAAACCCGACTTCGGCAAAATGGTCGAAAACGGCCTGGGCGATGCTGTGTATGCAGCCATGGGCCAGGCGTTTTTCACGCTGTCGATCGGCGCGTCGGGCATGGCGATTTTCGGCAGTTACATTGGCCGCGACCGACGGCTTACCGGCGAGGCCGCAAGCGTGGCCGGGCTTTCGACGCTCATCTCGCTTTTGGCGGGTTTGATTATCTTCCCCGCATGCTTTGCATACGGAGTCTCGCCCGATTCGGGCCCCAACCTGGTGTTCGTCACGCTGCCCAGCGTATTTGACCAAATGTGGGGAGGCCAGCTGTGGGGCACGCTGTTCTTTATCTTCATGAGTTTTGCGGCGCTCTCCACCGTTATCGGCGTGTTCGAGAACATCGTGGCGTTTTGCATGGACCAATGGAATGTGTCGCGCCGCATGGCCGTGGCCATTAACGCCGTGCTGATCATTGTGCTGTCGGTGCCTTGTGTGCTGGGCTTCAACGCGTGGGCCGGCGTGCAAATTCCCGGCATCGGCGACATCCAGAGCCTGGAAGACTTCATCGTATCGAACAACGTACTGCCGTTGGGCGGTCTGATATACGTGCTGTTCTGCACAAGCCGCTACGGCTGGGGCTGGAAGAATTTCCTGTCCGAAGCCAATACCGGCGCCGGCCCGCGTTTCCCCAAATGGGCGCACGCCTGGATCGCTTATGGCATTCCCGTGCTGATGGTGGCGATTTTCATCATGGGATACATTCCCAAGTTCCAAATTTGGTTTGGATTGTAGGCCTTCGTTGCGCCTGCCTGGTTTCTGCGCATCTTGCTCGCCGCGCAGAAACCGCCTCCGAAGCCACGGTTCGCTACCGTTCGCTACGCTCACTATGCACCCACCCGGCTGCGCTTAACTTTAGAATGAAAAGCAGATTTGAGCGCAGACGACCTCGGCAACGGTTTCCGCACGCCCCAAAGCAGAAATGCATCATGCGCTTCGGGGTTTCCAGCGGAAGGGTCAAAGGCCGTCGGTGTTCGCACCTGCACTTCATTCTAAATCGAAACACCGCCAAGCAGGCGCATAGCGAAGCCGAAGACATAGCGGTAGCCCGCTGTGGTCTTTGACCTTTCCGCCGGAAACCCCGAAGTGCATTGAGAACCTACAGCACCGTGTAGCGGTTGATATCGCTGGCGTCGGCTTCGCGGGCGATGCGGCCTTGGGCGATGAGGTGGTTCAGGATGATGATGCCGCCTTCGACGATGCACCATTTTTGGGCTGGGTAGATATCTTCCCAGGCTTGCGGCACATTCCATGTGAGGTTCTTCACCACGTCGGCGCCGGTCGTCCTCGGATGCGTTTCGATGTAGGCCGCCGCCTGCTCGACGCGCTCCAAATGGTGGTTTTCAAGCCACGCCACGCGCTCGCGCCAGTCGGGGCGGATTTCGCCGTGCGAATGCAACAGCCTTGAAACGCCCAGATCGCGCACCTTGCGCAAATTGGCGAGGTAAATCCCCATAGTGTCCGCAATGCCCAAGCGCAAGCCCAAACCCGGCGAAATCGAGAACAAGATGTGGTCGCCCGAGAACAACATGCCCGACTTGCGGTGGAACAGCGAGATATGCCCCGGCGTGTGCCCTGCGGTATCTATGACCTCTAGCTTGGCCGACCCCACCTGAATGACATCGCCCTCGCCCACGAATTGCAGGTTGCGGCCCTCGGGGTTGAAGCTGGGAATGCCCATGCCGTAGCGAGCTGATTTATGCACCAATGCGCAATCAAATCCCTCGGCATTCACCTGAGCCTCGGTGATGCGCAGGTAATTCGGGTCGCCCGATGCCATCATCACGTTGAAGTCGGTCAAGCTCAGCGCGATAGGGGCATCTTTGGGCGCAATGACGTCAATAAGCCCCGCATGGTCCATATGCAAGTGCGTGAGGAAAAACGACATACGCGAACGGTCGATGCCCAACTCGTCAATCGCGGCATTCAGCATGGCAGCACCTTCGTCGGTCGGAGCGCCCGTGTCGACCGCCAGGCATTCCCCTCCGTCGCAAATGAGGTAGCAATTCGTCTCTGACGTGGAGATGTTCAAAAACGGGACACGCACCAAATACACGTTGGGGTTCGCCGCGATTTGGCGATAGTGTTTGCCCACCGCATGGGCCGTTCCGCCCGCAAACGCGCCAGCACCCGCCAGCATGCGCTCGCCTGCGCCGGCAACACCTTCGTTCATACGCGGCTCCCTCCGCTATCATACGCGGCCCGAACCGCGCCCAGTTCGTTCATCTTACGCAAACAATCCGAATTCGAAGCATATGAGCAAAAAGCGCGCAATAAATAACGACGAGCGGCGTTTCGCGATGGCGGAAAACGTCCGTACCCCCTGGGTCTTCTAACTGCAAGTTGTGCATAGAAATTCACAATTAGGCATATTTTGAAAAAGTTCTTGCACCGCGCCGCAAAGACATGCAAAATAAGCGACACGCTATCGCGCACTAAAGCGTAACAGCAAAAGCAAAACGCCAATTCAGACACTTGATCGATAAGAAGGAGGCTTGAGCATGACCATCGTTATCCGACAGACGCGACGACGATACAGGAGCATGCCCTAGCCCTTTGCGTATACACGCACTTCTTCAGGCAGCGCACGCTCCGTTCTAGAAACGCCGTGCGCTGCTTTTTTATTGCCTAAAACGGGCGCACGGCCTTTTACGGTTGGATTAGCGCCGCACTTCAACTCGATCGCAACCATTTCCAAGAAAGGAAACAACCATGGAATCCAAGAAGACCGCCTACACCTACCTCGCCGCCACCGTCGCTTTCGCCCTGTGCTTCTTCGCTCTGTGCGAAGCGCCTGCGATTGTCTCGCTATTCTAAATTCAGCCGCCTCACCTGCTGAAGCGGGGCCAAGGGATGCGGATGCGGCTTTTTCGTGGCATGGGGGCCTTCCCATACTGGCCGCAACCGCAACCCTTGCCCCGTTTTGCATCCCACCACGCCGAAGGGGCCTGACCAGATTTCTTTACAACGTTCCAGGCGTTCAGAAATCCGGTCAGGCCCCTTCGGCACTTCCATGCACGAAACGTATAAATTACTCTTTATGGAGCTCGAGGGCGGTCTACCTAGATTTTCGAACGCCTGGAACGTTGTGAGAAAATCTAGGTAGACCGTCCTCGAGCGGCGGGACACGTTAATTCTTCTTGCGGCGCGCCCTGAACGCTTCCATAGGCTCGATTCGCAAGCCTTGCTTGTTATAGCTGACCGCTATGTTGCCCTGGATATTGGCAACATAGCCGGAATTCCCTAAGCCATCCAGACACGCTTCGATCGACGCTGCTTCGATGCGCGCATCTCGTCCAAGCATTAGCAACAACACGCGATCGATGACACGGCGCGCAAGAGGACGCGGCTCGTTTGCAAGCCCGGCCGAAACCACGAAGCCCTCGCTTGGCAGCTGCCCCAGCGGACGCACCTGCGAAAGCAGCAGCTCACGGACCTGCGCGGCAAGCATGTCATCCTCATCGGCAATAAGGTTCATCGTGCGCGTCAGCGTTTCGAGCAGGCGCGGGTTTCGCTGTTTGGCGCGCGGCACAATCTCGTGGCGAACGAAGGCGCGGAAGTAATCGGTATCGGCGTTGGTGGCGTCTTCGCGCCACAGCGCCCCCGATGCGTCGCGCACCGCGCCCGAACGCGCCCCGATGAATTCACGCAATTCGTCGCGCCCCAGCTCGAGCAACGGGTGGCACACGCGTATACCATCGATGTTCACGCAATAATCCATCGCACGAAAACCGCCCGGGCCCGTGCCTACGATGGAACGCATATAGAAGTTCTCGACGCGGTCGTCGGCCGTGTGCGCTGTGAATACACGGGCAGCATTTTCGGAAAACCCCAGATGAGAGCACGTGCTTTCGACAGCCTGGCGCGCCGCTTTATATCGCTCGGCGCGCGCGACGGCCTCCATATTGTCGCCCGCCGCCAACGTCGCCACATCGATTTCGCACACGAACAGCGGAATGCCCAGCGATTGCGCGAGTGCCGCGACGAACTCGGCATCGCTATCGGATGCATCACCGCGCAGCTTGTGGTTCACGTGCAGCATAACCGCCGCGCCCAACTCGCCCGCCGCAACCATATCGGCCACCAGGTACGCCAACGCGCAGCTGTCGGACCCACCACTTACCATAGCCACAGCGAACGCATCGGCACCGACCATGTCGCGGCCGCGCACCGTGGCAAGCACGCGCTCGTACATCGATTTCTTCGCCATAGCGCCCCTTTCCGCCGTCGCTCACGTTACTGAGCCCTCGCAAAATAACAAAAAGCCGCAAATGTTCAACCCATTTTCCGCTAAAGACCGCACGGTCTATTGTTGCGAGCAAAATGCCTGGTCACACGAACAATAAAATCTGCTATTCAAATGAAACCGTCATTAGGTTGAACATTTGCAGCATTTTTTTCGCGCATGGTCCATTCATGCCAATCAGGTAAATCCGTCTCGTCCCTCTCGTGCGCTATTTCGCCGCTTCGAAAATCTCGGAGAATTCGTCCATCAGGCGCTTCACCGGCAGGCCCACGATATTGTCGAAATCGCCGTCGACGCGCTCGACCAACGCGCCGCCGTCGCCCTGAATGCCGTACGCGCCGGCCTTGTCCATGGGCTCGCCACCCGCCACGTATTCGGCGATGACCTCGTCGGAAAGCTCTTTGAACGTCACACGGCTCGTTTCGGTGAACGTGCGGAAGCCAAGCGACACTTCCTTGCTGGGCGGTGCGCTTACCAGCCACACCGAAACACCCGTGATAACCTCGTGCGCACGACCCGAAAGCTCGCGCAGAATGCGGCACGCGTCATCTTCATCGGCGGGCTTGCCGTAAATCTTGCCGTCGGCCACCACAATGGTGTCGGCACCGATAATCGCCGCCGCGCCCACGTATTCGGGGTCGCCAAGCACCTGCTGCACCACGGCGCCCGCCTTGCGTTCGGCAAGCTTTTTCACGGCCTCTTCGGGCTGGCGCAGTAAATCCGGCTCGAGCGATTCGTCCACATCGGCACTGCACACCGTGAATTCGACGCCCTCACGCGCCAGCAGCTCACGGCGGCGCGGGCTTCCGCTTGCAAGAACGATGTCTACTTTCTGAGGCATATTGGTCACTCCAAATCAAAGTTGAGATACGGGCAATGGAAAGGACGGCAAGCTGACGAGCCGGACTGGTTGAGTGGAAATGCCAGCGGCATTTCCACAGCCACGCTATACACCCGAGCGGGCGCGGACAGCCAGGCAGATCGCTGCACAGCGTCGGCGTTAATGCTATTCGTCAGAACGGCGGAACAACACAATGTTCTCTACATGGCTCGTATGCGGAAACATGTCCACCGGTTGCATTTCGACGATTCGCCAGCCCCGGTCAATCAAAAACGCCGCGTCGCGGGCCTGCGTTTGCGGATTGCACGAGATGTAGACGATGCGCCCGGGAGCCAGTTCGTATGCCGCCTTCAAGAATTCGGGCGTTGACCCCGCACGCGGCGGGTCCATCATAAGCACGTCGAGCACAGCTCCTTCGTCGGCCATGCGATGTATGTACTCGCCCGCGTCGGCCGCCACAAACTGCGCCGCCTTGATGCCGTTATGCCGCGCGTTGTTGCGCGCATCGACAACGGCATCGGGGCGCTCTTCAACGCCAATCACCCGCGCCGCACCTGGCTTGCCGTCTATTCCGCGAGCCGCCACCAGCCCGATGGTGCCCGTGCCGCAATACGCGTCCATCAGCGTTTCGACGCCCGTGAGCTGCGCCATTTCCACCGCGCGACGATACAGCACCTCAGTCTGCGTTGCGTTCACCTGGTAAAACGACTTCGATGAAATGCGGAAGCTGAGCCCGCACAGCTCGTCGAGGATGAACCCAGGGCCGAACAGCGTGCGTTCCTTATCGCCCAGAATCACATTCGTCTGACGCGTGTTGACGTTTTGCACCACTGTCGTGATGGACGGATGCTTCTCGCGCAGCGCGCGCACGAAGCCCTTCGCGCCGGGAAATTGCTCTTCGCGCGTGACCAACGTCACCATGATTTCGCCCGAGGTATGCCCCACGCGCACCTGCACATGGCGCAAAAAGCCCGTATCGTCATCTTCGTCATAAGGTTCCATGCGGAACCGTCGCATAAGATTGCGAATGGTGAGGATGATGCGTTTCGCCTCGCGGTTTTCCAACAGGCATTCGTCCGAATCGATCACGCGATGCGTGCCGCGCTCGTACATGCCGCACAAAACACGCATTTGACGCGCCTTTTTATCCCAAACGCCCACATAAGGCGACACGACTTTGTTGCGGTAATAGCGCGGGTCGTCCATGCCCAAAATGGGATGAACCGTCGTTTCGGCATCGATCAAGCCCTCAAACAGGCCCTCAACCTCGCGCTGTTTGCGGGCAAGCTGTTCGGCATAAGGCACCGCAAGCCATTGGCAACCGCCGCACTTGGCATCGATGGAACAATGCAGCGCACCAGGCGCAACGGTACGCTGCGCTGCGCCGGGCGAGCCGTCCTTGCGCACGCATTTGCGCCCGCCGCGATACGGTGACGCGTTCTTCTTGCTGTTTTTGCCCGCGCCCGAAGCGGGGCGATTCTTGCCAGCCGGCGACGCGCCGCGTTTGCTCGCACGGCTTTCGTCGACCTTGCCCAGCCGCGCGTTTGGCTTGCGTCGCTGCGACGATGCGCGCGGCGTCGATGAGTTTTTGTGATTTCCGCTTTTCATGCTGGCCATTCTACTATGCGCGAGCCCTCGTGGCACGCCGCCCGCCTGCGGCAACACGCCCCGCACACAGGCGTTTTCGCCATGCGCGGCAAGCGAGGTATAATTATGGGTTGGAAACCCGCGCCGCGCGACGGCGCACGATACGGCCCCGCAGAAAGGCCACTCATGTCTTCATTTTTCAATGACCTGCGCGAATTCATATGGCTTCGCCGCCACGGCTTTCGCGCGGCGGAATATATTCGCGGCAACGAGCGCATCTCGATGCACGCGTGCGGTTGGCGCGCGAACGGAAGCGGACGCATGAAAAGCGCCCGCGACGCTGTAGCCTACCTCGAAGGTTCCATGCCCGAGCAGTGGCGCCAAATCTATTGCGGCATGACGCCGTTCCTGGTGTCCGACCGCGGCAATGTGCGTCTGATAGACGGTTCCGAGCCCAAAATGTTTTTGGCCAACGGACGCTACCAAATCGCCTACAAGCCCGAAGAGGTGCACCCCTCGCGCCGCGGACGTCGCGGCGGCATGGCTCACAAAAAGCGCGTGTACCGTTCGGTGCTGGTGGCAATGGCGTTTCTCGACTTCAAAAAGGGCGACGAGGAACACGAGGTTCACCATGTGAACGGCTACCGCACCGATGACCGCCTGGTGAACCTGATGGTGCTCACGCACGACGAACATACGCGCATCCACAACATGGGCCCCTGCGGGCTTACCGCGCCCGTCGACGAAGCGGTTCACGACGCGGGGCTGCTGGCCGAAGCAAAACCCATGGGGAAGCTGAAGCTGCGCCGCATGAAGAAACGCGCGCTTGACGTGGCGCTTGTCCAGCCGAAAGAACTGCCTGCAGCCGAAGAAGCCACCGGGGCAACGGAATACGAGCCCGGCAGCAGGGGCAACGAGCAGTCCAGCAATCGCGAGAGCACCCGCGCCCCGAAGGGCGACGCTGCCGAACAAAGACCGGCCAACAGCTCCCCGGAAGGGCCCGACCGCACAGCCATCGTGAATGTCGATGCGCCTTCGGGCACGTTCGCGTTCGCGCCTCTTCCCGTGCTTGACGAAACGGGCACCTTCACCACGCCCGAAGCGCCCGAAGTTGCGGCCGCGAAGCAAGCCCAGGCCGACGCGCGCGAAGCCGAACGCGCCGCAGCCAAGCAACGCGCTGAAGCGGAAGCCGCAGCCCTGGCCGCAATTCCCGCTCGCGGCGAACATAAAGCTGAGGAAAAATCGACCTTGCAAGCCGCCGCCGAGGAAGGCATGGCGCGCGTGGACGAAAAACTCGAAGGCGCACCGGTGCGGTCGGGCGCACGCGCGCAGGAATCGCTGAATAACGAGGGTCCCTCGAAGGCCGCAAAGCGCCGCGCGAGCAGAAAACGCTCGGAGCAGCGCCGCGCCAAGGCGGAAGCGCGCAACGACGCGCCGAAGGTCGCCGCCAAGGAAAAGCCCCCGGCAAATGACACCCCCGAAGCCGAGAGCGAGCCCGAAGAGAGCATGGCTTCGAAGCATCCAGCCGATGCCGAGCCCACGGGAGAGGGGCCCAGGACGAAGCTGGCAGAGACGCCGAAAGAGGCCCCGCGCGCCGAGGCAGCCGAAGCGATCGATGCGGCCGTTGCCGCCGAAAACGACGCAACTCCAAAACCCCATACGGCAAAAAAGCAGCCGAAGCCCAAGAAGCCCGACGACGAGCAAAACAGCGCCGCACAGGAAAAACAGCCCGAGCCGCAAGCGAACGAAGCGCCGACCGACTGGATAGCGGCGCGCAACCAGCTTGTTCAAGAAACAAAAGCGTATCTGAAAGCGGCTCGAAAACTCGTCAAGCGCGGCGACGCAACCGACAAGCAATTCGCCGCAGCGGCAAAACCGGTGTACAAGACCTTCAAACCCTTCCTCACCTGCAACGATGCAGTTGTCATCTTCGACGCATGCCTCGCATGCATACGACTTATTGCCAAAGACGCCGAATCGTCGAAGAAACATGGCGCCGAATCGCTTCCCCAATCCACGCATTCGATGGTCGGAACGCTGCAGAAATCGCTGAAATCATCGGTGCGCAAGCTCATGCGCGAAGACGAGATTGTCGCCACATGCACTGAAGAGCTGCTGCGCGAGGAAGCGGCCAAGCCCAGCTACCGAGCCCTTGGAGCAAACCCCTTGCAGCATTGCATCAATATCGTCGATTCGAAAAAGCAGGCGAAAACGCCCGTCGCCGGCAAAACGCAGCCCAAAGCGCCCGAGCAGAAAAGCCGCGCGCCGAAAGGCAACGCGGCCCCCGACCCTGAAAACCCGCAGAACCCGCCTGCGTCGCCCGCCGATGCCGACCAACATCGCGACCCCGCCGTCAACGCCACCAAACCCGAAAACGGCAAACCCGCCGGCAGCACGCCCGACGCGCCAACCGAAAATCTTCGGGAGGGCAACGCGTCCTCAACGAAACGTCGAAATGCGCGACGCCGCAATCGCACGAAGCGCGCGAAAGAGATAATGGAAGCGAAGGATTAACAACACTGGCGCCCGCACGTACGGGCGCCTTCCATAGGAAGGCTTCTCATGAATTTCATCATTCGCTGGCTGGTCACCTCTTTGGCTGTCGCGTTCACCGTATGGCTGGTGCCGGGCATCGGCTTCGCGCCCGGCGCGAATTCGGTCATCGACATCGTGGCGTTTTCCGTTGTGCTCGCGCTTTTGAACATGGCCGTGAAACCCGTGTTGCAGGTGCTCAGCCTGCCCGTCACCGTGCTCACCTTCGGCATTTTCTATCTGGTGGTGAACACTGCCATGCTGTATTTGGCCTCGGGAATCTCGAGCGGCCTATTCGGCATAGGATTCTACATCGCATCATTCGGAAGCGCGTTCGTCGCCAGCATCGTCATAAGCATCGCGAGCTCCATTTTGAATTCGCTTATTGATTAAGCCCCAGGTCAAAGTACTTCTTACACACCAATCGGCCGAAAAACTAGGCACTTTCGCGTTTCGTCGCAACATTCCCGTTAACAAACCTGCAATAATGTATCCAGTGTCACGCTTTGGGGAAACGGCAATACACCGCGAACAGCGCAAGGGGATGTCCATGGAGGCACAAAAGCATATCGCTGAACAAGACTTTCTTAAAGAAGACGCGCTCGATTTGAGCGCCTACCACCAGCAACCGCAACCATACGGAAATGCCGCAATTGAAGAAATTCGCCTTGCCGTTCCCGATGACCACGCTGCGATTGTCGCCATGGGCCACTCTGCAGGCATGGGCGAACTCACCGAATTCGACAATACGCTCGTTGCCGTCGACAAAAAAGGCAGTCTGGCTGCCATGTGCCACGTTTCGCTTGACGGGGAGCACCCCAGCATTAATCCCATCATCATTCGCGAACGTCTGCGCGGCCACGGAATTGGCGCAGCACTCATCGCCGAGGCGCGGCGCAGATTCGGCGACGACATTGAATTGCTTTCGCGCGGATACGCCATCGGGTTCTATAAATTCGTCGGCTGCTCGCACGAAGAATAGCCGTGGGACACATTCCTCAGAGGAAACTGTCCCACACGGCGCTTCTTCGCTAATCTAGACCCACAAGAAATGCTCGGCCCTGCTCGGTAACATGCAGGGCGTTCGCCAAACGACCGCCATCGTCGCGATACCGCTCTTCACTTGCGATAAGCCCCGCTCCCGCCAAGCGACGCAAAGCCGCATGAGCGCGATATTCGCTCACGCCAGCCAAATCGGCCAATTCGCGGCGCGACAGCGAGACGGCACCACCCGCGATTTTTTCCTGTCGGGCAATATGGCGCAGCACAGAGACCGTGACTATCGCCACGTCATCCCAGCTCGTTCGACCATGACCAGCCATACGCCAACCCCTTCCATCGCCGCACAACAAAGCCACACGAAGCAGGCGCGCGGCCCGCCGCTTCAAACAACGACCCCGCCGCTTCTCCCCGTGGCCCACACAGCCGTTCTGCAGCAAGGCACGATGCACCATGGCATCATTAACGCGTATGATAGGATACCCCTCCCCCATCGTCAATTATGAATATAAGTTATATTGCTTCCGCGCGCCAACTAGCCGCGAGCGGCTGCTCGAAACGCAGACGGGAGAGGGCCCCGCCCCGCCGCAAGAAAATTCGCCCCGTCGTGGCAAGAATTCCGAGGTTTGCAGCCGATACGCAGCAAGAATTACGCTCCAGGGGCTTTGACCGAGCATTTTAAACCGTCCGACCTGGGATTTTGATGCGCCATAGTTCCCACATTGGGAAATTATCACTGCAAACCTCGGAATTCTTGCCACCCGAATGGCTTTTTCTTGCACACCCCGCCTCTGACAAAAACGGGAGTGGTGAACAAAAATGGGACAGGGGACCGTCCCCTGTCCCACCCTGTCCTACATACCGCTATCCGTTACGCCTGCGAACCGCAAACAGCCCCAACACAGTAGCGAGTGCCGCGATGGCCGCGACGGCCATGCCAAACCTGGCGTTCGCATCTCCAGTAGGTGCATACGTCGCACCAGATAAGACCATATTCGCGTCACGCGCCTGAGCGACTGTATCATTCGCGGCGCCATTCACACCCGAAGACGCATTCGCCGACGACGAAGCGCCGCCTTGCTGGTCGCCGTTGCTCGAGTTACCACCACCAGACTGGCTGGGGTTCATCGGCTCGTCATTCGGGCTATCGGGAGTCGGAGTTGGGTCAATCGGCGCAGGATTAGGGTCCTCGGAATCGTCCACCGTCACCGTGATATTCAGACGTTCGGAGTACTCGTCAAAAGACATGCCCTGTTTATATGCCGCAATGCGATACTTCGTCACACCCTCGGGAATATCGATCGGCCCCGTATATTCGATGCGCGTGCCACCTTCTTCGGCGCTCTTGCATGGACACGTATCGTCGACCGTGTAGTAGATGGTCGCGCCCTCGGTAGCA
Source organism: uncultured Slackia sp. (assembly GCA_937895975.1). GTDB lineage: Bacteria > Actinomycetota > Coriobacteriia > Coriobacteriales > Eggerthellaceae > Slackia. The sequence goes on from CALBLG010000253.1 coordinate 23,856, forward strand.
GTCGAAAGCACCAGTTGGGACCCCTTCTTCACGGTAATCGCATTTTCCTTGGGCGACAGCGCGCCGAATTCATGCTCGCCAATCGTCGCCACAGGGCGAATGGGCTGGGCCGCGTCGGACGTAACGCGCACGGGCAATTCTTTCGAAAGGGGCGCGCCTTCAACCGAAAGCGACAGCGTCGTCATACCCGGCAAATCTCCTGTCAGCTCGAATTCGGCCTTGCCTTCGGCGTCGGTCGTCGCGCTCGGCACAGAAAGCGCGGCTATGTCGCTCGATCCAACGGAGGCCGAAACAGCCTCATTGGCGACAGGGGAACCATCGGCATAGCGCACATACGCCACGACCTTCACGGAGTCGCCCGATTTGGCGACGACGGAGTTCTCGAAATTCGCCACAAGCGTCGCGGGGCGCCTGACCACAACCACCTCTTGCGACCACACGCCGCCTTCACCCAATTCGCGACCCGCATAATTTTTTGCACCGGGCAATCGCAACGTTACCGTAGACCCCTCCACCAGGGAACTCGCCGGATACACGCGAAGCGTCTTCGACAAAGCCGCACCGCCGTCGGCCTCGGAAGCCATCTCGGCATCAACCCATTCGATGCGCTCGGCGACAACGCCATCGATTTCCGGCATCAGGTAATCGTCGGCCTTCATATATTGGCTAAACGTTACCTCGATGAAGCCCGAACCCGCAACCGCCTGGGCATACGGCGCCTCGGTCGATTTCAGGCCCACCTTCAACCCCGTTTGGATAGGCAGAACCGACAGCCATTCAGTCGAAGCCGGTTCATAGCCGTCTTTGGACACGCGCACCTGATACATGCCCGTGGGAACATCCCACGCAAACGAGCCGTCTGCACCCGTAACCTGCGGGTTTATTTGCTCATACGCTTCAGCGTTCCAAATCTGCTCGCCCGCAGCGCCTTGCGTATACACCGCCGCCGTCGCGCCTTCGACCACGTTCGATTCAACGGCCTCGTACACCACGCCCGACGGATCGACGATCACGTTCGAATCGAACCTGAATATATCACCCGATTTGCTGTTGTCTTCGGGGTCTTTGCTCTTGTCGTTGTCCACGGTTTCCTTGCATATCGCTTCGCGGTAGCGCGTCGCCTGCTCGTATTTGTTTCGCAGCTCATCGAGCAGCGTTGCCGTGTAGTAGTGCCCTGCAGCTGAACCTATATCGGTCATCAACGTGGCCTTGCCCCCAAGGTCGCTCGCAGTTGCCGCCCCTTCAACGCCGCCAAGGGCCACCATGCCAGCTGCGACTTTCGCCATAAGCGTATACATGCCGCTCGACGTTTCGCGCTCGTTGATATTGTTCTCGATTTCAATCATGGCTTTCAGGTTCTCGGCGGCGGCAAGCTCGGCGCGAAGCGCGGCGATGCATTTCGCGCAATCGCTGTTGCACGGCTTGTGGCGCATCCAGAACAAAATCCACTGGTTGATGCAATTGATGTCGGCCTCGATGCTGCCCAAATCGTCCATCGACTGCGACCACGAATCGATCGTGTTGCCCAGCCCCATGGCGTCGAAAATTGTGCCCACAAGAGGCACCGCTTTCGCGAACGACTGAGCGTTTGCCCCCAGCGATTTCGTCTGCGTAATCACCTGCACTTGTTGCTTTTGCGACTCCGCAACCTTTTCCGCTGCCTCGGTGACCTTGTTAACAGGCGTTTTCGTCAAATTCACCTTGAACGCTCCAGGCGTCGAAGGCGAAGGCGGCAACTGGTCGGCAACCCGGAAGAATTCAATAGCCGTCTCGGTCGTGCGCATGTTTTTCGCCGCGTAATCGAACACCTGGTTCGACAGCTCGCCTATGGCGTTGAGGTGCGCCATCTTCTTGGTGTCTTGCTCCCAGTTGTCCATATAGCCGTGCGATTTGGTGTTGTCGAGCAAGTAGCACTGCGTTTTGCTCGCTGCGCCTGCGTATTCGGAAGGAGCATCCTCCGTCACGACCGTCGTGTAGCTCGTCGGCTTCCCGTCGCCATCTTTTCCTATATAGAAATCGGCGCTGAAACGTCCGCTCGCCGCGCTTGCATCGGCTTCGCCCGACGCCGAAGAACCCGTGCTTATCGTCAAATCGCCGAGCGAGCTCGCGTCGACATTCTGATCGAGCCATTCATAGGGAGAATCGGTAGCGGTCGAATCGGTAAGACCCATGATGTCCATGATGCTTTTCACGGTATTGCGCACGACGTTTTGCCCGCTTTGCACCGATTCGTTGTTGCGCTCGATCGCCTGCTTCGCGTTGGCGAAATAGCTTTTCACGGCCGATTTCGTCGCGTCGTCTTCGCCGGCATACCACCCATCAATTTCGGCATCGGTGGGCGCCTCCCACACAACGGGGTCGAAAGTTGCGCCCGTGAAGGTGTCGTTGTCGATATTCGAAACCCACGTGTTTTCATCGCGCGTCAAAAACGTCGCAGTCGGGTCTTCGAAGTCGGGCATAAGCGCCTCGATTTTCTCTATGGCGGCCACTGCTTCGTCTTCGGAATAGTCGCCATTAGCGCGGCCTTGCTCAATCGCGGCCACAAAGCCCTTCATTACGTCAAGCGTGTCGTCGCAAACCGATTCAACCTCTTCGTCGTAACCGCTTGTTGCGTCGAAATCGAACAGGCTGTCGAGATATGCATATCTATCGGCGATTTCTTGTTGGGCCCTATCGGTCGCGCGCTGCAAATAATCGTCATCGACATTCGATGCGTACGTCAAATCAAACGCGCTGAAGCTGTAGTTCTTCGGAATGAAGAAGTTACCCATTTCCTGTTTGATAAGCTCGCTGTAGAAAAAGGTGACCGCTGGGTACTTTTCGAGCAGCGCCAAATACGCCTCATCGACATATTCGCCCACAAAGCGCGCATATGTCCCATCATCCGATTTCTTCGTCAGCGCTATGGGAACCGTGTCGCCGCCTTCCGTTTCGACGAACAGCATCATGCTATCGCCGGCGTTCATTTCGCTGCCCATGTTTTTCGCCGTAAGGTCAAACGTCCAGTATGCGTTGGTTTGGCGCGCGAACTGATAATGCAGCACGAGCGAATTGGAGTGCTTCTTCTCACCATTCTCGACCAGCGACTGCGTAGCGCCGTCGTTCGTTATTTTGAACGACCACAGCCGGGCGCTCGGACGCCACGTGCAATTCGCGAAGCACGACGTTTGATCGTCGCCGTAGTCGATAACGGCCTCGAGCTTCACGGCGTCGCCATAGAGCAAGTCTTGCGTGACGCTTTCGGGCATATCAAACGAGATGTTCGCACGACCCAGCTCGTTGGCCCATGCCTCCTCGCCGACTTCGACATCGCCCGCCTTAAGCTGCACCCGCTTGCCCGGTGCGGCGTACACCGTGGCCGAATTATTCGCCTGGCTTACGAATTGCGACGCCATGCCAA
>CALBLG010000254.1 GCA_937895975.1 uncultured Slackia sp.
GAACATGGCAAGGGGATTGTCGTTGGCAGTCAAACGCGCAACCTGGTAGCCATGCGTGGTAACCAGCACTATGCATTGGATGTAATGCGCGGGCGTCATGGGATGCACCGCTTCGCCCACCTGAACATTCACCGCGTTCCCGTCGACCTCGACATACGGCACATGCTTCTCGAACGCGCCATCGACCTCGCCGGGCAGGAGTTCGACCATAGGGTCGCCGCAGCACACCATGGATACGCCCGAATCCACGACCTTGATCGCAATGTTTCCGCAATGGGTGCACCTATACAGCTTGATGTCCATAACTCCCCCTTTTCCCAGATTGCTCCCAGGCGCGCATGCATATCGCACCCGGCCCGTTAGTTTCATTATGCACAGTTTTCCCGACTCGCACGAAACCGTAGAAGAATTGAAAATGCGGCCCGCCATAAGCGAAGCCGCATTCGAGGAAGTTCTTGTTGGCCCTTATTCAGGCAAGCCTTGCTGCGGCTTTTTCGTAACCGCAGCGTAGATGAGAAACGCCACGCCCGCTACCATCAGCGGAATGGAAAGCACTTGGCCCATGGTGAACCAATCGGTTCCCAGCAGGTAGCCGATCTGCGCGTCGGGCTGGCGAATGAATTCGACCATGAAACGGAACAGCCCGTACAGCAGCAAGAACGTGCCGAAGAACGTGCCACGCGGACGAGGCGGCGTTTTGCGCGACAGGGCGAACAAGATGATGAACAGCACCACGCCCTCGAGCAGCGCCTCGTAAAGCTGCGACGGATGCCGCGCCATCGTGCCCGCCGCGCCGCCGAACACCACGCCCCACGGCAGATCGGTGGGCGCGCCCCACAGCTCGCCATTGATGAAATTCGCGCATCGGCCGAAGAACAGGCCAATCGGCACGCCCACCACACCCATGTCGGCCAGCGTGAGAAACGGGATCTTCGTGAACTTCGCGGCGATCAGGCCACCGATTATCACGCCGACAAGCCCGCCGTGGAAGCTCATGCCGCCCTCGTTGAACGCAAGAATCTTCTCGGGATGCTGCAGGTAATAGCCGTCGCCGTACACCAGCACGTACCCCAAGCGCCCGCCGAATATCACGCCAAGAATCACGCAGAAAACTACCGTGAAGAAGGCATCGTCGTTGATGCGCACCTGCCAGCGTTTCGCGAGCTTCGCAATGACGAAAAACGCGCAGACGAAACCGACGACGTACGCCAGTCCATACCAGCGAATTTGAAGCGGCCCCAGCGAAAGCGCCACCGGGTCGATTGCGTGGTAGATATCGTTGAGCGTCATAGGCTCCCCTTCTCGAAAAAGGCCCGCCGTTAAGGACGGGCCAGGTTCTTCGCTTTACGAAGCGTAGCTCGCATTCGACGAGCCGCTTGTCGAAGCAGCGTCGGCCGAGTCGGTCGAAGCGTCGCCCTCGGTCGAAGCCATCGCAGCGTCCGATGGCGCATCGCCGGAAGCGCTTGCATCAGCTTCGTCGAGCGACACGATATAACCGTCCGCGTCGACCGTTTCATTGCGCGCGGCAAGCACCTCGCGCCAATCTTTGCCGACTACCACATAAATGTCGGTGTCAAACGAATAGTGAACCGTGTCTTGCAGCGAGCGCCCAATGCCGAATGTGGCCACAATCGCGTTCGCCGCGTCGGCCGAGGAATCTTTCGCGTACACGATGAGAGTTTCGTCATACACCTGCATGCTCGTATTGCCCGTATCGGTTACATTGAACCCGG
>CALBLG010000255.1 GCA_937895975.1 uncultured Slackia sp.
GTGAAAGACGCTCGGCAGCATCTCGGCCGCGATTTTGTACATATTCGGGATCATGAGCAGCAAGCCCTGCGATGCCGTATACGTGGTGGTGAGGGCACCAGCCGCAAGCGAGCCATGCACGGCACCCGCCGCACCGCCTTCAGACTGCATCTCGCACACTTTCACGCGCGTGCCGAAGATGTTCTTCTTGCCCTGCGCCGACCACTGGTCGACGAGGTCGGCCATGGGGCTCGACGGAGTGATGGGGTAAATGCCCGCCACCTCGGTAAACGCATACGACACCCACGCTGCCGCGTTGTTGCCGTCCATGGACTTGAGCTGTCTCGCCATAGGTTTTCTCCTCTTCCGGGCGCGGCGTGGCCACCGCGCATCCCCCTGCGTTAAACGCCCCTTGGGCAAAAGGGCGCGCATGCATGAATTAGAACAAAACGCATGGTATCAGCGTGCAGGGGGCGCTATCGACAACTAAAGCGCAACGTTACGTCGACGCGCGAGCGGCTTCGGTGAACGGGAGGTTACAGAAATATGGCAGCCGTGAACGGCAAAATGGCGAAGGTGAACGGAAAAGGCGATTCGAAAAGACCGTTTACCGACAGTCTGCTTGGACGGACATGCGTCTCTGGCTCGGTCAAGTCCTGCTCGCGACGAAGGCGCCACTGGCGCCTTCTGCTCGTGCGGAATCTACCAGAGCCGCATGCCCGTCCAAGCAGACGCCGTGGCGTCTTCCGGCAAGCGACTTGCGCGGATATGCGATTCCGATAGATTCCGCACGAGCCGGAAGCCACTTAATGTGGCTTCCGTGCGAGCCAGGACTTGACCGAAGCGGAAGCGCATGTCCGCGCAAGTCGCTTAGGCGAGCTCCTACTTGTCCAATTCCTTATGCAGGATGGGAATGAGTTCGGCGAACGTGGAATCAATCGTCTTTTTCTTCAGCTCGCATTCCCAAATAACGTGAACTCGCCAGCCCTGCTCTTCGAGCTTGGCGATGTTTTGGGCGTCGCGCTCCACGTTGCGTCGGAATTTCGGCACCCAATATTCGAGATTTTTCTTAGGCATGGGAGGTTTGCATTTTGGGCAGCGATGCCAAAAGCATCCGTTGATGAGCAGGCACACTTTCTTGCCCGGCCACGCCACGTCGGGCCTGCCTGGAGCCTTCCACTGCAGGCGGTAGCCGCCAAGGCCAGCCTCGCGCAAGCGCTCGCGCACCAAAAGTTCCGGTTTGGTGTCCTTGCTCTTATTTCCCTGCATGCTGGCATGCGTGGCCGCGCTCACCGCCGCGCGTCTCTCGGGCAGCGCTGCAAGCACGCATCGCGCCTGACGGCTCGAAGCCCGCGTGTAGCCCCTGTTTTCGCGGGCGCACGCCACATACCACAAGCCTTCATGGCTCGGTTTTCGCACGCGCCGCGCCCCCATCGCGCGGCCCTCGGCCGCACGAGCAGCCTGCGCCCGATTTCGCGGCGCGCAAGAATCTACGGCGAATCGCCGTACGCGCTGCGAAACGGGCATTTGCGGTTTCGCTTTCGATGAGCGCGCGCCGGTTTGAGCACCCGTCGATCGCGCCACTATGCGTTCACCTGCGTCGCCGCCCATGCCTGTTGGATGCCGTCGAGCAAAGCGGGCATATCAGAACGTTCGAATGTATAGCGCACCGTTTGGGGCTGCCCATCGACCATCGGAGCCTCGACGCGCACG
>CALBLG010000256.1 GCA_937895975.1 uncultured Slackia sp.
AGCTGCGGTCGAGCCGGGCACCCCATCTTGTCTTTCAATCGTCGCTCGCGTACCAAAGTACGCTTCGCTCCTCTTTCAAGCCAATCTGGGGCGCCGGGCTCGCCCTCGCTGCCTTTTAGAGGTCATGCACCTTTTGGCAATTGGAACAATTCGGCGTCCATGGGCATAATTAAAGCCGTTTATTTTTTAGCATCTGCTGGGCAGGATTTTTCCTGCTTCGTCGATGGCATGGCCGCGGCAGGCTTCGAGCAGTTCGTTGGCCCAGAACGGCGCTTGCAGCAGCGGCTCCTCGTCAAGGGCGATTACCTGCAGCGTGTATTTGTGGTCGCAATCGGGCGGGCATGGGCCCACATAGCCCACGCCGCGCTCCGGCTCGCTTTTCGCGGCCGAATTGTAGCCTTGCATCAGGCGCGAATGCTCGTTGCGGCTTAGGTCGTCAGGAAATTCGATGTCGCCTTCGAAATCGCCGTCTACATAAGCGCACCAGTGGATCCAGGGAAAACCGCATACCGGCACGCTGTCCCAGTCGATGAAAAACACCGCCAGTGCTCGCGTTCCCACGGGCACGTCTTCCACGGTGAAGGGGAACGACCTGCGGCAGCTCCAATCGTGGCAATCTTCGGGCGCGGCGTATTTTCCGTAAGCGTCGGGCAAATAACCCCGGTCGAGTTCCATTCGAATTCTCATGACGGCCCTCCTGCGTGTTTTGGCGTGCGCCGCGCCGAGCGTTCGGCGGGCGAATCTGCTTTATCCATCATAGCGCGACACGGTCGCGGGGTTTGCAAAATCGATGTGGGCTCGCGACGAAAAGCGGCGAAGGCTTGGCGCGCCTCTTGCGTCGACCGATGTTCTTGCGCAATCTCGCGCATGCTTGGATATGCTGGCGGAAAGCATTGCTACCATAGCGGTATCGTTTATGGAAGGAGGGCGCCATGCGCATTCTGAACATCTCGGCTCAGAAGCCTGATTCTACGGGAAGCGGCGTGTATTTGGCCGAAATGGTGCGCTGCGAACTTTCCGCGGGGCATGCCGCCGCGGTGGTTGCTGGCGTGGATGCCGCTGACGCCCCCTTGTTGCCCAATGGCGCTCGGGCGTACTACGTGCGGTTCAATACGCCCGAGTTGCCGTTCGATGTGTGCGGCATGTCTGACGTGATGCCCTATGCGGCCACGCGCTATCGTGACCTTACGCCGATTATGGCGAGACAGTTCTGCGATGCGTTTGCCAAGCGCATCGCTCGGGCTGCGGCCGATTTCGTGCCCGATGCGGTTATATGCCACCATTTGTACCTCGCATGCGCGGTTGCGCGCGAGACCCTGCCCAATGTTCCCATGGCTGCCGTGTGCCATTCGACCGATTTGCGCCAGATGCGCAGTCATGGGCTCGAGCGCGATCGCATCATTTCTGCCGTTCGTAGGCTCGATATTATTTTCGCGTTGCATGAAGAGCAGAAACGTGAAATCGTTGAACGGTACGACGTCGATCCCGCGAAGGTGACGGTTGTCGGAACGGGCTACAATGCGCAGGAGTTTTCGCCAGGCGCGTCGCGCACGTCGGCGGAAAGAGACGCCCTTCGCATGCTCTATGTAGGGAAAATTGGTTACAAGAAAGGCGTCGAGAGCCTTATCGCCTCGCTTGGCTTGTTGGCGAAGCGCCCGAATGTGCCGCATGTAGAAACGTGCCTGGTGGGCGGCCATAGCGATGCGTCGGAATATGAGCGCATCGTGCATCTCGTCGAGGCGTGCCCTCTTCCCGTGATGCTTGCGGGCAAGCTTGCCCAAGGCGATTTGGTGGAGGCATACCGAGCGTCCGACGTATTCGTGCTGCCATCATTTTTCGAAGGCTTGCCGCTCGTGCTTATCGAGGCCATGGCGTGCGGCTGCCGCGTGGTCGCCACCGATTTGCCAGGCGTGCGCCCATGGTTAGAGGCGCATATACCCGATGCGCCTATCGAATTCGTGCAGCCTCCGCGCATGGAGGGCGTCGACGAACCCGATCGCTGCGATCTGCCTGCGTTCGAGATGCGTTTGGCCGATGCCATCGAGAGAGCGCTGCGCGCGGGCCGCCCGGCGCAACCCTTCGATGTGTCGGCGCTTTCGTGGGAGGCGCTTACCGCGCGAGCCGTGCGAGCGATGTCCGAGATTGTTGCGCGGAACGCGGGCTAGTTCGAACGGCACGTCGAATCGTCGTGCCTGGCGAAATGCAGTAAGCTGGTTGGAGATCGAGAGGAACCCCGTGATTTACTTGGACAATGCCGCCACGACCATGCACAAGCCCGCGTGCGTGGTGCGCGCCGTTGCCGATGCCATGTCGCAATTCGGCGGCGTGGGGCGCGGCGTGCATCCGGCGTCGGTCGCAGCAGGTATGGCGGTGTATCGCGCGCGTGCCGCGGTGGCGCAGCTGCTGGGGGCGCCGGGCGCATCGAGCGTGGCGTTCACGAACAACGCCACCATGGCGTTGAATATCGCTATCGATGGACTGCTTGCGCCGGGCCAGCGTGCGCTTGCTACGGCCGCGTCTCATAATTCGGTGCTGCGCCCGCTGTTTCGCCTGCGCGATAGGTCGGGCTGCGCGGTTGACGTAGCGCCTATTCTGCCCGACGGCTCGCTCGATTTCGATGCGTACGCCGCGCTGCTCGAGCGCGAACCGGCGCTCGTCGTTGCCACGCACGCGTCGAATTTGACGGGCGATGTCTACGACGTTCGCCGCATGTGCGAGATGGCGCATGCGACGGGCGCGAAGTTTGTTTTGGACGCCGCGCAAACGGCGGGGTCGTATCCGTTGGATATGGCCGAAATTGGCGCCGACGTGGTGTGCTTTACGGGACATAAGAGCCTTCTTGGCCCGCAGGGCACCGGTGGCTTGTGCGTTGCGGATGGCGTTGAGATAGTGCCGCTTTTGGAAGGCGGGTCGGGCACGCACAGCTACGATGAACGTCATCCGTTGTTCATGCCTGAGCGCTTGGAGGCGGGTACGCTGAATGCGCACGGCATTGCCGGCTTGGCGGCGGGTATTGGATACATCGAGGGCGAGCTTGGCGGGGCTACGGGCGTTCACGAACGAGCGGGCGGTTTGGCCAATGCATTTGCCGCTGCCGTCGCCGGTGCGCCGGGCGTCAAGGTTTACGGCCGCAGTTCCGCGTGCGACCATGGCTCCATCGTCGCACTCAATATCGGCGCGGCCGATTCCGCCGAGGTCGCCGATCGCTTGGCGAACGACTACGACATCTGCGTGCGTGCGGGAGCCCATTGCGCACCGCTTATGCACAAGGCGCTCGGCACGCAGGAACAGGGTGCTGTGCGTTTCAGCTTTGCAGCGGCGAACACATTGGCCGAAGTCGAAGCAGCAGCGGCCGCCGTGCGCGAAATTGCCGAGCTTGCGGCAGCGGGGAACTAGCCATGGGCTAGGCGAAAGATGGGATGAGGAATGACGGGCGGGACGGGGGACTGCCCCCGTCCCGCCCGTCATTCCATTTCGATAAAGACATAAGCTGGCACAAGCCAGAACGATGAAGGAGGCAACTCTATGGAAACTGTCAATGCATTCGGTCTAGCGTGCCCGAAGCCGCTCATGATGGCCAAAACGAAGATCGACGAAGGCGCGCGCGAGCTTGCCGTGCAGGTGGATAACGAAACTGCGGTGAAGAATGTTTCGCGCCTCGCCGAAAAGTACGGTCTGGCCGTTGCCGTCGAGGAGATCGAAGGCGGTTGGAGCGTGAACTTTACCGAGGGCGAGGGCGCTTCTGCTGCGGCCGTTGCTCCGGCGCCGGTGGCTGCGTGCTCGCCTGCGGGCTGCGGCTATGCCGTGTTCGTTGGCAAAGATCATGTAGGCGAGGGCGACCCGCAGCTTGGCTACAACCTTATGAAGATGGCCATTTATACGCTGTCTGAAAGCGACAACGTTCCTGCAAGCCTGCTGTTCATGAATGGCGGCGTGAAGTTGGTTGCGGGCGACGAGCAGCAGATCATCGATTCGGTGAGCAAGCTCATCGAAAAAGGCACCGAGGTTTTGGTATGCGGCACGTGCCTGGACTTTTATGGATTGAAAGACCAGCTGAAAGTGGGCGAGGTGTCCAATATGTACGACATCCTGGGCCGCATGCAGGATGCGTCGAAGACTATCACGCTGTAAGGCTGCATTGTGGCGAGCGTCTATGTGATGGCGTTTGAGTCGACTCACGCAGCCATGGCGTCGGAGGCGGCTCTTGCGGCCTCGTGCGCCCATGTCGCCATGATTCCCACGCCCCGCGCCATTTCGGCCGGCTGCGGCATGTCGATGCGCTTTCATGCCGAAGACGATGCGCATGCCTCGGCCCTGGCCGACGTATGTGCGGAAGCGAAAGGCCTCGCGGCGCTTTACCGCGAGGCCTCGAAGGCAGATTACGTGCTTGTGGAAGAACTCTAAGCAAAAGTCGATGCGCCGCTCGCGGCGGCGCATCGACGGTGCCAGACTGAGTCGCCTCCTTGGACGCTGGCTCATTTTTGAAGCGATTCAATCGGCCGCGATTACAATTCAGCTATCTCTTCGTAATCGATATTCGCCGTTTCGCTTGCAAGCAGCGCGCGGAGTTCGCCTGCGTGCTCGATAGGCGAAGCCCACGCAAGCCCGCAGCCGGCCGATAGGCTTCGCGGAATAGTGCGAAGTCGGCCTTCAATCCCTGCCGCCTCGCATGCTTCTTTCAATGCGAACGCCTCTATTGTGGCATGAAACGTCACGATTATATGCTTGGGCGTTGCGGTCATGGGGTGTCCTTCCAGGCGGCTGGCGAGATGGAATTCCGCATTTCATCGGCGTTTTATTTCACGTCGATGGTGATTATGCCATCGTTTTCGGCAACGCTGAACTCACGTTTCGTTTTGCGCAGCATGCGGGCGATGTTGTCGCGTGCGGCGGCGGAATCTACGAGAATGCGAACAGGCTCGCCGGGATTTTTGTCGACGGCCGCCTTCGCCATAATCAAAGGCTCGGGGCAAAACAGCCCCTGGGCATCAACTTCAACCATGAGGTCTCCTTTCTTGCGGTCCCGAAGCGGGGCGGTGGGGCGCCGGTACGTATGGCGGAATGCTGCGAAGCTTAAGGAGCCACATGCGTTGGCGCCAACCGCGGCGGGGAGTCTTATGCGTTCTTCTTCAGGTTGATGGCCGCAATCACGAACAGCACCACGATGCACGCGACGGTCGCGATTTGCCCGGCCTCGGTGACGCCCGAGGGGCTTGAGGCGATGCCGAAGTTGTGCGCGAACGCGGCGCCCACCAAAAGGCCCACGAAGCCGACGGCCGAATCCCCCGAACCAGATCCGGCCAAAACCAGCTGGCGCAGCGGGCATCCGCCCATGAGCGTGGCGCCGAAGCCTACGACGAACATGCCCAGGATATTCCACAAAGCGTCGGTGTGCGCGATGGGCTGGTCGGCGAAGCTCAGGTTGAAGTTGCCTGTGACCAGGTTGTATGCCAGTACGCCAGCAAACAGCAAGCCGATAACGATCAGGCCGGAAGCGTCGCGAATCATGAACGTGTCGCGCAGGCCGCCGGCGAAGCACATGCGCGATTTCTGCGCGATGGCGCCGAACGCCAGGCCGCCTACGATAGACAGCACCACGGGGGCATGCAGGCTGCCAGGGCCCTTTTGGCTGGCGGCGAAGATGGACGTGGTAAGCGACAGGATGAACAGCACCAGCATAATAACCGGCAGCGCGAAGCCTTCGACGGGGGTATGCGACTTTTCGGCGCGGCCCAGCGAGAAGCCTTTCTTCAGGAAAGCGACGCCCACGGCGATGCCTGCCGCGAAGCCGATAAGCGCTACCCAGGCATTCAAATCGCCGCCGGCCATGCGTAGAACCATGCGCAGGGGACAGCCGAGGAACACCAAGCATCCGATCATCACGACAAAGCCCAGCACGAAGCGCGTGAACGGCGACGAACCGCTCGAGGCTTTGAACTCCTTGCCGATAAGCGACATGGCCATGGCGCCCAGCACGATGCCGATGATTTCGGGGCGCAGGTACTGCACGGTTTCTGTGGTCTGCAGCTTCATGGCGCCTGCGGAATCGCGGATGAAGCAGGCGATGCAGATGGCCATGTTGCCCGGGTTGCCGAAAGCGGCCAGGCAGATGGCGACGGCAGCGGCGATGACGCCGCACGCGATAAGGACGATGCGGTCCTTCATAATGGAATCCATGGGATGCCTTTCTGTATGCGTTGCCCAACAATGCGGCGCGGCAGAAACGCGGCATACGCCAACGGCATTGCGCGTGGCAATGGTGGGCGAAGCGAGTATTGCGATGCGCGTCGGCGGGTTGCAGAAAAGCCAACGATCGTTTCGGCGGGGCGAAGCCAGCGGGGCAGAAATGCTGGAGCAATCGCAGCGCGCCAATGCAGAGGGGAGGCGCGAACGGCGTCGAAAACGGTAACGAAATGGTAACACCGTTTTCCGTGGGGGTGATTGGGGCATCGGCGGAAGGCAAAAGGCATTGCTTATGAAAGAGCGGCCTTGCCCTGCTTATTGCAGATGAGTCCGGAGCGGGTCAAAAGGACAGTCCCCTTGACCCACCTTTGATCCGTTCGCACCAAAAGTCAGCGAGCGGCAATCTGGGCGAGCAGATTGCCTTGAAAGAGGAGCGAAGCGTACTTCGGTACGCGAGCGACGATTGAGGGGCAAGATGCCGCCCAGATTGCCGCGCAGCGTCAGGACGCCTCATGCGAAAAAACGCCGTTCGTAAGAACGGCGTAATACAATTGGCGGAGATGCGTGTGAATCGAACACACCCGAGACGTTCTGCGCGCCCCGCAACGGCTTTGAAGGCCGCGAGGTCCACCAGGAACCTATTCATCTCCCTATA
>CALBLG010000257.1 GCA_937895975.1 uncultured Slackia sp.
GCTGAGCAGCTGGCTCAGAACTATGGTACCGTTTTTGACGAGATTGCTCGCATGAAGCCGTCTTCGGCCAAGGGCAAGTACATGAAGTCCATCACGGTTTCTTCCACCATGGGCGTTGGCATCTCTGTCGACCCTGCCGTTTCCCGCAATTTCGACCAGGCTGCTGAGTAGCTTCGTTTGAATTGCAGCTTGCGTATCCACCATGCGCAAGCCTTAAGCCCGCTCTTCGGAGCGGGCTTTTTTTGTTGTGTGCCGTGGCTTTCTTGCGGCAAAAATTCCTGCGTCGCATTGTGATAGCATGGCATGCGATATACGCGAAAGAAGGCATCCATGAGAGTCAATATCATAAAGAAATCGCCAGCCGATATAGAGGCGATGAAGGAAGCTGGCCGATTGTCAGCCTATGTGCTGCGCAAGGTTGGCGAAGCGGCAAAGCCCGGCGTGTCTACGCTTGAGCTCGATGAACTTGCCGAGATGCTTATTCGCGCCGAAGGAGGCATTCCCGCGTTCAAGGGCTATGGTGGGTTCCCAGGGTCTATTTGCGCTTCCGTGAACGACCAAATTGTTCACGGCATTCCATCTTCGAAGGTGATTCTGCGCGAAGGTGATATTCTTTCTGTCGATACGGGCGCAACCGTTGATGGCTGGGTGGGGGATAACGCCTGGACTTATCCCATCGGCAGCGTGGCCCAAGACGTTGCGAAGCTGCTCGAGACCACCGAGAAATGTATGTGGGCAGGACTTTCGGCGGCGCGTGTTGGCAACCATTTGGGTGACATAGGCCATGCGGTGCAGTCGATTGCCGAAGCTGAAGGCTATGGCGTGGTGCGTGAGTATGTGGGGCACGGCATTGGCCGCGACATGCATGAAGACCCTAATGTGCCAAATTACGGCAGGCCACATAGCGGCATAGAGCTCGAGGCGGGTATGGTGTTGGCGATTGAGCCAATGATCAACATGGGCACGCGCAAGACCCGCATAGGGCGCGACGGGTGGCTCGTAACAACTCGCGACCACAAGCCAAGCGCGCATTTCGAGAAAACGGTTGCAATCACCGAAGAGGGACCTGTAATAATTACGACCGAGCCCGGCTACAGGCGTCCGGTTTCGTAGCGTAAATCCACTTGCCGTGGCCTGGATGGCGGCACGCATCTCTCCATAAGCTGCGCAGCATTCCGAGATGCATGTCGCCATCCAGGCCACTCTATTATTCGTTTTTCGAATAAGTTTACGGGCGAGTGGCGCGGGATGATATGCGGCACGTAATGCTGCGCAGCTTATGGAGTGCCGCGTGTCATCCCGCGCCACTCGCATAACGGCCGGTTTCCGTTTCTAATGCTTCAGCTTACGGGCAATCTTGGAGACAATCCCCGTTACGAAGCTCGCTTCTTCCAGGTTCATCTTCAACGCTATGCCAAAGGTAACCACCAGAGCGCATATGCCGCCGCAAACGATGCAGATAAGCGCGTTGATGATAGAGCCGTTCATGGGTGCAAACAACATGCAGCCGCGCATCGCCAGCCATCCTATGAAGGCGCCAAGCGCGCCCAGGATAAGCGACCTTACGGCCGATACGGCCATTGTCCCAAAGCCGAAGCTCCCAAGCTTATGGCGCAGATACGCGAACAGCACAACGTCAAGCACGACATAGAACACCGTTTCGCTTAATGCGACGCCAACGATTCCCATATCGAGCGACCCCGAGGCCGACGTCGAGAATATCATGATGAACGCAATTTGCAGCGCCGATGCGGCTAGCATCATGATGGAGTAGGGCTTCATGGCGCGCAAGGCTGAGAACGTCTTTTGCAAATACGTGTTCACCGCATAGAACGGCAGGGAAATCGACAGAGCGATAAGGTAGCCTGCGATTTGCCAGATATTCTCTTGGGTGAATGCGCCGATGTGATAGAGCGTGACGAGCGGCTCGGCGAACACGATGAGGTAGAGCACAAACGGCAGCATGAAGAAGAGGATCTGCTTGCTGCCCGAGACTACGCCGTGCTTGAACGATTCCATGTCGTTTTTCGCCGCCATATGCGAAATCTCGGTGAACATGGTGGTGGTGATAGGGACCGTGAGGAACGCGTAGGGCAGCGTGTACCAAAGTCGAGCGTACGCGATAACGGAAGGGCCGTTGTCAACGCAACCGTATGCCGCTGAGTTCTGCACCGAGACAATCACCATGCCTGCAGCCATTACGATAATCGCCGGCACACCGATGGAGAGCGTCTCTTTGAGTGCAGGATCGTGAATGTCGATATGCGGGCGCAATTTGATGCCGTTGCGTTGCAGGGCGGGCAACTGAATGGCCATTTGCACGAATACGCCCAAGGGGTTGCCCACCGCAATAATGAATTTGGCGATTTCCGAATCGACGGGCGCGACGAAGGCATATGCGACGAATGTTACCGTAACGATGATGTTGTTGAAGATCGGCGCCGCCGAAGACCAAAGGTAGTCGCGCGAAGCATTCAGAAGGCCGCTGACGATAGTGGAGACGCCATAAAACACAATCTGCATGGCGAAAAAGCGGAAGAAGAAAATCGCGTCGCCCATGGTGGACTGGTCGTTCATGAAGCTTTGCGTATAGATAAGCGCGGGCGCGAAAATGGTGCAAACGAGTGCCACAAGCCCCAATACGATGAAGGTAAGCGACAGCAGGTTGCTGGCGTATTCGTTGCCGCCCTTTTGGCCCAGGCGGTCTTTCACGGAAACGTATACCGGCAGAAACGCGGTAACCAGCATGCCTCCAACGACGAGCTCGTACAGCATATTGGGCAGGTTGTTGGCGACCTGGTACGAGCTAGCCAGCATGGTGGAACCAAGCGCGAAGGCCATGGCCCAGGTGCGCATAAAGCCGGTAATGCGCGAAATAATGACGAAGACAGAAATGAGCGCGGCAGAAGAGCCTACATTAGCGACATCGGCCTGGGCGGCATCGTCGTCGCGCGATGATATGGAATTGTTCTTGGTAGCCATATTGCCCTTAAAGGTTGGGTATACTTATACGGTTAATTTCGATAGCAAAACAACCGCAATCATAGCGCTCGCGGCTTGTATCGTGAAACGAGGCACCATGAACATCCTGATTATCCGCAACAACTCCAACGCCGAGGCCATCGACGCGTCGATGATGCTCGCGACGTATTTGGAGTCGCAGGGAATTGGGCATCAGGAACTCGATTCCATGCCGCTTTCCATCGAGTCGGTTATCGATATGTGCGAAGACATCGACGTGAAGTCGTTCGACATGGTGGTTTCATTGGGTGGCGACGGCACTATGCTGCGCGCCGCGCGTTTGGTTGGCAAGCATCGCGTGCCCATCCTGGGCATCAATTTCGGCCACCTGGGCTTTTTGGTGAATTCATCGAAAGATGGCGTCATTCCCATCGTGGCCGCCGCGCTTGCGGGCGACGTGGTGCGCGAGGAGCGTTCCAGCCTTCACATCGAGCTGTGGAGCGGTGGCGTTCAGGTGGCGAGCCGTTTCGCGCTGAACGAATTTTCGGTGACGCGTGGCGCGCTGGGCCGCATCATCGATTTCGGCATCGACATTTCGGGCACGCATTTGGTGGATATGCGCGGCGATGGCCTGGTGATTTCTTCGGCGACGGGTTCCACGGCGTACGCGCTTTCTGCGGGCGGCCCGCTGTGTTCGCCGGAATTCCGCGGTTTGGTGGTGGTTCCGCTTGCTCCACATACCTTGCTTTCGAGGTCGGTCATCACGGGCCCGAGCGATATCGTCGAGATCGATCTTTCGAAGAACCCTGAAAGCCGCGAGGCGAGCTGCTTCGTCGATGGCGAGATTATCACGCTCGACGAGCCCATCGATCGAGTGCTGGTGCGCAAGAGCAACAACCCGACGATTTTGCTTCGCTACAAAGGCGATGGTTTTTACAGCGAAGCCGCAAAGGTGTTCTTCCAAGACGACAGGAAATAGACAAACAATAAGAAAGGCCCGCATCGCGGGCCTTTCTTATTGGGGGTATCCCAGGCCTTCTGGATCCCCGTCTCGGCTT
>CALBLG010000258.1 GCA_937895975.1 uncultured Slackia sp.
CGCGCTTTTTCGACGGAATCGGTTTTGCCGGCAGTGATTTCATCGGCGGCCGATTTAACCTAATCGTTCACGGGAACGAGGTCGGAGCCTTCGAGATACTGCTGCACATCGGCAGGAATTACAGAACCATCATCGGCGATTTCGCTCACGCGCACTTCGTCGCGCGAAGCATGGAACCCCAGCGTGGCTGTACGGTCGGCAGGCTGCACGCTGCCGTCCCATTCCAAATACAGCATTTTGTTGCCCTCGGCGTCTTCGGTAAGCTCGGCCTTGGTGGCGGAAGGCGCATCGTATGTCACGCCCTCGACGGTTTGGTAATCGCCGCTTTGTGCAACAGGCAGCCACACGCGCACCGTTTTGCCCGCGTCGTAGGAGCTCATATCAAGCGTGGTGGTTACGGTACCAGCCGTTACTTTGCCGGTTTTGTTCTGATCGACGTCAATTACGGCAGCGCCGCTTTCGGCAGCAGGCGCCTCGATCGCCGTTTCCTGCTTCTCGCCGTTCGCCGAGCATGCGGAAAGCGCCAGTGCCAGAAGCGCCGAAGCTCCCGCAAACGCGGCGAAGCGGCCAAGCCACGTTTTGGTTTGCTTTTTCATGTGGTTCCTTCCCTTTACAACGCAACAGTTCGCGCCGCTCGAGAGCAGCGGTTTGCCCATGTGAAACCACGCCTATTGAGGCGCGGCAAACAAAGCCTTCAATATAGGATTCAAAGGATGCAGAAGCGCGATATTCTATTCGCAGAAATGCGGCCCAGCCGCGAACGGCAAAGCCCATTGCAGAAGGCGGGCTTGCGTATTTGGAAAATACTACTGGATTAATAGGTTTTCAATTTTAGAATTAAAACTGCCGAATAATTTCCGCAAGCGGCGTTCGCGAAATATCAATACCCGCAAATCTATAGAATCGGCTTATTCAAGCGATGAGAGCATTCCCTCAAGCTCGTCGCGGTCGATGGCGCCCAGGCGAATTTTCACGATATCGCCCCCACTGTTCACGAACACCGAGGTAGGGAATGCCGAAACGTTGAGATGCGTTGCGAGCGAACAGTTCGTGTCCATCCATACCGGCACGTTCACATTATTTTCGCGCGCCCATTCGGCGAAGGAGTCGGCATCGCGCTCGCCATAATAGCTCGGTGTCACCACCGAAACCACCTGCACATCGCCCGCGTCCGCGTGCTCGCGCGCGACATCAGTCAGCTGCCCTAAATCGGCGACGCACGAATCGCACCAGCTGCCCCAGAATTCGAAATACACGGGCTGGCCTTTCAGCTCGCTTAGGCGATGCGTTTCGCCATCGAGGTCGGTGAGCACGACGTTTTTCCAAGCGCTCGACACTGCGTCGACGTTCGCATCGCCCGCCGATACGCCGCGAGCGTCGTTGGCCGACGCCGATACGGCAGACGCGGAGTCTTGTAGGGCGGCCTCGTTGGCCCGTTGCTGAACATCCAGCTCATTAACCTGGGAAAATACCAGCCATATGCCCATGATTGCGATAAGCGCGCCACCCGCTTTTTGAACGGCAGGAAGAAATTTGCGAACCGCGCGCAAGTGAGCAAGCAGCGCATTTGCCGCAAGCGTGATAACCACGAACGGCACGCACAGCCCCAGCGCATACACGAACAGGAGACCGGCTCCGGCAAGCGCACTTCCCTGTTCGGCAGCAAGAGCCAAAATCGTGCCCAAAACAGGCCCCACGCAAGGCGTCCACCCGAATGAAAAAGCCAGGCCCAAAACAAACGCACCCACGGATCCGCTCACGCGGATCTTGCTTAAGTTCGCACGCTTTTCCCTGTTCAAGAACGACATTTTAAGCACGCCCGCCAAATGCAAGCCCAGCACGATAACCACCACGCCAAGCGCTATCGCGACGTACGGGCTGTCAAGCGTGCCGCCAAGCGCGCCCGCGCCCGCGCCCAACGACACGAACACGCAGCAAATGCCCAACACAAACGCCGCCATGTTCGCGCAACGAGCAGGAAGCGACAAATTCTCGGAATTCGCATCAGTCGTCAAAATGCCCACGTATACCGGCAAAAGCGGCACGATGCACGGAGAGAAAAACGACAGGAGACCCGCCAACGCGGCAGAGGCGGCA
>CALBLG010000259.1 GCA_937895975.1 uncultured Slackia sp.
ATTCCCAACCAGGAAAATCAAGCGCCGTCTCAATTTCTTCGACCTTGTGCTTGTTATTGGTAGCAATAACGACTTTCATGGCGGCTACTCCAATCCCAAAACCTTGCGTTGAGCGGCCAGCAGTTCCTTGATGCCCGCTTCGGCCATGTCGAGGAACTCATTCAGACGCTCGCGCGAGAAACTCACCTGCTCGCCCGTGCCCTGCAGCTCGACGAACTCGCCCTTCGCGTTCATCACGACGTTCATGTCGATTTCGGCGTGCGAATCTTCCTCGTAGTCCAAATCCAACATAAGACGGCCTTCGACCAAGCCAACGCTTACCGCCGCCACCTGGCCGAACAGAGGGTTCGTCTTGATGCGGCCCGCCGTCTTCCACATCTCGAATGCATCGTGGGCAGCCACCCACGCGCCCGTGATGGCCGCCGTGCGCGTGCCGCCATCGGCCTGCAGCACATCGCAGTCGATGGTCATGGTCACTTCGCCGCCCATGGCGTTCAGGTCGCACACGTTGCGCAGGCTACGCCCAATCAAACGCTCGATTTCCATGCTGCGGCCATTGCGCCCATTCGTCTCGCGGCGCGTGCGCTTGTTGCCGGCAGCAGGCAGCATGGCATATTCGGCGGTAAGCCAGCCCTTGCCCGAACCCTTGCGCCAACCCGGCGCGCGATCCTCGATGGTGGCGGTGCACAGCACGCGCGTGTCGCCGAATTCAGCCAGGCAGCTGCCGTTGGCGTTCTTCATTACGTTGCACGTGAGCTTCACGGGGCGCATGGCGCGCTCGTCGCGATCGTTTGCTCTGTTTGCAAGCATGATTTCCTCCTATCGAGCGGACAAGTCCGCCTATGCACGAAAAAGGCCGGCGCAAAGCCAGCCTTATGAATTATAAGCGAGAAAGGTCGATGTAGGTGGGCCTGGCGATGGGTTCGTTGAACACGCGCGAGCCAAACGCCTGGAAATCGTCCAAATTGGGCGACGACGTAAAGAATTCGTGCGTTGCCACATTGCCTGGATGCGCGAATTCCCCACGCAGGCGCAACGTTTCGCGCACGTCTTTCGCCATCTCCTCGGCGGATGACACGAGCAACACGTTGTGGCCGATAACGCCGCCAATAAGCGCTTTCAGCATGGGGTAATGCGTGCAGCCCAGCACCAGCGTGTCTATCTCGCAGCGGCGCAACGGCTCCAGATAGTCGCGCGCAATTTCTTGAAACGCGGGACGAATGTAGACCTTGCTGGCCAGGCTGGTGAGGTCTTCGATGGGGCCCTTCGACATGCGAATGCCTTGCTCAACGATATCAACGAACTTCGGCGTGGCCGTGGAAAACACCGTGATACCCGCATCGATGTGGCGAATGGCCTGCGGGTAGCAGCCCGATTCCACCGTGCCTTTCGTGGCGATGACGCCCACGCGCCGGTTCTTCGTCGCGCGCGCGGCGGCGCGGGCGCCCGGCACCACGGCGCCGATCACGGGAATGCTGAAACGCTGCTGCGCATGCTTGAGGCCGGCGGCAGTTGCGGTATTGCAAGCAATTACCAGCAGCTTCACCTTGCGACCCACGAGCCACGAACAAATCTGCTGAACGAAGCCATCGACTTCTTCCTGCGAGCGCGGCCCGTAAGGGCAGCGCGCAGTATCGCCGAAATACACGATGGATTCCTCGGGCAGCTCCTTGGCAATCTCGCGCGCCACGGTAAGCCCGCCGAACCCCGAATCGAAAATGCCGATAGGCGCATCGCTGTAAGGCGCGTCGCCCGAAACGGCCGTTATGTCAGAAGAAATGTTCACAAATCTCCTTTATTAATATCAACTGGCAAATGCATATCACGACGTCAACAACGGAAAAGGCGGACCCATAAGCCCGCCTTTGTTGATACTGGTGGAGGCGCGGAGAATCGAACTCCGGTCCATACTACGTTCTTGCTCAGGCTCTACAAGCTTATTTCGCGATCGAAATTCGGAAGAGGTCGGTTCGCGAACCAACGTCGAGCTTCCTAGCCCGTTCGATCTTTTCCAAAGCCATACAGGCTACGTGCTTTGAAGCAGTCCCCTAAAATGACGTCGCGCCCGAGCCGGGGACAACCCGGGGTTGACGTGCCAGGTGCTATTAAGCAGCCATGGCGAGCGCAGGAGCGCTCTGATAAGATTTTTTGCCAATTAACTTGACTTTACCCCTGTTTTACGTGGCGAGGAGACCACGACCTGCTCCTCAGTTCAAACGTACCATGTCGAAACCAGTCGCCCCCAATAATCGGCGCCATGCGCCTGCGAGGGTGCTGTCCACCATGCGATATGCTTTTGTCAAGCACCGTGTTGGGTTGCCCCAACGGAAACACCATTGTATCGACGTCGCTCGCGATGTCAAATCACAAACGCGTTACGCATCCAAAACGCCAAACGTGTTAAACGCTCAGAGCATTTGACGCGTTCCTCGAGCGAACTTGTCCCACTTATTTCAGCAAGTCTTTCATGTTCAGGCCGCCCGTGATGTCGTCGAGCGCCTCTTTCAAATCGCGCGCGGCGAGCGCCGTTTCGCGAGCGAGCTCCACGCCGCCTTTGGCCATGTCTTTCACGTCGCCCTGCGTAACGCCCTTGAACAGCACTTTGTCGTCTTCGTTTTCCTCTTCGGCCGGGCACCAATCGTAATGCTCGCAGTTGTCGCAATCGCCGTCGCAGCCGTCTTCGTAATAGGCCTCGGCAGCGGCTTTCGCGGCACGCTCTTCATCGGTGAGATCGGCGTCGTCATCGTCCGTCTCGGGCTCTTCTGGCTCATCGGCATCGTCCGCCTCGATAGTCGCATCGGCCGCGTCGACCTCGACGGCCTCTTCGGCGGGCGCCTCGTCGTCTTCGAACACGCCGTCGAAGTCGTCGGGGCACCAATCGTAGTATTCGCAGGTTTCGCACTCGCCGTCGCAGCTGGTTTTGTAATATTCCTTCCACTTCTCGGTCATGAGCGCGTTGTATTTCTCTTGCAACTCGTCGTATTCGGCGTCGGAATGCTGCGGCGCTGCAGGCTCTTCTTTCGCGTTTTTATCTTTCTTCGATTTCTCGTCTTCGGGCATGATGATTTGCTTCGCGGCGTTTTTCGCCACGCGGCCGCCCAAACGAGTCGCCTTCCTGAAAATTCCCATCTATAAACCCCCTGTTCAAGCCCCGAGGGGCACTTGACGTCAACTAACGCGAGCGCATCTTCAGCGCGCGTGCGATTTCGCGTTTCGAATCGCGTTCCGCCATGGCCTGACGCTTGTCGTGCAGCTTTTTGCCGCGAGCAAGCGCGATTTCCAACTTCACCAAACCATTAGCCGCGAAATAAATTCCGATGGGCACGATGGCCAGCCCCGCCTCGCGCGTCTTTTGCTCAAGATAGCGAATCTGCTTGCGATGCAGCAGCAGCTTGCGTTTGCGATCGGGATCGGGGTTGTTCAAGTTTCCATGGGAATACGGCGAGATATGCAGGCCATTCAGCCATGCCTCGCCCTTGCGAATGAGCACGAAGCAATCGGTGAGTTGGCAATTGTTTTCGCGCAGCGAGCATACTTCCGTACCGGTGAGCGCAATGCCCGCCTCGAACGTCTCGATGATCTCGTAATCGTGGAAAGCCTTCCGGTTTTTCGCGATTTGCTTTTTTTCGCGCGCCACGCGCCACCTCTCAATCGTGTTCTCTCGCTCACCGCAGATGCGGCAGACTGCGTCATTATACCGTTCGCGCCCGTCATGCGCTGTCATGCAAATAAGTGAAAACCCTATCCTTGCAGCAGCTCGTACAAATCGTCGGCGTCAAGCGATGCCAGCGACACGCCGCCCGCGCCCACGACTTGCTCGGCCAGTTCGCTCTTCGTTTCCTGCAGGCGCACGATGCGTTCCTCGATGGTGTTCTTCGCCACAACCTTCTCGACGCTCACCACGCGCGTTTGCCCAATGCGATGCGCGCGGTCGGTCGCCTGGCTTTGGGCGGCGGCGTTCCACCACGGGTCGGCGTGGATCACCACCGACGCCCCAGTGAGGTTCAGGCCCGTGCCGCCGGCTTTAAGCGACACGAGAAACGCGGGCGTATCGTCCTCGTTGAACGCGTCCACTAGCCGCACGCGTTCCTTCTTCGGCGTGGCGCCTGTGATGGAATAATGCTCGATGCCCGCCTTGCGCAAACGTTCGGCAATCAACTCCAAGAAGCTTGTGAACTGCGAGAACACGAGCGTTTTCTCGCCGCCTTCCACGGCCGAAGACACCAAATCGACGATGGCGTCGAGCTTCGCCGACGGGCCCCGGTAGTCTTCGTACACCAAACGAGGGTCGCAGCACAGCTGGCGCAGGCGCGTGATTTCCGCCAGCACTTCCACGTTCGAGACGGGCTTGCCCGCCGCGCGGGCGGCCGCGCGCTCTTTGCGGTATTTACGCTGCGCCGTAAGTTCTTCGCGCAAGCGCTGCTCGTGGGCATCATACAGTTTGCGCTGCTCATCGGCCATATTCGCATACACAACCGATTCGAGTTTATCGGGCAAGTCAGTAAGAACGTCGGCTTTCAAGCGCCTCAGCATAAACGGCCCCACAATGGCCTGCAGGCGTCGCGCCACGGCATCGTCGCCGCCCACGATAGGCGACTCGAAGTGCTCGCGGAACCGCGCATAGGGACCCAGCAGCCCCGGCATAAGGAAGTCGAAAATGCTCCAGAGCTCGGATAGGCGATTTTCCATCGGCGTGCCCGTCAGCGCAAAGCGGTGCTCGGCCTTCAGGCTTTTTACCGCACGCGTGGTAAGCGCCGCCGGATTCTTGATGTATTGAGCCTCGTCGAGCGCGCATATGAACAATTCGCGCGTTGACCAGTCGTCTGCATCGATGCGCAGCAGATCGTACGACGTTACTAGCACATCGGGACGCGCCGAGCCAGAAAACGCCGCCGACCGCAACGCCTTGCGCTCTTGCGCGCCTCCCGCCACGGCCACCACATCCAGCTCAGGCGCGAATCGCTCGAATTCGGCCGTCCAGTTGTACACAAGCGACGCCGGGCATACGATGAGGCTCGGCTTGTCGGCAGCGGAATTGCGGCGAGCGAGCAACAGCGAAATGAGCTGCAGCGATTTGCCCAAACCCATTTCGTCGGCCAAAACGCCGCCGAACCCGGCATCGCAGCGCGCCGAAAGCCACCGGAAGCCCGCCGCCTGGTAAGGACGCAGCACGCCGCGCAACGACTTCGACAATTCATAGTCGGCTTCGTTCACGGCCTTGAAGTGCTCGACGTATTGCATAAAGCTGCGATCGCGGTCGAGATCGGCCTCTTCATTCAAATAAAACGCGCGATACGCCGGCAAAAGCGCATGGCCGCTCGAAAGCTCGCGCGCCGTCAAGCCCAAATCGCCCGCGAGCCGATCGAGCTGCGCCAGGTCGGCTTCTTTCAGGTCGATGAACGCCCCACTGCGCAGACGATGGTACCGCTTGCGGGCGCGATAGCTCGAAAGCAGCGCCGACAGCTCATCTTTCGGCAAGTCGCCCGAATCGATCGCCAAATTGATGAGGTTGCCCGAAAGCGACACGCCCATGGTAACGCGAGGCTTCACGTCGCGAATAAGCCGATCGAACGCCGGCGTGGTGTATACCGTGCCCAAATTGCGGAATTCGGCCAGACCGCCATATAGAAGCGATCCCACAGCATCGCCATCCGAAAGCGCCATGGTGCACCCGTCACCGAAATAGCGGGCCGCAAGCGTCCGAGCCTGAGCCTCGCGCTTCACGTCGCGCACGGGTCGTGGGCCTTCGCCTTCGGGTTCGGGGCGATCGGTCAACTCGCCAATCATGTCGAATTTCGCGTCGCCATAGCTCGCTTGCGCGCGCATGACCACATTCTTTTTGTCTTTGTCGAAGAAAAACTCCAGGTTGCACGGGCGCGGGCGGTATTGCTCTACGTCTTTCGGGAGATCCACGTGCAACCGTTTTTCAATGGCGGGAAGCGCCGTGGCGCAGAACAGCGGCATGTCTCGCTCGGCCACGAACGGTTTGTTCTCTTCGCTGCCGTACACACCGCGCAGAAAATCGGAGCATTTCGCGAAATCACGCGAGCAGCGATGCACCTCGCTGCCGCCCAACCACACGAATAGCGTGCCGCCGCGACCCGCAAGCCAAATTTGCTCGTCGCGTTCTATGGTGTAGCCTCCACGCGCGACAGGGCGCAACGCAAGCGAGATGTCAGGGTCGGAATCGACGATGCGCACATGCGCCGCGCTAGGCGTAAAACCGTCTTCGCCCTTGATGGAAAACCATTCGCCGTCAAGCGCATCAAACAAATCGGCCAGGTCGCTTTCCGAAAGCGCCATGGTGCGTCCCACGCGCGGCGCCGCATAGCGCCACGATGTCAAAGGCGCGCCGCGTCGTTGGGATTCCTCGATGCCGCATACCAGCTGCGCGATAGCGCGCCCACGTTCGGTGAAGCGCGACGGCACATGCGCGAACGCGAGCTTCTTCCCATATTCGAAATAGCTGCCGTCCGCCAGGCGCTGGCAA
This sequence comes from uncultured Slackia sp., assembly GCA_937895975.1. Taxonomy (GTDB): domain Bacteria; phylum Actinomycetota; class Coriobacteriia; order Coriobacteriales; family Eggerthellaceae; genus Slackia. Next base: position 6,491 of record CALBLG010000259.1, read on the forward strand.
AAGTCTGAAATGTTCTTCACGATGTACGACGCATTGCCCGCCGATACCCGCAAGCCCACCGACCATTGGCCGTATTCCACCGTGAAATCGCAAAGAACATCGACGCTGTTCTCGGGCGTGTCATCGCGCTCGAGACGCTCGGCGCGCTGCATGAACGCGGTGATGCAGTCGGACGACGCGGCCGCTCGATCGCGGCGAAAGCCGGCGAAGCTATCGGGGCGCGCCTCGAAATCGAGCGCAAGGGCCACAGAGTGTTTGCACATGCCGTCATATTGGAACGCGGCGGGGCACGTACACGAGTAATCCTCAATGGAATGGGCATCTTCGTTGAGGGCTACCATTACGCGATAACCCTCATTCGCGCTGGTCTGCGATGCGACAAGAGCATTGATCACCGTAGTTTCGCCGTCGTAGCGCACACGCCGGTCATATACCGATCGGCCGCCGGCTGCAAGCGAGCGCCCCCGATGCAGCGTTCGCGATGCGCACATATGCGAAAGTACGTCTTCCATTGCCATGGCGGCCCCTTCCCTAACGTTTAGCAACGTTTCAGTATAGCGCGCCGCCATGGAGAGCAAAACCGTGGCAAGGGCGTCTCTGGACGAATAGCCCCATCGCCATGAATCCCGATCTAAACAGACGCGCCTGAAGAATACGTTCACGGAGGCTTCACCGGATCGCGATCCAACGAAGCGCCGCCCAAGGCGGCAAGCCATTCGGGCTACGAATGCATGATGACCCTCGGGCCAATGCGTCGCAGCAGCGTGAAATCGGCACGACGCGCATAAGGATACACGGAGGAAATTCGCACGCGCACCTTCATGCCGAGCCGGTACATCTCGGCGGAATCGGAGCCAAACAGCACTCGCCGCTGGGCGTCGAGCACGAAGTACTCGCCCGCATCGCGCAGCGACACGAACCCCTCGCACGTATCGGGCAAGCGCACGAAGAAGCCTTGCGCCATTACGCCCGAGATTATGCCGTCGGCTTCTTCGCCCACGCGCTGTCCCAAAAGCTCATAGAGTTTCAATTCTTGGGATTCACGCGCGGCTTCTTCGGCGGTTCGCTCCGCCGTCGAAGAGTGATCGGCGATACGAGCCATGGCCGATTCGAGCCCCGACGTCTCCCCCGTGCGCCCAAACAGCGCCACCTTCACCATGCGATGCACCATAAGGTCGGGGTAGCGTCGAATAGGACTGGTGAAATGGGCATACGCCTGGCTCGCCAAGCCGAAATGTCCTTCGCAAGAATCCGAATACACCGCGCGGCGCATTGCGCGCACCACAAGAGACGACACGAGAAATTCCTCGGAGCGTCCGCGCGCGAAATCTAGCACACGCTGAATGGCGAACGGGTCACCCGCCCGAAAATGCGCGAGAGACACATGCTTGTCATACCCGAATTCTTGAAGAATGGGCACCAATTCGGCCAAATCTCCCGAGGCGGGCTTCTCGTGAACGCGATATATCGAGGCGATGCCCGCATCGCGCAAGAATCGCGCGACGGCCTCGTTCGCGGCTATCATCGCTTCTTCGACCAACGCCGTGGCATCTGTCTTGCGGCGAATGGCAACGCCTACAGGGGTGCCGTCGGCGGCAAGGCGCACCTTGGCCTCTTCACTTTCAAAATCCATGCCGCCACGACGCACGCGATTGGCATGCAGGGCGTGGGCAACTTCGTCAAGGACGACAATCGCATCCGCAACCTCGCGGGCATAACGTCCAGCCGCCAGTTGCACGGCCGCCTCGGCTGCGGCGTCGTCACTCGCCCGACGAGCTTCGAGCGAAGCCTGGGCCACGCCGTAGGTCAATCGTGCCTTCGAGCATATGACCGATGGGATTATGCGGACGTCTCGCACCTCGCCCGATTCGTCAATAAGCATCTCGACGCTCATCGCGCGTCGCTCTTCATTCGGACGAAGGGAGCATACGTCGTTCGAAAGCTTCTCGGGCAGCATAGGCAACACGCGATCGACCAGATACACGCTCGTCGCGCGCTCGCGGGCTTCCAAATCTACATGCGAGTTCCAAGGCACATACTGCGACACGTCTGCGATGTGCACGCCCAGCACGTAATAGCGTTTTAAGCCCTCATCAGCACAGTTCTCATCAGAAGCAGCGGCCTCCGCCGCCTCGAGCGTCGCAGCGCCGGCGAGAGAGACGCTTCGAATGCCTACCGCGTCGTCAAAATCTTTCGCATCGTCAGGATCGATGGTGAACACAAGCTTCTGCGTGAAGTCGGCATATCGACCGCTGGCGAGCGCCTGCATGGAGTCGACCCGCGCATCGGCTACCTCGGCGAGCGATTCCGCCGAAAACGTCGTCGCAAGCTTATGGCGCGCGATGATGAGGTCGACGTCGGCGCCAGGCTCGCCTTCATGCCCCAGCACTTCTTCCACAATGCCCTGGGCGGGCTCGCGCTTCGATGGGTACGACGTCATGCGCACGCGCACGATGTCGCCGTCTTGCACATGCGGAGCATCGCGGCGCAAGGTGAAGATGTCGTGCTTGATGCGCGGGTCTTCAGGAACCACCACGCCGAAAGGCTCGGCGATTTCGTAACGGCCCACAACCGTCTCATGCGCACGTCCAACTACGCGCACCACGCGGGCGCGAAGTCTATCCTCAAAGCCAGGCTCGGAATCGTTTTCATGAATGCGCGCCACCTCGACCACATCGCCATCGAACGCATCGGCGGTCTTCGAGGCAGGAATGAAGAACTCGCCCTCGGATGTTTGCACAAAGCCATACCCCGCGCCCGACATTTTCAAAACGCCTTGCGGCAAAATGCGGGCAGTGCGACGGGCAGAACGCTTCCGAGTGCGAGAACGAGCCATAGAGAAGTCCTTTCGAATCGTCAGACGCCTTGCCCGATCGGTATACAGGAGCCACGTTCGGCTACCGTCGCTGCGATCACCAAGCGCTCCACTGGCTGCGCTTAGACTTTGGATGAGGCGAGCTTGGGCGCAGACGACCCCGCACGCCGATTCGGCAAGGCGTCGCAGCAACGCAAAAGAAGCCGAGCGGCGAACAGGCCTAATCGGTCACAAGCGATGCCGCGGTTTCCACGGCGATGTCTTTCTGGTTGTCGGTCGAAGCGCCCTCGCGCAACGAAATCACCACATCGGGCGATACGCCCACGCCGTCAATGCTATAGCCCGACGGACTCTTGTAGCGCGCGGCGGTATAGCGCAGCGCCCCACCGAACGACAGGGGCTTCGTCACCTGCACCGAACCGCGTCCCATGGTGTTCACGCCGACCAGCGTGGCACGCTGAGAATCGCGCAATGCCGCTGCCAACACTTCGGCCGAGCCGGCCGTGTTTCCATTCACCAGCACCACCAAAGGTGCATCGGTGGACACGTTGCCCGAAACCTGCTTGGTGGTCTGCGCATCAACCGTGTCGATTTCCACGACCACACCACTCTTCACGAACAGCGAAGCCACGTCGACGGCCTTGTTCAAGTAGCCGCCGGGGTTATCGCGCAAATCGAGCACGAACGACTTGGCGCCTTGGCCAGAAAGTTGGTCGATAGCCTGACGCACCAAAGAATCGGCGTTTTGGGTGAATTGGCGCAACCTGATATAGCCCACGCCGTCTTGCAGCTGCGCGGTTACATTGGGCTCGGTGTAATCGGTGCACACGAGCGTCGTGGTGAACTCATCGCCGCCCGACGCATCGAGCGAAGTGGGTCTACGCCACGTGATGACGACCGTCGAGCCGGCCTCGCGCTGCACGGCATTGATGGTTTCGGTTGCCGACCATTGCTGGGAGCGATCGCCATCGATGGCCACCACGAAATCGCCCGGCATAACGCCCGAATCTGACGCTGACGAGTTCTCGAAAACATCCAGCGCGTAGGCCTGGCCGTTGTACTCCGAGAAAAATACCCCCACGCCTGGATAGTCTTCCGAAGCGGTGACGTCGACATACGACGAATAACGGTCGGCCGAATAGTAGCGCGTGAACGAATCGTTCGTTGAAGTAAGGAACGATTGCAGCACCGCAGACGTGCTCGCATCGGCGTCATAGGAATCCAGGCTCGACTTCGACAGGATTCCCTCGACCTCGTTGAGGCGCGATGCCACCTCGCCCGAATCGGCCGAGCCCGTCGTGGAAGCAACCTTCGATTCCGATTCCTCAACGCCGAGGCGAACCATCAGATCGTGGTTTCCGCGCACGACGAAACCGGCGCAAAAAAGCGCAATCGCGCACATGCATAAAGCGAGGTGCTTTATGATGCGCGCGTTGCGAGTAGTTGCGTCAATATGGCCTTTGCGTTGTCGCATAGACGTAGACATAAGCGTTAGTTACACCTTCAGGTAGCGTCGCATGGCGAACAGCGAGCCGATGCCCGCAATTACCAAGCCGGCGATGACGAGCACGCCGTAAATCATCAGATACGACCCCATGGGAAGGTCGATAGGCAGCCAAGCCAGCGTGTTGGACACGTGCGGCAAGGCGAAGCGACGAAGCAGTTCAATCGAAACGATGGCAAGCACCGAGCCGATGATGGCGTGCATCGCGCCCTCCATGAGGAACGGCCCGCGGATGAAGCCGTTGCTCGCGCCCACCAGGCGCATGATGGCGATTTCCTTGCGGCGCGCCAAGATGGCCAAGCGAATGGTGTTGTTGATAAACACCAACGCGATGAAGATGAGCAGGGCGATAAGCGCAACGCCGATATAACGGATGTAATTCGTGAGCTCGAACAGGCGTTTCACGCTGCTCTGGCCGTATTTGATGCTGTCGGCCGGGTTGTCTTCGTCGGCGATTTTCGCGAACGTCGAATTCGAGGCAATCTGGTCGGCGATGCCCTCGACCATCTGCGGGTCGGCAAGCTCAACGTCGATGGACGCCGGCAGGGGGTTCATGCCGTCGAGCTGGGCCACGATGTCGCTCGAGCTCATGGAGTTGCTGAAATTCTCCAGAGCCTGCTCTTTCGTGGTGAAGCCGACGCTTTCCACGCCGTTCATCTTCTCGATGGCGCTCATCACCGCATCGATATCGGACTGCTCGGCCTCATCGTCGACGTAAGCCGTGATTGAAACCTTATCTTCGACCGACTTCACCGTGTTGTCCACGATAAGGCCGCCGACGAAGAAGATGCCGATGATCAGCAGCGACAGGAAAATGGTGATAATCGAGCCGAGCGTCGTGGAAAGGTTTCGCGTGAAGCCCGTGAGCGATTCTTTGAAGAAATAGAAAAGACTAGACATCGAAGCCGTACACACCCCTATCTTGGTCGCGGGTCAGATGGCCGTTGTCGAGCGCGATAACGCGGCGGCGCATGTTATCGACCATTTCGCGGTCATGCGTCGCCACCAGCACCGTAGTGCCCGTGCGGTTAATGCGCTCGAGCAAGTCCATGATGCCGCGCGAAGTTTGCGGGTCGAGGTTGCCCGTGGGCTCGTCGCACACCAAAAGCGGCGGGCGGTTCACGATGGCGCGGGCAATGGACACGCGCTGCTGCTCGCCGCCAGAAAGCTGATCGGGACGCTTGTTCAGCTTGTCTTGCAAGCCGACCAGGCGCAACACCTCGGGAACCTGCGTTTTAATGACATGGCGGCTTTTGCCGATAACCTCCAATGCGAACGAGACGTTCTCGAACACGGTCTTGTTCGGCAGCAGCTTGAAGTCTTGGAACACGCAGCCAATGTTGCGGCGCAGGTACGGCACGCGCCAATTGCGCATGGTGGTGAGGTCTTCGTCGGCGACGTAGATATGGCCCTGCGTGGGCTTCAGCTCGCGCGTGATGAGCTTGATGAACGTGGATTTGCCCGAACCGGAATGACCGACCAGAAACACGAATTCGCCTGCATAAATCTGCAGCGAGATATCGTGCAGCGACGGCTTGTTCGGCTGCGCCGGGTACACCTTCGTCACATGGTCGAACGTGATGACGGGCGCGCCCATGGGCTGGGACTGCTGCGCGTCTTCGACGGAAAGCGACGGAAGCGTGGCCGACAGGTCGGGACGAATTGCCGGCTGAGCGGCCGTGCGGCGCGCATGGCCCGCATGGGCGGCAGGCGCCTGATTGTTCATAGGAAGAGCTCCCGTAGATTGGGGGCGTTGAATGCGGCCCGCCGAAGCGGTATCCGCAGGAGAAGCGACGCTCGCACCCGCATGGGCTGCATGACGGCCCGCAGGCGGCGTCACCCGCGGCGTTGCCCCCGTAGCACGAGGATCGCGACGTCGCGCGTCATTGGTGTTCGTCACAGAATGCTCCGTTCAAATCATGGTTACTGGACTCAACCTGGCTATTCTACCAAGACATGCACCTAGCGCGTGCTTCGTTACGAAACAAACACCGTCATGAACAGAGCCTGAAAATCCTCAGATTGCCGAAAGCGGCGACAGGCCCTGCTGGGGCCACGCTCGGCTACCGTTCGCCTTCGGCTCACTATGCGCGTCGCTGGCTGTGTTTCATATTGGAGTGAAGAACAAATATGAACACAGACGACCCCAGCCAGGGCCTGCCGCCGTTTTCGGCAATCGCAGCATCGTTTACGCTGTCGTCCCCCTCGAACATACGGAAAGCAAAAAGGCCAAGCCATAAGGCCCGGCCTTTCAATGCTTTATTGAAGCGAACCGCTATTTGCGCGCGATTGCCTTCTTCGCGGCTTCGGCGATGGACGCGGCGTCCATGCGGAACTCCACAAGCAGCTCCTCGAAGCTGGCCGACGTGCCGAAGCAATCCTGCATGCCCACGCGAACAAGCGGGGCCGGATGGTTTTCGGCCAGGCACTCGGCAACGGCGCCGCCCAGGCCGCCGATGACGGAATGTTCCTCGGCGGTAACCGCGCAGCCGGTCTTCTCGACAGACGCCAGAATGGTGGCCTCGTCGAGCGGCTTGATGCAGAATG
>CALBLG010000260.1 GCA_937895975.1 uncultured Slackia sp.
CGCAGTCGACGGCCGTGGGACTGTCAACGCCTTTCAGCTTCGCAGCCTTTACGAGCAGCTCTTGTTGAAGGCGACTGGGCTTCACGCGCGGCAGCATATCGGTGAAATCGCATGAAAGCCGCATTCCGTCGCCAAGCAGGGTGAGCACTCTGTTCTCGCGCACGAGTTCTACGGCATGCGATTCGTGCGCATCGGCGCCCGCTTGTTCTTTTTTGCCCACAACTGTCCTTTCTCGCTGATTGCAAGGGTACACGAGATTACGGGAAAGTGCGAAGCGCGGTTTTATCGCTTTGAGGAGATTCTTTAGCCAACTCTACCTTATCTTTTGCTACTGAATAAAAACTTTACTATGTACAATAATCATGTAGTTTACGTTACATGCAGGGAATATCGTAAAAATTAAATTCTGCAATATCACGTGTTATGAATAATACGTTTTCAACATGGCTTTCCATCGCAAAGCGACGTTTGTGGGCTCGTTGGTCGATTTAAGAAACCGTTTGCGTGTGGTTCGTGCGCAATGGTTTCGCGCGCGGTACTATGAATACATCTGTTTGAAAATCGAGCCGCATCGTGCGGCCGGTTCGTCAAGGAGGTTTGCATATGGACGCTGCAGAACGGCGTTATCTGGAGCTGCTGTCGCGCTCGTTTCCCACCGCCGCAAAGGCATCGGCGGAAGTCATCAATCTCAGCGCGATTTTGAATTTGCCTAAGGGCACGGAATTCTTTGCGTCGGACATCCATGGTGAATACGAGGCGTTCTCGCACATTCTGCGAAACGGCTCGGGTTCTATTCGCCTGAAGGTGGACGACGTGTTCGGCGATGCGCTTTCCGAGGCGGAAAAGCGCACGCTTGCAACGTTGATTTATTACCCCCGGGAAAAAACCAGGCTAGAGCTCGCGAAAGCCCGCGACGAGGCTTCGTGGTACCGCACGATGCTTCCGCGCCTCATCTCGGTGTGCAAGCGCGCCGCGCGCAAATACACGCGATCGCGCGTTCGCAAGGCGTTGCCCGAGGATTTCGCCTATATCATCGAAGAGTTGATGTATGCCGATACGCGCAACGTCGACAAGGAGGCATACTACGCCGCCATCGTCGATGCCGTGGTTCGAACTGGCAGGGGCCCTGCATTTGTCGAGGCGCTGTGCGGGCTTATTCAACGCCTTGCTATCGAGCGTTTGCATATCATCGGCGACATCTACGACCGCGGCCCGCATCCCGATGCCATCATGGAGGCGCTCATCGACCACCATTCCGTCGATATCCAATGGGGCAACCACGACATCGTATGGATGGGCGCCTCGCTCGGCCAGCGCGGCTGCATCGCCCATGTGGTGCGCAACTGCGCGCGTTACGGCAACCTGTCCATTTTGGAAGACGCGTATGGCATCAACATCTTGCCGCTCGCGCAGTTCGCGCTTGAAGCCTACAAAGACGACCCGTGCGTCGGCTTCGCGCTGAAAGGCCATCCCGATGGCATGTCGGATGCCGAGCTGGCCATGAACGTGAAAATCCAAAAAGCCATGGCCATTATCCAATTCAAGGTCGAGGGCCAGCTGATCGACGACAATCCCGCCTTCGGCCTGCAAAGTCGCAAGCTGCTCGATAAAATCGACTACGAACGTGGCACCGTGATGTGCGACGGCGTGGAATACGACCTTACCGACAAGGTGTTCCCCACGGTAGACCCCGCCGACCCCTATGCGCTTACGCCGGGCGAGCAAGACGTGATGGACCGCTTGGTGCAGGCCTTCACCGGCTGCGAGAAGCTGCAGCGCCATATGCGGTTTTTCCTAAAGGCCGGCAGCCTGTATAAAATCGACAACGGCAACCTGCTGTTCCATGCCTGCGTGCCCTTGAACGCCGACGGCAGCTTGAAGGAAGTCGACGTGTTCGGCAAGAAGTTCAAGGGCCGCGCGCTCTACGACGAAATGGAGCGCTGGGTGCGCACGGCGTTCTTCGACGACGATCCCGAGATGCGCAAGCGCGGTGCCGACATGCTGTGGTACCTATGGTTGGGTGAAGGCTCGCCGCTGTTCGCGAAAAGTAAGATGGCGACCTTCGAGCTGTATCTCATCGCCGATAAGGCTGCGCGCAAAGAGGTGAAAAATCCTTTCTATACGCTGCTCGACGACGAAGAGGTGTTCGCGAACATCTTCCGCGATTTCGGCATGGACCCCGAGACTTCGCACATCATTTGCGGCCACGTGCCCGTGAAGGTGAAAGACGGCGAAGACCCGGTGAAGTGCAACGGCAAGGTGATCATGATCGACGGCGGTTTCGCGAAAGCGTACCAACCTACCACGGGCATCGCCGGTTATACGCTTATTTCGAATTCGCACGGTTTCATCCTCGCCGCGCATGAACCTCTCGAATCGGCTCAAGCTGCCGTGGAACGTGAACTCGATATTCACTCGTCGCGACGGGTGGTGGAGCGGGTCGGCCAGCGCACGCTTGTGGCCGATACCGACACGGGCGCGAAGCTTAAGCGCCAGGTAGCCGACTTGGAACGCCTGCTGGCCGCATATCGCCACGGCGACATTCCCGAACGGAAGAGCCGATAGGCGCCCCGTCGCATTTCGACCGTAGAGATGCAAGAAGGCCCCTCTGCCTGTTTCCTGAACGCTTGGAATGGTGCGATGAAGGAAACAGGCAGAGGGGCCTTCGCCACGGCAAAACGAAAACTTATTTCATACCGCTCAGTGCGCGAATCACCAAAGCCGCGCATTGGCGGGCCGCCTGCGCCTCGAACGTGGGATAGTCCATCTGCGATGAGCCGTCGGCTTTGTCGGAAATGGCACGCACGATGCCGCACGGCACGCCCGACAGGTAGCATACGTTCGCGATGGCTGCGCCTTCCATCTCGCAGCACTTCGCGTCGAACATTTCGACGATGCGCTGCTTTTCCATGTCGGTGCACACGAAGCAATCGCCCGATGCCACGCGCCCCTCGTGCGTCGTCACTCCGACTTTTGCCGCAGCGGCCACGACCACCTTGCGCAGCGCGGGGCTTGTGGGGAAGGCGAGCGTGTCGCAGCCCGGCGTTTGGCCGGCGGCGTAGCCCAGGTTGCGCACATCCATGATGTGGTTCACGGCATCGGTGGCCACCACGATGTCGCCGATGTTGATAGACGCGTCGAGCGAGCCGGCGATGCCCGTGTTCAGCACGCAGCCCACGCCGTAGCGGTCGATGAGCACCTGCGTGCAGGTGGCGGCGTTCACCATGCCCACGCCGCACTGCACCACCACAGCGTTCGCGTCGCCGATGCGGCCTTCGAAAAATTCCATGCCGGCCGATGTGCTGGCGCGCATGCCGCCGTGCTCTTCCATATGCTGTTTGAGCAGCGCGACTTCCACGTCCATCGCGCCGATGATGCCAATAGTGGTTGCGGAATTCATGTCGCACCCCTTCTGTCGTGTCGTTCGCGAAAAGTATAGGGCATTGGCTTGTGGCGTGCCCGATGCCGTCCGAACGTGTCAAATGCTTTGAGCGTTTGACACGTTCGAGAGACCGAGCGCACCGGCCGGCCCGTGTGGCCCGCCGGTGCGCTTCCTTAAAGGCTATGGGAGCCAATTGTGCTGCACTCGTGGCTTTTTGCTTGTTTCGCCACATTCGTAAAATAGCGGTAAATCTTCTGTAAAATTAAGCGTGTCATGCTTTTGGCCGCTTTTACAGTTCGAGGTGCTTCGTGGCTCTCACGCTTTTCGAGTTTTTGTCTCACGCGATGGAACAGCCCATCTTGTTCGTGATTCTCGTTTTGGTCATCGGCGTTACCGCCGTTTCGGGTGCCACCGACGCGCCGAACGCCATCGCCACAGTGGTTTCCACGCGGTGCCTGTCTCCGAATGCCGCCATTGCGCTGGCTGCGGTGTTCAATTTCGTGGGTCTGGTGGGCATGACGTACATCTCCACCGCCGTCGCGAAAACGATGTTCGGGATGGTCGATTTTTCGGGCGACACGAACGCTGCATTATATGCCCTGGTGGCGGCTATGATAGGCGCGATTTTATGGGGCATTGCGTGCTGGTATTTCGGTATTCCGTGCTCTAAATCGCATTCGCTGATCGCCGGCATCACCGGTGGAGCTATTGCCATGAACGGCTGGGCCGGCGTGGTTCCTGCCGAGTGGGTGAAGGTAATCTATGGCATGGTGTTCTCGCTGGTCGCGGGCTTCCTTTTGGGCTGGCTGTTCACGCGTGTCATCGAATGGGCGTTCAAATTCGTGCAGCGCAAAACCGCGAATACCATCTTCACGGGCATCCAAGACGTTGCGGCCGTGGCGCTGTCATTTTTGCATGGCGCGCAAGACGGCCAGAAATTCATGTCCATCGCCATGTTGGGCATCGCGCTATCGTTTGGCAGCTCCACGCCCGATTCCAGCGGTTTCCCCCTGTGGATTATGATTTTGTGCTCGGTGTCCATTTCTCTGGGCACCATCTTGGGCGGCAAGCGCATCATCAAGTCGGTCGGCATGGACATGGTGAAGCTCGAGAAATACCAGGGCGTGGCCGCGAATTTCTCCACAACGTTCACGCTGCTGGTCGCAAGCCTCACGGGCATGCCGGTATCGACCGGCCACTGCAACACGTCGGCCATCATGGGCGTCGGCGCGGCGAAATCCATCAAACGAGTGAACTGGGGAATTGCGAAAAACATGCTGCTCGCGTGGGTAATCACGTTCCCCGCATGCGGCCTGATTGGTTTCATTCTCGCGAAGGTCTTCATGATGTTTGCATAGGGCTGCTGTCCAAAGTCGGCTCAAGCCGCTCGCGGCGATGCGAGCGGCTTTTCGCGCATTCTGAGGCCCTTGGCGTCTTGATCCGATATGGAAAACATGCCCGTTAACGTTTCCGCAACATAATCAACGCCGCTTGCGCTATTCTGTCGAGAGCAAAAAACACTTTGATAGAGGCCGCTTTCCTGCACTTTCGCGCGCCGCGGGGCCGAACCAACCTGGCGCATCGAAAAGGCGGAAAGCCGAAGGGCACGCGCGGGTTCGCGCGCGGAGCCTTGGGGCGGCGGGGAATACCCGACGCACTGTCACGGCAACGTGGAGGGCTATCGGGGTTCGCGCATCGCGTTTGCGATTGGCGGCTTCGGGCTTTCGCGCCCGGGGCCGCTTTTTCGTATATGGAGGAATGCAATGCGCACGCCGCGAATCGACCGCATGAGAGAGCGCCATTTCAGCACCACGCCGTGCATCACGGCAGAGCATCTGGTGCTTCAGACCGAAGCCTACAAGCTGTTCGCGGGCGAGGCCGTGCCGGTGTTTCGCGCGAAGGTCGTGAATTACATCCTCGAGCGCATGAGCTGCATGATCTTCGACGACGAGCTTATCGTCGGCAGCCCTACGAATGCCTACCGAGGCGCGAACCTGCACCCCGATTTCCAAAGCAGCAGCTGGTACGCAAGCGACATCGACGAGTTCAGCACGCGCCCGAAAGACCCGTACCGCATCTCCCCCGAAGACAAGGCGACCATCTTGAAAACGCTGCCGTACTGGCAGGGCAAATCGATGGAAGACACCGCCGACGCGGTGATGCCCGAATACATTCAGCAGCTCGAGGCCGATGACATTTTATGCGTGGGCTTGGAAAACGGCGTGTCGGGCGAAACCACGTGCGACCACGAAAAGGTGCTGCGCATAGGCATGCGCGGCTACATCGAAGAGTGCCAGCGCAACATCGACGCGTGCGTGCCGCAAACGCAGGAAGACGCCGCGAAGGTCGATTTCTGGCGCGCGTGCATCATCCAGGCGAAGGGACTCGTGACCTATGCTCATCGCATGGCCGACGAAGCCGACCGCCAGGCTGCCGCGTGCGCCGATGCGACGCGCGCTGCCGAGTTGCGTCGCATCGCCGAAAACTGCCGAGTGGTGCCCGAGAACCCGCCGCAGACGTTCGCGCAGGCCGTGCAGATGGTGTGGTTCGTGCACGTGATGTTCCATATCGAGGTGTGCACCACGGCGTGCGGCTTCGGACGCTTCGACCAATATATGTGGCCCTTCTACAAGAAAGACGTGCTCGACGAGGGCAATATCACGCGCGACCAAGCGCTCGAGCTGGTCGAATGCATGTATCTGAAGGCATGCGAGGTGTACGAGGTACGCGACACGTGGTACGCCACGGCGTTCGCGGGCTATCCCATGTGGCAAATTCTGGTTGTCGGCGGCATGAAGCGCGACGGAAGCGATGCCAGCAACGACCTGTCGCTTCTGTGCCTGCAAGCGGCCGATGACCTGCAAACCACGCAGCCCGTCATGGCGCTGCGCGTGTGCGACACCACGCCGCACGAGCTCATCGACTTCGGCTGCAGAATGATTCAGGAAGGCCAGGCCAATCCAGGCTTTTTCAACGACGAAACCGCTATGAAGATGGCGCTTGGCAAGGGCGGCACGCTCGAAGACGCGCGCGACTGGACCATCGTCGGCTGCATTCAGGCTGGCCCTGGCGGCGGCGGAACCGACGGCAGCCCCGATGCCGGCTACGTGAACATGGGCAAGATGGTCGAATTCGTGCTGCACGACGGCATCGACCCGCGTACGGGCAAGCTCATGGGCCTTCGCACGGGAGACCCGCGCGAGTTTGCAAACATTGAGCAGTTCAAAGACGCCCTGAAAAAGCAAATTATTCACGCCTACGACCAGATTCGCATCGGCTACAACCTCATGCAGTCGATTCATATGAACCGCTTCCCGGTGATTTTCGCCAGCATGGTAACGGCGGGCTGCGTTGAAAGCGGCAAATCGGTGCAGCAGGGCGGCGCGCGCGTGTCTACGTGCGGCATGTACGTCACGGGCGCGGCGAATTTGGCCGATTGCATTGCCGCGGTGGAGAAGTGCGTGTTCGAAGATCGCGACGTCACCATGGATGAGCTCATTGCGGCGTGCGACGCGAACTTCAAGGGATACGAGCGCCTGCGCCAGCTGCTGCTGAACAAGCCCGAGAAGTACGGCAACGATTCGCCGCACGTCGACGGCATCTACCGCGAGATGATGCACTACGTGGCCGACGAGGTGCAGAGCTGGCCCGATGCGCGCGGCGGACATTACGCGTTCGGCATCGACTCGCAAACCATGAACATCCCGCATGGCGAGGTGACGGGCGCGCTGCCCGACGGCCGCCTGGCGGGCGAGGCGTTCTGCGACGCGTCGAGCCCGATGATGGGCCGCGATGTGTGCGGCCCCACGGCAACGGTGAAGTCGGTGGCGGCCATCGACCAGCCCGACTTGCAAGAAGGCGCGCTGTTCAACCTGCGTTTCGACCCGAAGGGCGTGCAGGGCGAGGGTGGCCGCCGCATCATCGAAGGCGTGATTCGCACCTTCTTCCAACATGGCGGCGAGCATATCCAAATCAACGTCGTTGATAACAAGACGCTGCTTGCGGCGCAGGAAAATCCTGAGCATTATCGCGGCCTCATGGTGCGCGTGGCCGGCTACATGGCGTATTTCACCGAGCTCGACAAGCCTGCGCAAGACGCGATTATCGCGCGCACGGCGCATTTGTCGGCCTAGGGGTTTGGCTGGCTCGTGGATTTTTCGGCTTCGGATTCGGAATTGAATAATTGCGCTTCGCTATCGGCGGGTTGGCGTCCCCCCCCCCGGGGGAGGCGGTGCGTTCAAA
>CALBLG010000261.1 GCA_937895975.1 uncultured Slackia sp.
ATGAGGTGCAGGAATGTCCAGCGGCGCGTACGGCCATCAAATTCCTTGTGGAAGATGGGCGTTTTGACTATGTGGAAACTGGTTCCCTTCTGGGCGTTAAGAATAACTTGGTTTCCTCGTATCCGGTGGGATTCGAGGAACCGCTGCGCATGTATCCGCTGAGCTTTTCGGAATTCTGCCGTGCGAATGGGGTGCAATCTGCGACCTTCGAGTACTTGCGGCGATGCTTCGACCGGCGTGAGCCTGTAAGCGATGCGATTCATCGCACGATGTTCGATTTGCTTAAGGCGTATTTAGTGGTGGGGGGGATGCCCGAAGTTGTGCAGCGCTATATAGATACGCACGACATAGCGCAGGCTGTGCAGTTGCAGAAGGACATTTTGGCTTTATATAGGCTCGATATTGCGAAATACGCCGAAAATGGCGATAAGGCGAAAATACGGGCCATTTTCGACGCTATCCCTTCGCAGCTTGACGATAAGAATCGTCGGTTCATTCTGGCCGATTTGGCCAAGACCGCGCGTCAAGAACGTTATCGCAGCAGTTTCCTATGGCTGGCGGATGCTGGCGTCGCTCTTCCTTGCTACAACGTAACCGAACCGGTGGCGCCGCTTGAAGCCAATAGCAAGCACAGCTTGATGAAGCTTTTCATGGGCGATGTAGGCTTGCTGTGCGCGGCGTCGATGGGGAACATCCAACTCGATTTGCTGCAGGGCAATATAGGCGTGAATATGGGGTCAATTATGGAGAACGCGATTGCCCAGGAGCTGCGGGCAAGCGGTTTCGACTCCTATTATTTCAACTCGTCCCGCACGGGGGAGGTTGATTTTGTGGTGCAAGACGGCAAGCGCGTTGTGCCGATTGAGGTCAAATCGGGCAACAGTTGGGCGGCCCACAAGGCGCTTGACAATATGCTGGCGGTGGAAGAGTGGGATTTCGACGAGGCCTTCGTGCTATGCAGGGGCAATGTTGCGCGCGCCGGTGGCGTCACGTATTTGCCGCTCTACATGTCCATGTTTTTAAAGCCAACGCCCCTTCCCGACAAGCTTGAATATAGGGTAGACATCTCGGCTTTGAACGTGGGTTAGCCAGAGGGTCGGGCTTGCCGCGGGGCTTTATCGGCGTCTTAAGCCTGGTTGCTCGCTTATCGCAAGGCCATACACGGCTGAAAACCCTTTGATGATGATATCCAAGTCGCGCTCGAACGCCTCGTCGTTGTACATCGCCGAGAAAGTCGCGAGGTCTTCTGGGGCCGTTTGTTGCATCGGCGTTGGCTGCCAGCATTATTGCGGTACATCGCTGCGAACGCGCTTTCTGGCAGGAATTGCCGCGACGGGGTATTGCTGGCGAGGAAATTGCCTCCGGCAAGCCCTGTTTTACTGCGCTTGACGTGCTTGTGAGAAATTCGACCTGGGGTTTTGGCCTTGCGTTAAATACTCGAGCATTTAACGCATTGGGCACTGCATGTTGTCGGAAAGCCGCACGAAACGCCCAAAGCATTGAGCGCGCTCATGTCAACGATGCCGCTATGCCGAGCATTGCTGCATAGAAGGCCAGAAACGCGTTGTCTGTCTCTTCGGCTATTTTGGCCGCGACGCCTTGAGCGAGCTCGTTGAAGTGGTGGGTTCCGAATTTTGACCGCAAGCGCTCCCATTCGTGCGCGCTTCCGGCATCGCCGAACTGCATGGAGCGTGCTTCGGAGAAGGCGAGGTACGACAGGAAATCCAGCTCGCTTACCAAGCTGTCGAACGGCTCGTTCGTGTCGCGCTGGTTTTTGAGCCCGAGTTTTCGGTACTCAAGCCCGACTGCCGCGCGTTCGCCGCGGTTGATCGAGAATTGAGTCCTGTTCGCCTTCACCCAGTCGCTGCCGCAGAGTCTTATCCTTAAGGGGTAGGTGTAGAACAGCCGGGTGAATTCCTGGCGCAAGCCATCGATGCGTGCATCTTCGTCTTTGTCTGACCATCGCTTGAAGCGCTCGCAGATGGGCGCGGGGATTCCGGCGGCATGTCCTGCGCCAACGACAAGAAGCTGGCACTTCTCGATTTGCTCGGCCGAAGTTAGCTCTGCGGCCTGTTGCCTGTCGGGGTACGTGAACGCCGCGGCCAGCGAGACATACAATTTGGAAAGCGACCGGGCGCGATCGGCCGGAGACGCTCCCGCCGCGATTGTTGAAGTCCCGGAAATCTGGCCGGACGGCGCGCTTGACGGGGTTGGGGCGAGCTCGATAGGAAAAAGATAGGCGGCAAACTCGATCGCATCGCTCGCGTTTTGCGTGCGCAGCGCCCGCGGGAGCGCTGCGGCATTTGCCTTCGATATTCGCGAAAGCAGCTTCGTGGCGCGCTTCTCGCCCGATTCGGTGATCGAATATGGGCCGGATTCTCGCGACAGCCTGACATCGCCCCG